>JALUXU010000073.1 GCA_027013225.1 Acidihalobacter sp. | reverse complement strand
TGCGACCGGCATTGCTCTTGCGCTCTTTCTGATGCGCTTTTTCAAGCACCGGGCGGAAACTTTCCCAGTCGACCACACGGGCCAGTTCCGGCAGTGGGTCACCCAGCTTTTCCAGTTGCTCGTGGCGCTCATCAAGGTCGAAGAATCCGGGCTGCATCGCTTGGCTCTCGTTCGCTTTCGGTGACCCTATGATCTCCATGTTCGGCGGTGAATTTTTAGAGGTTCCCTATAGTTGTGATGGCCGCTGCCACAGCTTGGGCAGTGGCGAGTTCGATCAATAAGATCATGTTGCTGGAGAAGCCTGCGTCTGAGCAAGTCAGCGAGTGTTTCTTCAGGCTGGTCCCTCGCTCGAACCAATGCCTCTGCTACGGGTAATGGTATAATTTCAGTAGGCTTGTTCGCTGTTCCGGAATCAGCCAACCCCCTCCGCGAATGTACAAACAAACCAAAATGCGCTCCTCAAGCCCTAAGGAGGCGGGTTCGAGGTTCAGCTGAGCAGCAAGTTATGCATGTACAAGGCCGCATGCCGCGCATCGTCCAGATTCATCCGTCCATCGAGTAATGGGTGCGGGTTTTTATTGGGTGGTGTAGGTCGGGATCACCCATAGCGGCGATTTTCTTATCAGCCAGGCTGCCTCGACTTGTGCTGGTTTGTCCATCTCGTGCAAAACAACTCCAACAACTGGCAGTTTGCGGCCAACATGTCTTCTACCGAGCGAAACGATACATAGCCGTTCATGAGCGGTCGCTCATGGGCGCCGCGCGGATCTATCAGCGCCATACGGGCGTAAACTGGCTTGCCGGGGTTTTGGTTGTTATTCTGGTTTGTCATGTTATTGAAGTGGAAGGGGGGAGTGATTCTAAGAGTATTTTACCAAATTTTTGGAATGCACCCTCCTGATTAGCATGAAAGGCGCTATAAAAAATACCCGCTAGAATCGAGCCCGGCTATCTGGCAGGATATGGCGGAATGCGGATCGCCATCTATCCGCACATTAATGGATAAGGGCCATACGTTACGTCATGCAAGCACTTCGGGTGCCGCTATGCCGGATAGACTAAAGCGGGCGTTGTTGCGTATGGCGTTTTCTGCTGCAATGCGCCTGAACAATGGCTTTCGCAACAAAATCTTTCGTGATTTCTACGCGGCCAGAAACTAGACGCAGGAGTTCATATGCGAGCCATGCGTGAAAATCAACGATATTTTTCTCTATCAGGGAGTGGTCGTGTCTGAGGGGGGCAATTGGCTTGTCCGGTGGGGTGCGCGCCTCGTACCATATTCAATTGGACAGGAGCGGTTCGAATATCGATCCCGATGATGCAGGCTGGCGGAATCCATTAGGATGGCTCTTGAATTTCAAAGAAAACAACAGGAAGCAATGCATTGAACATGCGTACTCATTATTGCGGGGCCGCGAATGAGGCTCTGATAGATCAGGAAATCGTTCTCAGCGGCTGGGTCAACCGTCGCCGAGATCACGGCGGCGTCATATTTATCGATCTTCGCGATCGCGAGGGTGTCGTTCAAATCGTGTTCGATCCGGATCTTCCGGACGTATTCATGACTGCCGAACGGGTGCGCAATGAATATGTGCTCCGCGTGCGCGGACAAGTTCGCCGGCGACCGGAAGGCACCGAGAATCCGGAACTGCCCAGTGGTCAAGTGGAGGTGCTGGGACTTGAGCTCGAAATTCTCAATGCGGCCGAGCCGATCCCCTTCCAGATGGATGAGGATGATGTGAGCGAGGAGGTCCGCCTGCGATATCGTTATATCGATTTGCGGCGCCCGCAGATGCAACAAAGAATTCAACTGCGGGCGCGCATCACTCGCACTTTGCGCCGTCGTCTCGATGAGCAGGAGTTCCTTGACATAGAAACGCCGATGCTCACCCGTTCCACGCCTGAAGGCGCACGCGACTATCTGGTGCCCAGCCGTACCCATCCCGGCAGTTTTTTTGCCCTGCCGCAATCTCCACAACTGTTCAAACAGTTGCTGATGATCGGTGGCATGGATCGCTATTACCAGATTGTCAAATGTTTCCGCGATGAGGATCTGCGCGCTGACCGTCAACCTGAATTCACACAGCTCGACATGGAAATGTCGTTTGTGGATGAAGACGCGGTGATGGATGTGGCCGAAGATCTGATTAGAGAATTGTTCGCTCAAATTCTTGAAGTGGCGCTGCCGAACCCCTTTCCTCGCATGAGCTATGCCGAGGCTATGCAGCGTTTTGGTTCGGATAAGCCTGACCTGCGTATTCCGCTGGAATTGGTTGATGTGACGGATTTGATGCGCAAGGTCGAATTCAAGGTGTTTTCCGGCCCGGCCAACGATCCTCACGGGCGCGTGGCTTTATTGCGTCTTCCGGGTGGAGGTGCTTTGTCGCGTAAGGAAATCGATGATTACACCGCCTATGTTGCGCGTTACGGCGCCAAGGGTCTTGCCTGGATCAAGATCAACGATTTACATGCGGGCCGCGCTGGATTGCAATCGCCAATACTCAAGTTTTTGCCGGATGAAGTGATCGTTGATTTGCTCGATCGCAGCGATGCTGAGACTGGCGATATTTTATTCTTCGGTGCGGACAAAGCGCGCATCGTCAATGAAGCATTGGGCGCGCTGCGGACTTGTCTTGGACATGACCGGGGGTTGGTCGAGCGGGGTTGGCGGCCTTTGTGGGTGGTCGATTTTCCAATGTTCGAATTTGACGATAAGGAGAATCGCTGGGTGTCGCTGCATCACCCTTTTACCTCGCCACGGGCCGATTCGATAGAGCAATTGACAGACAAGCCGGGAGAAATTCTCTCCCGCGCTTACGACATGGTGCTCAATGGCACTGAAATCGGCGGAGGATCGGTGCGTATCCACGACCCCCGTATGCAGCAAGCGGTGTTCGATCTGCTGGGGATTGGCCCAGAAGAAGCGCGGGAGAAATTCGGTTTTCTACTCGATGCGTTGCGGTACGGCGCACCACCGCATGGCGGCATCGCCTTCGGCTTGGATCGACTGGTGATGCTGATGACGGGTGGAGCGTCCATTCGTGATGTCATTGCTTTCCCGAAAACGCAAACAGCGGCCTGTCCGCTCACTCACGCCCCGGCACCGGTGGGCGATCTGCAATTACGGGAGTTGAACCTGCGTCTGCGCCATAAACCATAGAACAGGCGGAGGTTGGCATGTCCGACGGGTGGAAGCGTCCAGAATCGGTGTTGGTAGTGATCGGCACCCGGAATGGCGATGTGTTGCTGATGGAACGGCGCGAGCCCAAGGGTTTCTGGCAATCGGTCACCGGCAGCCTAGAGTTGGACGAGACGCCTGCGGAAGCTGCGGCGCGTGAATTGCGTGAGGAAACGGGCATTGAGGCGCGGCCCGAAGATTGTCACCTAAGCCAACGCTTCCCTATCGTCCCACCCTGGAAAGCCCGATATGCACCAGACGTCACGTACAACCTGGAACACGCTTTTCGTCTAATACTGCCTGAAAAACTCAAGGTGCGGCTCAATCCTAAGGAGCATCTCGCAGCGCTCTGGCTTTCTCGCGGGGAGGCGATACGGCGGGCGAGTTCTTGGAGTAACAGCTTGGCCATCGAACATTGTCTGCCGGAATGAAGCGATGCGTGAAGTCGTCGTCACCTTGCATGGCTTGTGGATGACAGGGCTGGAAATGTCCGTTTTGCGGCGACGCCTCAAGGCATGTGATTATGTCGTCCGGCCTTTTTATTATCATAGCCTGCTCCGCAGTCCTGCTGAGAATGCACGCCGTCTCGGTCGCTTTGTCGATACGCTGGAAGCGGACGTTGTGCATTTCGTCGCCCACAGCTTGGGCGGGCTCGTGTTGCTGCACCTTTTCGAGCAGGCGCCTATGCAGCGGCCGGGAAGAATCGTCATGCTTGGAAGTCCGGTTGTGGGTAGTGCAGCCGCGCAGCATGCAGCCTCGATTCCGGTGCTGGGTCGTTTGTTGCTGGGAAGAAGCGTGGAGCGCGGCCTGCTGGGCGGCGCACCGGCCTGGGCCGGAGGACGGGACGTCGGTATGATTGCCGGCACCCGCCCGCGCCCAGGCATCCCTGTTCTGTTGGGCGCCCCTTTGTCAGCACCTCATGATGGCACGGTGGCGGTAGAGGAAACACGTGCTTTTTGGATACACGCACATCTTTGCGTGCCATATGGTCATTTCGGCATGCTGTTTTCCCTCTCTGTCGGCGCAGAGATCTGTCATTTTCTCCACTCGGGCACCTTCGCTTGATTTCCCATGCTTCTTGATTGACTTGGCTTCGTGTTTTCATGCATCAGCCATGAATTTTGCGGACTTGCATGGATTCATGGGATCATCTTTTGAAGAAGGATAAAAATATTCAGGAGGATGTAATGCGAAAGCTATCCCTATATACAGCTTGGAGCGCGATGTGTTATTTCGCCCTGACGGGCTTGCAAGCCCATGCAATGACGGTGCGACAAATAGAAAAAACCTATCACGCCGGCCTGATCTACGCCTCGCAACACAGCGGCATTCCTCCACGGGTACTCGCAGCCGTCATATACCTGGAATCAAGCGGCGATCCGCGGGCGAGATCAAGCAGCGGCGCCATCGGATTGATGCAGCTCCGCCCGCGCAGCGGCGGGTTCATGGGTTATTTGACCTATAGCGGAAAACCGATCGTGCCTTCCGATGAGTATTTGCTCGACTGGTGGAACAATATCGTCATCGGAGCCTCCTATCTCGCTTACCTGGAAAAGCACTATTTCAATGGCTATCCGTCAAAGGTAAGGTTGGCGCTTGCGCTGGCAGCTTACAATTTTGGGGTAACCAATGTCGTGCGGGCATTAAAAGAAAGCGAACAACCGCCAGAAAATATATCCGCTGCGTTTTCATGGATGAAAACACGTTTGCCCGCCAGGGTGGCGGATTATGTTTGCAAGGTGTTTGCATTGGCACGTGCGTCCAAAATGCCGCAGTAATGAAGAAGTTTAAGAGGGGTTTCTATTCTTCTACATAAAACTCAGGTTCGCTGAGAATAGGCGGGTTGATATGTTTTGACCTGTCAAGGCTTGCACGGACTTCACATGTTGCACCTCCCGATGACAGGCCCCTTGGGTCAGGACAGGATCCGGCAGACTGCGACGGTGGATCATGCTGATATTCGTGGATTGG
>JALUXU010000072.1 GCA_027013225.1 Acidihalobacter sp. | reverse complement strand
TCATAATCGATTTTGGCGATCGCGCTCAGCAATGCCGTCGTGTGTTGCACGATGATGCGGCAAACAACCTCGTATGCGCGATCGGCCGTGGGCGTCAAATCCTCCTGAATCAATGCTTGGTTGACCTCGGAAAGAGCCAGGTAGAAATCGCGCTGTCGCATCAATGCCTGTCGAGTATCTTCTGCCTGAGGCACTTCTATCCCGAGAATCGCCATAAAGGTCGCATTGCCCGCAGAACGCAAAGCGATGCGAAAAAATCTGAATTGGCGCCCATTGATGTGATGTCCTGATTCCAGCATGGAACGCATGCTCAACACGGCTTTTTCTTCATGAGTAAAAGCCACGGCCAATTTTTCCCCCAAGAGGTGGCTGTTGCTACGATACTGATAACCACAAAACGATAGGCCAAACAATTTTCCCGCGCCGCGTATCAGGGCCAACAAAGAATTACTCATGCGATCAGCCTGGAAAATTGTGGCTGCGAATCGCAGAAAATGGATAACGGAAGCCGCCGCCTGAAGTGATCGCTGAATATAGCGATTCTCTTCGCCTGAGATGACCTTGCTGCGAAAACCGATGCCTCACCTCAATACAGGAAACTTTCAGGTAGGAGTCCGCACAACACCCGGTCTGGTCATTTCCGCAAGTCTCTTTTTTCACGCCAACCATTCCCCCAGCGTCATAAAAGCAACCACTGTCAACCATACGATGACGTTTCTATGGATATGATCAATGACCGCGGAGTACAACGCCCCCACGACCGTGACATCAACTCCCTCGTTCTCATCAAGCCGCTCATGCAAACGAACCGCCCCCGCTCCGCTCATCCTTAGCAATTGGTGCGTATTCTCCACCATGGACGTACCCCTACTCCAAAAAAAACGCCGCAAGCCATCAAAAGCGTGGTCGAAACTTCCCGTTAGCGCATAGCCGATCGCTGCCAATCGTGCCGGCACCCATTCAAGAAAAGCCCCAAAACCCGAAGCCAGGCGCGCAAGATCACGCCTGGCCCCGAAATCACCCGACTGCTCTTGCATCTCGTCCAAGCTCGATCCCATATCAGCGACTACGGCGATCAGACGACAAACGAGCGCACCGGCGGGCCCGAGCAAGATGAACCAGAACATTGGAGTGAACACACGGCGATTGGATTCGACAAACGCAGCCTCAGCTAAGGATCGCGCCCGTTCGACTGCCTCTTCGGGCACTTCTGAAGGCTCCATGAAGCGGCTCGCAGCCCGCCATTGCCGCACTGGATCGCCCAGGGCAAACGCATCCACATAAGCATGAATATCGCTTTCCAGATCTTCGGGGCCGAAAGAAAGAAACAACACCGCAAAGGCGAACAAAATCCAAATCAAACCGAACCAAAGCTCACTGAGCCACAAGGCGGTCCAACCGATCGCCACTGTCGGCACGATGAGCAATAAAAACAGACGCAGTCCATCGTGCCGCAATCCCAGCCGACGCCACACGTCATCGAATATTGTGACGTAACGAACGAAAATGGCGCGCCGGAAAGTGGCCATGTAGCCGAACAAGCGTTCCGCTACAATGGCAAGAAGCAATGCCAACAATGTCATATTCCGCTCCTATTCATAGAAAATTCTGCGGTAAAGGTATGTGTTCTGTCTCGGCCGGGTATATTTCATTCCCTACTGACATACAAAAATCACCATTGCCAATCAGCACCTTATTAGGCTCTATTGGTGACTGGATAAAATATCCGAGCCAGATTGCGATGCAAGCGGCCCCAGTCGAAACTCGGCCCAGGATCGGTTTTCCTACCCGGCGCAATGTCGCAATGTCCACTGATCCGTTCACGCGACAACCCCGGATAAGATCGCAACAGGGCGGCGATCACCTGCGCCAGATTGCCGTATTGCGCATCGGTATAAGGCACGACATCGGTTCCTTCCAGCTCGATTCCTATAGAGAAATCATTACAATTCGAACGCAGGCCATGATACGAAGCGCCGGCATGCCATGCGCGCTCTTTGAAAGGGACATATTGCACCAGCGCTCCATCGCGCCGAATCAGCAAATGCGCGGAAACGCGCAGATGAGCAATGCGCTCAAAGAAAGGATGAGCAGAAGGATCGAGACGGTTGGTGAACAAGGCGTCTATCCATTCCCCTCCGAATTCTCCCGGCGGCAAACTGATGCCATGGATCACAATCAGTTCCGGCACACACCCTTCGGGACGGCGGTCGGCATTAGGCGATCTGCGCCTCATCGCTGCGTCCAACCATCCCTGGGCATCAACCTTCATGGCGGATCCTGAGGCGGACGCGCCAGCAAAGCCTCAATTTCAGCGCGGATATGAGACGGCAAAGGCTCCACTTCCAGAGCGCCATGGTAATATCCATTCCGATAAACGAATAATGCCGGTAAATGAAACACCTCGAATTCGTTCGCCAAAGCCTGCTCCTCCCCGGCATCCACCTCGATCACGTTGAGTTCAGGACACTGTTCCAGGGCCGCATGCATTTGCCGGCAGGCGCCGCAAGCCGCAGCCGTGAACATCACCACAACCACCCCTGGCTGCAGATCGATCATGCGAAACAAATTTGAATTGCCAAGCGGCTGGATGCCCATTGCGTAACTTTTTTAATTTCCTCGCGTAAGTTTAGCTGTTTTTGGGAAACAAACCACAGAACACGTTCAGGCTCGGTGAGGATACTTTTGGCATCTGTTGATACAAACATGCAAATGGCTATTTTTATCCTGAATCCGTGACTTCGAGTGGTGCTCGATGCCTGGTTGCCTGATGATCATTGGATACGATGATGATCGTAGTCATTTTCATGATTTCACCCACGGGATGAATGTCCCATGACTGCCGTCTTCACGCAAAGCGGCACCGAAGCCATGCTTCTCATGCGGACCTTTCCGTGGCCGCACCGATCATCAACCACCACTGTGGATTGAAGCGGCGTCTCAAGCCGATCCCACTGCGCCATGGTTATTGCCCACATCAATCT
>JALUXU010000071.1 GCA_027013225.1 Acidihalobacter sp. | reverse complement strand
GGCGCTTTTGAAAAACGAGTGGGTTAGCATGCCTGTTGGTTGATCCTGTGGAAGTCGAGTTTGCCAGCGATGAGGAAGATGACGGTGCGCATGGTTTCGAATCGGGTGTAGCCACGCGCCTATCAGGCAGCCGGACACGGGGAACGCGGACTTCCAGTCAGCATTCGTGCTGGAAGAAGTTCAGGTGCCGGTAGCGCTTGATCTGGGTGTCGTGCACCGGGTGCAGGCCGGGGGCGTCTGGATGACTGAAGCGGCTGCCGGCAGCGAAGTCAATGACGATGGTCAGCCTCTTGTCGCCAGCATCAAATCGCACCCTTCAACGTGCCGGGGTTCAGCCCCACCAAGAGCCGCTTCAAACATTGGGTTGGTCATGTCGGTACTCCACCATCCATCAAGAATGGAGGTAGGCTGCCCACTCGAAATTCAAAAGAGGCGATATTCATATCGATGCCTTCGATCGCCAAGGATTGCTGCGAGACATCACGCAAACGCAAAGCAACGAAAAGATCAACGTATTGGCGGTGAATACGCGCACCCATCCGCAAGATCAAAGCGTCACCATGGATCTTGAGATAGAGATCCTGGGCCTGCCACAATTGGCCCGGGTATTGGATAGCCTTTCGCAATTGAGCAATGTCATCAATGTGGAGCGCAAACGCTAGCGGCGCGCATTCAGCCCATGGTTTCCGGCCAGCGGCGCAATTCGCTCACCGGCATGGGTCTTGCGATCGCGTAGCCTTGCAGCAGGGCACTCGTTCCTGTACGCATTGCGGAAGCCAGACGTTTGTCTTCAATGTGGGTAAAAACTATCCGGCTGCCCAGCGAGCGAATCAGATCGCCCATGGCGCGCAGTGTACCCATCGTATCGTGTTTCGATAATGGGCCGAGCAATGGGCGGGTATCGAGCTTGATCCACTCGAAGCCAAACTCGGCCATGGATGCCAATGGCAGATGCCGGGCATCGATGTTGACGGCCCAACGAATCCCCATCTCGCGGCCGGCGCCAATGACGTTTTCCAGGCGTTGGCGGTCAAGCGTCAAAGCCTTCGATGGAAGCTCGAATATAAGCCTCGTGGGATCGAGACCGACATGATTTTGCAAGTGATGCCGCAATGAAGACGTGAATTCACCGCGCTCGATCGCATTCAGGCTGATATTGAGGCTAACCGCTAGCGGGCTGCCGTTCCGGCCCATGAGGCCTGGCGCATCAGTCGCCACATTTTGGAACACCCAGTCATCGAGCTCATTCATCAGCCAGTCGTGACGTGCCGCCAAGGACAGAAGCCAGTCGGTGGCGATCGGGATGGAGGTGTTGGCGCCACGCCAATGGATCAGCGCCTCAACGGCGCAAGAACCTTCGCCCCTGGCCTCGATGATTGGCTGATACAGCACTTCGAACTTGCCGTGTCCGAGTCCGCGGACCATCGCCTCTTGGATTTCATTCGTCGTTTGATGCCAGGCTTCGAGCTCAGAATTGGCAAAATGCGTCTGGTGACCGCCGCGTTCGATCCATGCCGATGCCGTTTGCGCTGCGAGTTGGCGCAAGGCATCGGGGGATCCCGTGTCGAACGGATATACGGCGATCCCGATACTCGTTCCCAGGTCCGGCAAGTCCAGTTCGGGTTCGGTCAGCACGCGTCGGAGCCTGTGAATGATGGCTTCGATTTCCTCTACGGTGTTGATGCTGGCCACGATTTCAACGCTGCCCGGGAAGGCTATGGGGCCGACATAGTCAATCGAACGCATGGCTTCCTGCAGTCTGGCGGGAAGGCGCTCCGCCAGTTCTGCTTTTTTGTTCTCGGGCCACTTGTCGAGGAGGGGAGACCTGAATTCCAGAACCATGATGGCCATCAATGAATGGAGGCGTTCTGTCAGGCTAAAACCCAGTGCCAAACGGCTTTCGAATTCCGAGGCTCGCCGAGAAGGTTCGTTGCGGGCCGTGTTCTGAGCGGGTAATTTCTTCATTAGCGATTCCCTGGCGATGCTTGGAGGATTGTCGCCGCAGCATAACGGATTCTGGCGGGAGAACAAGGTGCTCGTGCGGCTGAGCGGGAACGAAAAAGCGGCCTGATAGAGACTGTGTGAAAACACTCTCCGAAGCTGGCAAAACAACCGCGACGGGGCTCGCGGTTGTTTTTTATGAGACATCTTGAAGGCACTTCTCGCACTCAAATGCGGCTGCTCCCACCCAGCGTTGAAGATTATGTCCCCGAAGATCAT
>JALUXU010000070.1 GCA_027013225.1 Acidihalobacter sp. | reverse complement strand
ACAAAAGCTCATCCACTGACACCCGTTTTCACAAAATCATCGCCATGTAGTGCCACTCGGCGATTTTCTTTGCACCAACTGACTGAATTGCAAGCTACTTTCAGAGGGGGTGACAAAGATGGGTTAAGAATCATGATGCGATGATCGAGGCTATACGAAAAAGCGTCGGATCATCCACCAGCCAGCGAAAACGCCGGCGATCGAACCCAGAGAGCTCAATGCAAAAGCTGCACCTACGCCCGCATTCTGGCCAAGGTCCCAACCAACCCAGCCGCCGAGCATTGCTCCCAGAAAAGCCGCAATCCTTATCATTTTGGGAACCTCCCGTCTCCATCCTGAGGCGGCTGTCAGGTATCTTTGTGAGATGCTAAACTCATTGCTGTTTGTAATCAAAATGCATTATTTAAGGGAGAATGTCCATGCGCTTGAAATTTATTTTGGGAGCCGTTTTATTTGCTGCAAGTTCTGCCGTCATGGCCAATAGTCTGGAGTTCCAGTTGGGTGGGAAAACAGCTGAATTGCGCTTTCTGACCAACTCCGGTTTGCTCGGTTATGGAGGGGCGGAACTGGGTTTCGGAGTTTTTGTAAACAAAAATAGTGACTACATGGGTAGCGTCGGGCTTTTGGTCCAAGGTATACCTGCTGGCAAATCCCCCTTGACTTTTGGGTTGGGTGTCAAGGCTTACGCGGCCCATATCCATGACCCCAGCAACAATATCGAAGCCATCACATTGGGCGGGTTGGCCATGTACACCATTCCTGGCCATATGCCCATGGCTGCAGTGGTAGATGCCCACTATGCCCCGGATATCACCACCTTCAGCGATGGAAAATCATTCACTGATCTGGGGATCAACTATCAGGTCGAGGTGACTCCAGGGGCGACTGCCTATATTGGTTATCGGTACCTTCACACCGATCTGAACAATTACGGTGGTTACAACCTCGATGACAACATCCACGTCGGTATCAAACTCCATTTCTAAAACTCATGGCATGCCGGTTAATGGGGTAGAAGCCCGGATTGTTTCCATTTTGCCCGCGACTCCAAGTGTTACTGTTTTCTGGCTGGAATATGGGGGGCAGCATTTTTATTACCAGCCGGGCCAATGGATCGACCTTTTTACCCCAGAAGGTGTAGGTGGATACTCGATTACATCTACACCTAGCACGCCGGGACGAATTCGCATCGCTGTAAAAGAAGGGCGGAGTCATCCTGCCACGCATTGGCTACGCCACCAGGCATGCCGCGGTGACACTGTGCGCATTTCACAGGGGCAGGGGACTTTTTACTATAGCCCGGCGCATGGTAAGCGTCTTTTCCATCTGGCCGTGGGGATAGGAGTTACTCCGATTATGGGCATCATCGCGCATGTATGCGAAATACATCCTGATGTTTCGCAAACATTGATATATGCTGTGAATGATCCCGTGGAATTTTTGTTTCGTGAAGAACTCATGAATCTGGCCAGGGAACATCCCAGACTTGAGAGTACGTTTATGTTGAGCCGGCCCAAGCCTGGATGGTCAGGGACGCAAGGGCGCATACTCAATGTGTTGCAAAGCGAATATGGCCTGGAAGAGCAGGCCAGTTATTACTTTTGCGGCGCGCCGTCTTTTGTGGATGAAACGGAAGCCGGCCTCAAGGCTTTGGGGGTGGATGCGGAGCGCCTGGTATTCGAGCGCTGGTGGTGAATCAATCGCTTATGCGGGAAAAACGCATTGACAAATCAATCGCTCGCAAATGTTTGGTCAAGGCGCCGATCGAAACATAGTCCACCCCCAGTTCCGCGAGCTCCTTTAGACTTGAGGCATTGATATTTCCGGAAACCTCGAGCTTGGCCCTCCCTTGTACCCGACGTACAGCTTCACGGATCTGATCCAGTGAAAATTCATCCAGCATGATGATGTCGGCCCCTGATGCAAGCGCTTGCTCAAGTTCTTCCAGGTTCTCGGTTTCCACCTCCACCGTCACGCCAGGAGAGATTTTGCGGGCCTGCATTACTGCATCGAAAATCGAGCCAGCTGCGGCGATATGATTTTCCTTGATCAAGATCGCGTCATACAGCCCCATGCGATGATTCAGGCCGCCCCCGCACTGAACGGCGTATTTTTGCGCCATGCGCAAACCAGGCAGGGTCTTGCGGGTATCAAGAAGTTTCGTGCGGCTACCTTTAAGTTTTTGCACGTATTCTCGGGTGACGGTTGCTGTCCCCGACAAGGTCTGCAGAAAATTCAACGCTGTTCTCTCACCGCTAAGAAGTGCTCGTGCGGGGCCAGCCAGTTGGCACAGAGTTTCATTGGCGGCCGCTCGTTCCCCCTCGTTGATTTTCCAATGTATATTGACGCGCGGATCAATGTGCGCGAAAACCCTTTCGAACCAGAAGGTGCCACAGATGATGGCAGGCTCTCGCGAAATCACCGTCGCTTCGGCGTACGCGGCCTCAGGTATAAGCGAGGCGGTGAGATCGCCCGTGCCAATATCTTCTTCCAGCGCGGCACGCACATTTTTCTCAATAGCCCGCTCAAGAGCGCTCGAGTCTGCCATAAAATTATTCGTCATCTCTTTCAATAACCTGCTCTTATGAAACCATAAGCCCTAAAGCGTCTTTATTACTTGGGTTATACTATCACCCAAATCTAATAAAGCTCTGAGAAATTCGTCCTGGATTTTTTAGAGCCGCGAAGTCTGGCACCTGCCCGGACTTTGCATGCGTAAAATTAAGCAGCTGCGTACCCGAGTCTAAGGGGTGTCCGTGGCTGGCTGGAAACTCTGGATCAATCAGAGTTTCCCAAAGGGGGCAAGCCAGTTTTGCCAAGAACAAACCAGCTTGGCGCTGATGCCGAGCTCATTATTACAGGAGTGGGTATTTGGATACTGTCAGCACGAAAAAATTGCCAAACTGGGTAAAGACGCTGTTTCCGTTCATGCAATGGCTTCCGAATGTGGGCCGGGACACGGTCAAAGCGGATTTCATGGCGGGTTTGACCGGCGCTATTTTGGTACTTCCACAAGGCGTCGCCTTTGCAGCCATCGCCGGCATGCCGCTGGAGTATGGTCTCTATACGGCCATGATACCTGCCATCGTGGCCGCCTTTTTTGGCTCGTCTTGGCATTTGGTCTCTGGCCCTACGACAGCGGCTTCCATCGTGCTGCTGTCAGTGCTATCGCTGCACGCTACGCCCGGTAGCCCTGAGTTCGTGCATCTGGCACTGACAATGACATTCCTCGTCGGTCTCATCCAGGTTGCAATGGGAGCCGCCCGTCTTGGAACCCTGGTCAATTTCATATCCCATTCGGTGATTATCGGTTTTACCGCCGGTGCCGCCATCTTGATCGCTGTCAGCCAGTTCAAAAATTTCTTGGGCATGTCCATTCCACGTGGCCTGCATCCCCACGAAGTCATCATGCATATTGGACAGCATGCAACTGAAATCAATCTTTGGGTCGTGGCGGTCAGCGTCACCACGCTGATTTCCGGTCTGCTTTTCAAACGCTATGTGAAGCGTTTTCCGTACATGATTGCCGCCATGGTCATCGGTTCCTTACTCGCCTTCGTGCTCAACAGGATCTATGGTCAAGGCGTGACGGGTATCATCACCGTAGGCGCATTGCCGGCCTCCTTGCCGCCCCTGTCATCGCCGGAATTCTCGCTGGCGGCATTCAAAGAACTGCTGCCGGGTGCAATCGCCGTGACGGTTCTTGCGCTTACTGAAGCGGTATCCATATCCCGCTCCATCGCTGTACGCTCCGGTCAGCATGTCGACGGCAACCAGGAGTTCATTGGCCAGGGCTTGTCGAACGTGATAGGCAGTTTCTTTTCGGCTTATGTGGCGACAGGGTCGTTCAACCGCTCCGGTGTGAATTTCGAGGCGGGTGCTCGCACACCGTTGGCCGCCGCTTTTGCCGGCGCAATGCTAATGGGTATCGTGTTGGTGGTGGCCCCTTACGCCAGCTATCTGCCCAATGCGGCCATGGCCGGTATTTTGATGCTGGTGGCGTGGGGTCTGATTGACTTCCATCATATCAAGATCATTCTTAAAAGCAGCCGCTCGGAAGCCACTGTATTGGCAGTCACATTTTTCTCGGTGCTGTTGATGGACCTTGAATTCGCCATCATGGTAGGCGTTGTTGCTTCACTGATAGCGTATCTCTACCGCACATCCCGCCCAAGAATCCTGGTTAGAGTACCTGATCCTGCCAGCCCAGGCCGGAAGTTCACAACCAACCCCGATCTGCCGGAATGCCCCCAGTTAAAGATTGTGCGCATCGATGGTTCGCTGTTCTTCGGTGCGGTAAGCCATCTTCGCGATACCTTGAGGGATTTTTCCGAGAACAAGCCTGGTCAGAAACGTCTATTGCTCATTGCTTCAGGTATGAATTTTGTCGATGTGGCAGGCGCCGAATATTTAGCCCAGGAAGCTCGTGCCAGGCGTCAGGCCGGTGGTGGACTTTACCTGTATCGAGTCAGACCGGGAGCCTGCAGAGTCCTCAAGCGGGGCGGGTTTATTAAGGACATCGGTCCAGAAAACATATATGAAAGCAAAAGCAAAGCGTTGCATGACATCGTTGAAAACAAGCTCGATCCGGATATTTGCCGCCATTGCGCCCGCCGGATATTCCTAGAATGTAAGGAAAAACCCGGCCCAGAAGAGCCTCTGATTCAATGAATGCAGTAGCAATTCCTCATTGTCGTGCTGTCTAGTCCAAAGAGTTCATCAGGCCACTGAAAGAAATTGATAATGTGCTGAATAACGATATTATTATCTGTTATTCAGCACATTATCAGTAGACACCTCGATTCCTGCTCGAGATGCGGCGGTTCAATACGTGAGTGTGGCCACGCCTTCTTCTACCACTTCGCCGATGAAGGCGCCTCCGCCTCGCACGCCATCCAGTTCCTCGATGGCGTTGTCGAGTGTCAAGCCGTTTTCATCTATCGCACCCGCGCAGGCGTAGAACTTCACACCGGCTTCATGGGCGTCCTGCATGAAAGAATAGACGGATTTTTCTTTGGCTGAGCCAGGGAAAATCTTATCTGCGACACCCTTGATAAGTAGGCGGGTCGTGCGCGCGGCAAAATAAATTTCTACTTCAATGTCCATGGCGGCGGCCACCGTTGCCTGGAAAAAAGGCGCTCCCAATGTGCCAGCCGCTTCAAGATCGAGGTTTAGCAGCATGACGACTATTTTTTCGGACATAAAAATATCTCATCAAGTCAAAAAGTGTTTCAAGGAGAATTCCTTGAAGTCTTTGGCGGAAAGAGGATAGGGCCAAGCGAGTCAGGATAGGACGCCGAGTTTGTGATCGTTTAAGATTGAAAGATGCTCTGATGAGCTGACCTCAAACATGGGGTCAATATCCATCCTGTTCTGCAGTAGATTCTACCAGAACGCGCCGCAGTGCTCCGCCTGTAACGGCGAAGCCGCTTCAGGGGGTGGTGAAGCGGCGCTATCGCCAACAGGGCGATCACTCCGGCCTTTCCTGTTGCTCAATGTATTGCTTGAA
>JALUXU010000069.1 GCA_027013225.1 Acidihalobacter sp. | reverse complement strand
ACGCGTTCTATGCCAGCTACCCGCTACCGACCACGATACGGGCGCTTCGTCCCCTGGTGCAATGGTGGGAACAGGTCTACAACCTGCTGCGCCCTCATCAGGCATTGCAGCAGCGCACCCCGGCCGAGTATCTTCGTGAGGCCGGGTATGAGGTCCCCGAGGTCTCCGTGTCTCATATGTACTGAACCAGGACAAGAGAGGATACTTGCGTTACACTTCGCCGGACAATCAATAACCCGAATGGAAAAACGCGATCAAGGGCGATCCAATGACATCGGAGTTTCCATTGCAATCATGAAAGGCATCCTCCTCGCCGGCGGCTCGGGCACCCGCCTGTATCCCCTCACGCACGCCGTGTGCAAGCAACTGCTGCCGGTGTATGACAAGCCGATGATCTACTACCCCCTGTCCACGCTGATGCTGGCGGGGATCCGCGACATCCTGCTCATTTCCACGCCGCACGATCTGCCGCGCTTTCGCACCCTGCTCGGCGACGGTTCGCAGTGGGGGCTTGCGCTGTCCTATGCCGAACAGCCCTCGCCCGACGGGCTGGCGCAGGCATTCTTGATCGGCGCCGAGTTCATAGGCGACGGGCCGGTGGCGCTGGTGCTGGGCGACAACCTGTTCTTCGGCCCCGGCCTCGGCCGCCAGCTGCAGGAAGCGGCGCGGCTGGAACGCGGCGGGCGGGTGTTCGCCTATCACGTCAAGGATCCCGAGCGCTACGGCGTGGTCAGCTTCGACGCCGAGGGCAAGGTGATCGACATCGAGGAAAAACCCGCCCGCCCGAAGTCCAGTTACGCCGTCACCGGCCTGTATTTCTACGACGGTGACGTGGTCGACATCGCGCGGCGCATCCGTCCCTCGGCGCGCGGCGAACTGGAGATCACCGACGTCAACCGCGCCTACCTGGAGCGCGGCGAGCTGGCGGTCACGCGTCTGGGCCGCGGCACGGCCTGGCTGGACACCGGCACCCACGAATCGCTGCTCGAAGCGGCCAACTTCATCGAAGTGGTGGAAAAGCGCCAGGGGCTGAAGATCGCCTGCCCGGAAGAGATCGCTTGGCGCCTGGGCTGGATCGACGACGCGCAACTGCGCGCCCTGGCCGCGCCGCTGGCCAAGAACGGCTACGGCGCCTATCTGCTGCGTCTGCTGGAGGCCCACCCCTGATGCGTTTTTTGCCCACCGCCATTCCCGAAGTCGTACTCATCGAACCCAATGTGCATGGCGATGCGCGCGGCTTTTTCCTGGAAACCTGGCACGCCGCCAGGTTTCGCGCCGCCGGCATAGACGCCGAATTCGTCCAGGACAACCACAGCCGCTCCCGCCGGGGCATCCTGCGCGGCCTGCACTACCAGATCCAAAAGCCCCAGGGCAAACTGGTGCGCGTGGTCACCGGGCGCGTCTTCGACGTCGCCGTGGACCTGCGCCGCGCCTCGCCCACCTTCGGGCGATGGCTGGGCGTGGAGCTGTCGGAAGACAACCACCGCATGCTGTGGGTGCCGCCGGGTTTCGCCCACGGCTTTTATGTCATGAGCGAACAGGCCGATTTCGTGTACAAGTGCAGCGACGACTACGCCCCCGAGCATGAACGCTGCATTCGCTGGGACGATCCCGATCTGGCCATCGCCTGGCCCATTCCCGCGCACGCCGCGCCGCTGGTGTCGGCCAAGGACGCCGCCGGCGTGCGCTTTCGCGAAGCCGAGGTCTATCCATGAAAGTACTGATCACCGGCGCCGGCGGCCAGCTCGGCGCTGCCCTCGTGGCGGCCGCCCCGCCCGCCTGCGCGCTGCGCGCCCTCGACCGCGCGGCGCTGGACATCACCGATCCCGACGCCGTGCGGCGGGCGGTCGCCGCTTTTCGCCCCGACTGGATTCTCAACGCCGCCGCCTACACCGCGGTGGACCGCGCCGAGGAAGACCGCGAAGCCGCTTTTGCAATCAACGCCGACGCTGTGCGCCTGCTGGCCGAGAACGCCGCCGCAGAAGGCGCGCGCCTGCTGCACGTGTCCACCGATTTCGTGTTCGACGGATGCCAGGGCCGGCCCTACCGCCCCGAAGACCCGCCCCGCCCCCTGGGCGTGTACGGCCAGAGCAAGCGCGCCGGCGAGGAAGCAGCGCTGGAACTGCTGGGCGAAGACGCGCTGATCGTCCGTACCGCCTGGGTGTACGCCGCCACCGGGCGCAACTTCATGCTCACCATGCTGCGCCTGATGGCCGAACCCGGCCGCCCCTTCGTGGGCGTGGTCGCCGACCAGGTCGGCACCCCCACCAGCGCGCCGGGGCTGGCGGCGGCGCTGTGGGGGCTGGTGCGTCGGCAGGCCCGCGGCATCCATCACTGGACCGAAGCCGGTGTTGCCTCCTGGTACGACTTCGCGGTCGCCATCCGCGAAGAAGCGCAGGCCTTGGACCTGCTCCGCCACGCCGCTCCGGTTCGGCCACTGACCAGCGCCGAATATCCCACGCCCGCCCCGCGCGCGCCCTTCACCGTGCTCGACAAGAGCGCCACCTGGGGCGTGCTGGGGCAGGCCGCCCCCCACTGGCGCGAGGCGCTGCGCGCGGTGCTGGCCGAAGTGGTCGTCCGCCGGCGCGAGGCGCGCCGATCTCCTGCCACCGAGATGCCTTCGACATCATGAGTACCCAAACCCCCCAACGCCTGCTTGTCACCGGCGGCGCCGGTTTCATCGGCGCCAACTTCGTCCACTACTGGCTGGCCCGCCATCGTGGCGGCCGGCTGGTGGTGCTGGATGCGTTAACCTACGCCGGCAACCGCGCCAGCCTGGCCGCGCTCGAAGCCCTTCCTGAGTTTCGCTTCGTGCACGGTGACATCCGCGACACCGATCGGGTCGAGCGCCTGCTGCGCGAGGAAGACATAGACACGATCGTGCATTTCGCCGCCGAAAGCCATGTCGACCGCTCCATCGCCGGGCCCGACGCCTTCATCGACACCAACGTGCTCGGCACCCACAGCCTGCTCAAGGCTGCCCGCGCCGCCTGGCTCGAAGACCGCGCCGCGCCAGCGCACCGTTTCCATCACGTGTCCACCGACGAGGTATACGGCTCCCTGGGACCGGACGATCCGCCGTTTCGCGAAACCACCCCCTATGCCCCCAACTCGCCCTATGCCGCCAGCAAGGCCGCCTCCGACCATCTGGTGCGCGCCTATCACCACACCTATGGCCTGGCCACCACGATCAGCAACTGCTCCAACAATTACGGCCCATACCAGTTTCCGGAAAAGTTGATCCCGCTGTGCCTGATCAACCTGCTCGACGGCAAGCCGCTGCCGATCTACGGCGACGGTCAGAACGTGCGCGATTGGCTGCACGTGGAAGACCACTGCCGCGGCATCGAATTGATTCTCGAAGGTGGCCAGCCCGGGCGGACTTACAACATCGGCGGCGGTGCCGAGCGCACCAACCTCGAGGTGGTGCACGCCCTGTGCGCGATCATGGACGAACGCCGTCCGGCGGGCGCGCCGCACGCCCGCCGCATCGAGTTCGTGCGCGACCGCCCCGGCCACGACCGCCGCTACGCCATCGACGAGACCCGCCTGCGGCGCGAACTCGGCTATGCCCCGAGCCGCACTTTCGAAGACGGGCTGCAGCAGACTGTGGACTGGTATCTGGCGCACGAAGACTGGTGGCGCCCCATCCTCAGCGGCGAATACCGCGACTGGGTGGGGCGGCATTACGGCACCGCCCGAACCGCGAGCCCATGACCCAGGCATCCCACCGGACGCAAGGCGGATACAGTGCTCGAAAAACACCGTGAATACATCCTCTTAGGCTTTACGGCGGCCTCCTTGCCGCCGACATTTTCGAGCACCGCATCCGCTTGGCTTTGCAACAAGTTTCGGATTCAGCCGACGCAGCCCTGACCCCAGCCCCACATTGCCTGGAGATTCAACGCATGATTCACACCATCCCCCCCTACGGCGGCACGCTCAAGGAATGCTATGCCGACGACCCCGAGGTGCTCAAGCGCGAGGCCATGGGCTTGCCGGAATGGACTTTAAGCCGGCGCCAGCTGTGCGATGTGGAGCTGCTGCTGTCGGGCGGTTTTTCGCCGCTGGAAGGCTTCATGAGCGAGGCCGACTACTATGGCGTGGTGGAGAACATGCGCCTGGACGACGGCACCCTGTGGCCGATGCCGCTCACCCTGGATGTGGACGCCGGTTTCGCCGCGCTCGCCGCGCCCGGCGAGCGCATCGCCCTGCGCGATGCCGAGGGGCTGCTGATTGCGGTGATGGACGTGAGCGACCGCTGGATGCCGGACAAGGCGCACGAGGCGCGGCGGGTGCTGGGCACCGAGGACCGCGCCCATCCGGCGATGCGCTACCTGTCCGAGTATGCTGGCGAAGTGTATCTGGGCGGCCGCCTGACCGGCGCCGCCGCGCCGCTGCATTACGACTTCAAGGCCCTGCGCCACACGCCGCGTCAGCTGCGCGAGGAATTCGTCCGCCGCGGCTGGTCGCGCGTGGTCGCCTTCCAGACCCGCAATCCCATGCACCGCGCCCATCTCGAATTGACCTTCCGCGCCGCGCAGCGCGCCGAGGCCAACCTGCTCATCCATCCGGTGGTGGGCATGACCAAGCCGGGCGACGTGGATCACTACACCCGCGTGCGCTGCTACGAGCATGCCCTGCGCCGTTTCCCCGAGCAGACCACCATGCTGTCGCTGTTGCCGCTGGCCATGCGCATGGCCGGCCCGCGCGAGGCGCTGTGGCACGCCATCATCCGCCGCAACCACGGCTGTACTCATTTCATCGTCGGCCGCGACCACGCCAGCCCCGGCAAGGACAGCCTGGGCAACGACTTCTACGGCCCCTATGAGGCCCATGAGCTGCTGGCCGCGCACCGCGACGAGATCGGCATCGAGCCGGTGCCGTTCCAGGCCATGGTATACGTGGAAGAACGCGCCGAGTACGTGCCCGCAGGCGAGGTCGCTCCCGGCGAAACGGTCAAGTCGCTGTCGGGCACCGAGCTGCGCCGTCGCCTGCGCGAAGGGCTGGAGATCCCCGAATGGTTCACCTATCCCGAGATCGCCGCCGAACTCCGCCGCACCCATCCGCCGCGCCACCGCCAGGGCTTCACCGTGTTCTTCACCGGCCTGTCCGGCGCTGGCAAGTCCACGCTGGCCAATGCGCTGATGGTCAAGCTGATGGAACTGGGCGGCCGCCCGGTGACCCTGCTCGACGGCGACATCGTGCGCACCCACCTGTCCAGCGAACTGGGCTTTTCGCGCGCCCACCGCGATCTCAACGTGCAACGCATCGGCTTCGTCGCCAGCGAGATCACCAAGAACGGCGGCGTGGCCATCTGCGCCCCCATCGCCCCTTACGCGGCCACCCGGCAGCGGGTGCGCGAGATGATCGAGCCGCTCGGCGGTTTCCTCGAGGTGCATGTCGCCACGCCGCTGGCAGTGTGCGAGCAGCGCGACCGCAAGGGTTTGTACGCCAAGGCGCGCGCCGGCCTGATCAAGGGCTTCACCGGCATCGACGACCCCTACGAACCGCCTGAAGACCCCGAGCTGCGCCTAGACACCAGCGCGCTGTCGCCGGCGGCCGGCATCCAGCGCCTGTTGCTCAAGCTGGAGGCGCTGGGGTTCATCGCCCGCCCTTGAAGTCGTACGCAGGCATGCGTAAATAGGGTTATGGCCGCACCCAAGAGTCTCGTCGGGCAACTTCACCGCCACTGGGAGGCGATAGAAACGCTGTGCCGGCGTGCGCGCGAACAGCCCGCCTTCGAGCGTGAGCAGGCGCTGGCCGCCATTCGCCGCCATCTGCCTGCCGACGCGCCGGAAAGCGAGGCCTTCGCGGCGCTGCGTTCGCTGTGCGCCGCCGACATCCTCATTCCCCTGAGCCGCAGCGAGGATCTGCAGATCAACCCGCTGGTGCTGGAGTTCGTGCGCGGTCTGACGCGCGAACACGCGCTCGGGCTGTCCGAAGTGCTCAAGGCGCGGGTCGAGGCCGTGCGCGAGGCGACAGCGCGCCTGGAAGAGGGCATGGAGGAAAACGACAGCGCCCGCATGCGCGAGGCGGCGGCGGCGCTTGCCGAATTGTTCCGCAAGATCGGCATGCAGCTCGACCAGGACCGCCACGCCATCCTCGAGCTCGCCGAACGGGCCAAGGCCGCCGATGCCTCCATGCCCTTGGCGCGCCGTTACCGCACCGTGCTCGAAGCCTATGACCGCTACGTGGAACCGATGAACGAGATGATGGACAGTGGCCTTGGCGGCAGTTTCTACCCGCATCTGGAAGCGGCCGAGCGCGCTTTGGATGCGGCGGTGGAACGTCTTTCCACGCGCGGCGCGCTTTATACCCATCGCCTGCAACTGCGCCAGGTCGCCTACCAGGCCAAGGAGCTGCGCCGGCTGGGAAGGATCGTGGCCCGCCAGTGCGCCGACACCTTGCTGCCGCTGCGCGAGGAACTGCGCCGCAACAGCCGTCTCACCGCCGCCGTCAGCGAATTGCTCGGCAGGGTGCGCAAGCGCGGATTGCGCCGCGCCCTGCCGGCGCGCACGCAGGCCACCCGCCTGCCTCTGTGGCGGATCGAGCGACGCGTCCGCCTGCCGCTGGGCGGCGCGGTGCGCGAATACATGGCCGCCGCCCTGCGCTATGTGCCGCGCGAGCAACCCTTTCCGGAAGAGATCCAGAGCGCGGCGGATGCGCTGCCGCCGGCGGTGGACGAACAGGCCCTGCACGCCGCGCTGCGGGCGGCGCTGCCGGTGCCCGACCTGATGCGCTGGCTGCGGGCGCAGTATCCGGCGCTGCCCGACGCGCGCCTGCTGCAGCTTTACCATGAGGTGGTGAACGACGAACGCTGGCAAGCCAGCCTGCAGCCGCAGCGGACGCATACTGAACTGCAGCGGGTGCGCGTGTTTTATCATCCGCATGCCATAACGGCGTGCAGGAAGGAAGATCATGCCTCATGAGCCCATCCAGATAAAACATCCCGAGCCGCTGGCCGAACTGTTCCGCCTGCTCGTCTCTGGCCGCCATCTGAACCGGGCCGCCGATGCGGCCTTGTGGGTGGCGCTGGAGCGCAACCAGGCGGACTATGGTGCCCTGTTCGAGGCGCTCGGCTTTGCCCTGCACGTCGACGGACGCGGTTTTGCCTTCTTCGACAGCGAGGAGGGCAGCGCCCAGCTCACACAGAATTCGCGCAAGCTCGCCTTGCTGTTTCTGGTGTTGTTCGACACCCAGGCCGACGCCGGCCAGGCGCTGGGCAGATTCGAAGACTGGCTCATCGATCGCGAGCTGCTGGAGCACGCCTGTGAGCAGCACCAGGAAATCCTGCAGGCCGAAGGCATGGATGCCGACGGTCTGGCGGAGGTGCTGGGCATCGCCGTGCGCTACGGTTTCGCCCGCAGCGAAGGCGGCGGCTGGCGCCTGTTGCCGGCGGTGTGTCGCTATCTGGACCACTTCGAGGCGCTGGCCGCCGAATGCCGCGCCGAACAAGGCGAGGATGATGACTTCGAGGCCGAAGACGACCCGCGCGGCGGCGCAAACGAGGAAGAATGATGGAGTACGGCTTCCAGTACCTGGCGCTGATCGGCAGCGCCAACTACGACAGGGCGATATTGCCCCTGCATGCACCGGTGTCCCTGATCGGGGAAAACAACAAGGGCAAGACCAGTCTCATCAACGCCTTGCAGTTCATGCTCATCATCGACCAGCGGCGCATGAATTTCGGCGCGCACAGCCTCGAGCGAAGCAAGCAATTCTATTTTCCCGCCAACACCTCCTATATCCTGCTCGAAGCGCTGTTGCCTCAGACCGGCGTGGTGGTGTTGGGCTGCGTGGGCAAGGGCGTGAGCCACGATTATGAATACTTTGCCTATACCGGCGCCCTGGATCTTGAGGATTTCCGCCTGCCCAATGGCGCCGTGGTGCCGCAGCCGCGACTGGTCGAGCACCTGGCCGCGCGCGGGCACAGCGTGTTTCGTTACACGCCGGGCGAGTTCCGTGATCTCGTCTATGGCAGCGGCCGCAGACGACGCGCCGGCGAACCCGAGTTTGGCGTGTTCCGGCTCGAGCACGCCAGCGACGCCAAGGCCTACCAGCAGGTGCTGACGCGCACCCTGCGCCTGGATCGTCTCACTTCCGACGAAGTCAAATCCTACCTGCTCGAAATATTCCGCCGCGACCTGCCGGACGCCGACATCGATTTCAAGCGCGAATGGGACAAGGCGTTCGCCGAAGTTCACGCCGACCGCGCCCAATATCAGGCCGCGCTGAAGCAGCGGGCGGACATCGAACAGATGGCCAGGATGCACGACGAGCGCCTGATGCTCAGAGGCAAGGTGACGGCCTGGCGTCCGGCCATCGACGCGGCGTTGGAAGAGTGGGAGAGCCATTACACCCGCGAACGGCAACAGCTGATCGAACGCGGCGAACAGATCGAAAAGGCGCAGGCGCAACTACTCGAAGACGACCGCGCCCGCGTCGGCCGCCGCTCGGAGCTGGAAGCCGAGCGCAAGCGTCTGGACGCCGAACAGGAAGAACAGGCCGCGCTCGAACGGCGTTTCGCCCTGATCGATGACAGGCGCATGCTGGAAACCGCCGTGGCCGAAGCCGGCAAAGTGCTGGAACGCCATCTGGCCCGCCTCGCTCAGGCCGAGGGTTATGCGCTGGCCGACCTGGAACGCGAACGCGCCGATTACCAGACCCGCCTGCAGAAGCTCGAACAGCGCCTGCAAAATCTCGACGACAATCTGGAGCGGCGTCTGCAACAGACCCTGCCGCCGGAGGTGGGGGCAAAGCTGGCCATGCTGTTGTGCGAGGATGCCCTGGCCGCGGGCCCGGCGCGTTTCGAGCTCGACTCCGCCGCGCTGGGCCGCTGGTTGCAGGACATGCCCCCGCCGCGCCTGCGCCTGCCCGGGCTGGATCTGGACGTGAGCGCCCTGACCCCGCGCCCGCCGCCGCAAACGGCCGAGGCGCTGCACCGCGAGAGGGCCCGTCAACGCCGCCGCCTGCGCGAGCTGGACGAGCAAATCGAAATCGCCCGCGGCCATGAAGCGGCCTTGCGGCAAAAACAGGCGCTGGAGCAGGCGCGGCGGGACGCCGAACAGGCCCTGGAGGACTACGACCGCCTGCTGGCGCTGCGTGCAGGCAGTTCGCAGCGCGCGGCCCGCCAGGCCGAGATCGGGCAAGAGCTGGCGCAGATCCAGGAAGCGCTGGACGGTGCCCGGTCGCAAAGCGACCGCCTGCGTCAGGAAGCTGCCCGCAACGACCGCGCCCGCAACGAACTGGACGCGGCACATGAGCGCATCGGCCGCCTGCGCGAGGCCCGCGCCGATCGCGACCCGGTGTTCGAATATCTGCCCGAGCTGCCCGCCCGACCTTGGCTCGAGCCGCTGGCGATCACGCCCGAACGGCTGGCCGACGCGCTGCAGACCTATCAGGAGGACTGCCGGCGTCTGCTCGAACTGAACCGGCGACTGGAAGAGCACCTGACCCTGCTGCACGCCGGCGGGCTCAGCAAGTTCCAGTATGCCGAATCGCCCGAGGAGGAAATCCGTCATATCATCGCCTTCAGCCAGCAGCTGGACAAGGAAGCCGAAGCGTTGGAGAAAAAGGCTCGCAGCGCGGTGGTGACGGTGACCGCGGGCTTGCGCGAGCTGCGCGACGGGCTGGGCTCGTTCCAAAGCCGCCTGCGCGAATTCAACAAGCTCATCGGCCTGCGCAAGCTCTCCGATCTGGACACCTTCCGCATCGAGGCCGTGGCGCAAACGCGGCTGGTCGAGGCCATCGACGTCCTCATCAACACCGCCGAGCGGGTGGACAGCGGCGACAGTTTCTCCCTGTTCGACCAGGCCAGCGTCCTCGACGATGCCGCCGTGGATCGGGCGCGGCGCATTCTCATCGAAGAAGGCGAGGCTCGCCAGGGTCTGAAGGTGAGCGATCTGTTCCGCCTGGAATTCGTGATCGGGCGCAAGGGCGAGCGGCCGGAAAACTTCGCCGATCTCGACAGCGCCGCTTCCAACGGCACGGTATTGATGGCCAAGCTCATCACCGGGCTGGCCATGCTGTACCAGATGCAGAACAAGAATCACCGCATCCGCGCTGTGGCCTATCTCGACGAGGCGCTGGCCTTGGACCGCGCCAACCAGCGCAGCCTGATCGCGGTGGCGGAAAAATTCGGATTTTCCCTCATCTTCGCCTCTCCGGCGCCACTGGACACGGTGCGCTACTGCGTACCGATCCAACGGGTCGGCGGCCGCAACCATATCAGCAGCCAGGGCTGGCAAGAGCTGGAGCCGCTGCAGGTGGAACAGGGCGCGGCCTCATGAGCCGGGTGTTGGCCGCCGCGCTGGAAAAACTGCTCCAGGCCGAGGACGCCCTGCCGCAATCGGCGCTGACCGCGGCCCAGCGCCGGGCGCTGGACGAATGGGGGCAACGTACCCGCGCCGTGCGCGTGGCGCGCCAGGGCCGCGGGGTGGTGTATCGCGCCCTGAGTTTGGATGTGATCCGGCAGCATCTGCGCGAGCTGGCGCCGGACCCGGCCGCGGCGCAGGACGCATCGCTGCCGGCGCGGGCCGCGAACCTCGCCCGCCACCGCGCCACCAAGGCCGGCGCCCATGGGCACCGGCGGGATTACCTGTTACTCAAGGCTGCGCACGGCAGCCTGTGGCACGATGCAAACGGCCGGACGCTGGCACTGGACCGGCAGACCGAAGCGCAGGGCGCGGCCGTCCTCGCGGTCGGCGGCGGCATGCCGACCTGGCGCAGCGAGGGCGCCTTGTGGCTTGTGGAGAACCAGGCCCTGTTCGACCGCCTTGACTGGTTGCCCACGCCCGCCACGGTGGCGTGGTATCGCGGACAGGTGTCGGGTGCGCTGCTCGACTGGCTGGAGGACGCGCCGCGCGCCGACATGCTATGGCATTTCCCCGATTACGACGGCGTGGGCCTGCAAAATTATTCGCGCCTGCGCCGCCGTCTGGGGGCGCAAGTGCGCTTTTGGCTGATGCCGGATTGGGAAGTCCGTCTGCAGCGTTACGGCAATGGTGATCTATGGCGTAAGACATTGAGAGAATTCGAATCGGCCGTCAATGCTCTAGGCCGGATTCTGGAAGAGGAAGAGGCGCTTGTTCGTCTGATCGATACGATGCGCACCCTGGGGCGTGCGCTGGAGCAGGAGGCGGTATGGTTGTAAAGGTCAGGACGCTCCGATTGATTCTAGCGCGAGCAGATCGTAGTCGAAAATCGGTCGGTTCAAGAGGGGCTTTGCGGCTCAGCGAGTGATTGCGGCGCTTCCCCATGCAGCGGGATGAATTACGCAGAGTAAGCGCCTTGCTCCTTAATGAGGTATGCTGCCGGTAGTCTAGGGGCGGAATATTCTAGTGATTTCTAAACGAGGGAAAAGGAATAAAAAATGAAGGTTTTGGTTACGGGTGGCGCGGGTTATATCGGATCGCATGTGGTGCGCCAGCTCGGTGAGGCCGGGCATGATGTGGTCGTTTACGACAACCTCTCCAGTGGCCATGCCTGGGCAGTGCTGTCCGGGCAATTGGTCGAAGGCGACTTGGCCGATGGCGAGCGGCTCGATGCGCTGTTTGCGCAAAACCGTTTCGACGCGGTGCTGCATTTTGCCGCCTTTATCGTGGTGCCGGAATCGGTGGCCGAGCCGCTCAAGTACTATGCCAACAACACCCGTAACACTCTGGGTTTGCTTGAACGGGTACAGCGTTTCGAGGTGCCGTATTTCGTGTTTTCCTCCACGGCAGCGGTTTATGGCATGCCGGACAAGACGATCATTGACGAAGAAACCCCGCTCGCGCCGATCAATCCTTACGGGGCTTCTAAGATGATGAGCGAGCGCATGCTCATGGATCTGGGCTCAGCCGGCGGCCCCGCTTATGTGGCCTTGCGCTATTTCAACGTGGCCGGCGCCGATCCCGAAGCGCGTATAGGCCAGGCTACGCCGAATGCCACCCATCTAATCAAGGTGGCTTGCCAGGCGGCCTTGGGCCAGCGTGATCGCCTGCAGATTTTTGGAACTGATTATCCCACCCCCGACGGGACGTGCATCCGTGACTATATTCATGTGGAGGATCTGGCGAGAGCGCACCTTGACGCGCTCGATTACCTAGCTGCCGGCGGTGAATCCCGCGTGCTCAATTGTGGCTACGGGCGAGGTTACAGTGTGCGCGAAGTAGTGGAAGCCGTGCGCCGGGTGAGCGGCGTAGATTTCTCGGTGGAGGAATCTCCACGGCGGGCCGGTGATCCGCCGGCATTGGTAGCTGAAAACACGCGAATCAAACAGGTGCTTGGCTGGCAGCCGCGCTACGACGACCTCGACACTATCGTACGGGATGCCTGGCGGTGGGAACAAAAATTCGCCCGCTTGCAGCAGGAAAAGGAGCGCTAAAGTGACTAATTGTTTATCCTAGTACGCATCAGTTTTTCATGTGAAATCAGAGCGTTCTCATTCTCAAGACGGACGCGTTGCCTTGGCGATTTGTCTGTTTGAAGTTGTAGTTTCTCAATCTTATTGGAGCCCCTATGAGTACGAAGGACGAAAATGAAATTGTTATGCTAGATTGGGGTTTGGGTATTACCAAGGAGCAGCTCGAGAAAGCCGAGAAAATGATGCGCGGACTTGATTTGCATATAGATCGCCGTGGGCTTGCCGGTTTGGTTCCGGCATTGCTTTTTGCCGATCCGCATCGCCCCGATGGCTTGCCGGTGTTGATCGCAAGGCGTCCCGAAGATGATTCAAGAGAAGACAATGTGATCACCTTGGTCGCGCCCGAGGAATATGCCGACATGCCAAAATCCTTCAAACTAGATGAACTTTATTTGCAAACGAAAGATGAAAAATGGATGGGCAGATTAGTGTGGGAGAGAAAAGGTCTCAGAAAAAATGATATCGACAATTCAAGATGGTTTTTAGGATTCTCACCTGCGTGAACACATAAAGAACGCACGAAAACTAAAATTATGCAGCACCATCAACGCGGCAAGGAACATCAACGCCGCAGGGCTTGAGGACTTGTCAAACGCCCTTGGAGGGAATGTCAGTCTTGTGTCGGATACGTTTGGCATAAGCAGTTCTCTGTGAATTGGGAATCCCCTCCCTTCAGGGAGGAGAGCAGTCAAAAGGGGTGATCAATGATGACCATTGAAATTGTTCTGCAAGCGAATGATCTTGCAAAGGGCGGTGCGCCGATATCAGCAAATAAACGGGCGCAAAACTTAGGCATGTCAACCACAAAAAGATTTTAGATATTTCTTGACATCGACAGTGCTCCCCTGGCAACTCCAGTAAATGGCATCCCCCAAGATGTAAGGTGATTCCACCAGCGTCTTTCCGGCTAGATCCTTATGGGTGTGTTTGCTGTAAGTTACGGTTATTATTCCGTTATTAACGGAAACCGAAGTGATGTATTTGTCATTGATGCTGGAAGGCGTGGGCAGGCCAAGTGATGCGTTTGTCGCTCCTTGAAAAGTTCCTTTTATTGTGAACCAAGTGGTATCCGCCACTCTTGCGTTCGATGACACGACCACGCCGGCGATTGCTTGTGCTTTTACAAGATAATTTGAGTAAATTCGCAGGGCGATGACAGCAAGTATGCTTAATATGGCGATTACCGTTAAAATCTCTATCAAGCTAAAACCGGTCTCGTGATTTTTCTTCATCCAATTCCTCCTTGCGCTTATGAGTTTTATTGATAATTGCGCCAGTATGACGTGTGATAACCAGCTTATGGTGCTATTGGGTTGATTTGTCAAGCCAGTCTAGCTTGAACGAACTCAGGCTTGCCAGTAACAAATCAAATGTGAATCATCAGGTATCCCACCTGCCTACTTTTCGTCCTTCGGCGTTTTTGAAGATCGACTCATAAAAGATTTGAAAAAAACCGATAATCTATTCGGCAATGAAGGCGGGTCGTCTGAACCGATTTCTTGAGTGCTATGCATTTTCATGCTGTTGGTTCTGATGCGTGCGATTGTCACCCCCCAGCCGCTACGGTCAGAGGCGGGGCCGAATGCAAGCACATCGGGGTCTTCGGCGAGAATACGCTGAACGGTTTTCATCAACACGCCTTTGCCTTTGCCATGGATGATACGGACTTCTCGAATGTCTATGCGTTTGCATTCGCGCAGGTACTCCTTGACCAGCTCAGGCACTTCATTGGGTTTGAAGTGATGCAAATCGATAGTATCGGTGATTTCCATCCGAACATGATTTTTTGTTGGGCGTCGTGTCATAGAATGGCCTGTGTTTCGGGATTAGGAGCCAGCTCAATTTTTATAAGCTAAAATTGATACTCCAGGCCGAAGCTGTCAATGGATTGATCGGCATCGGTTTGTAAACGGCTGGCAGTAATGATGTGGTGAATAAAAACAAATGATTTTCGTTTACAGCATTGCTCCAGTAAACCCGATCTACAGTGCCTCATGGAGGCGTTTCTATTAAGGAGTGAGTTCGATGAAATTGGCTAATCCCGCCCCTCTGGGGCTTGCTGGTTTTGCATTTACCACGTGGATGCTTAGCATGCATAACGCAGGATGGTTTTCCGGCGATGCCGTGCCAATGGTACTCGCGTTGGCATATGCCTATGGAGGTTCCGCGCAGGTACTTGCGGGGTTGTTGGAGTTTCCGCGAGGTAATACGTTCGGGTTGGTGGCATTTACAAGTTACGGTGCCTTTTGGTGGTCGTTTGCATTGTTCGTACAGTTTTTTGCCGATAAGGTGCCGCCGGCATTTGTCGGTTGGTATCTGTTCGTATGGGGATTTTTCACTTTTTATATGTGGATAGCCACCTTCCGCGCGAATGTTGCCGTGCAACTGGTTTTCTTGGCGCTTTGGATCACTTTTTTCTTGCTAGCTTTCGGTATTTTTTGGTCTGTACCGATCCTCAGCATTATCGGGGGCTATACTGGCCTGATCACTGCTTTGTTGGCGTTTTATCTTTCCGCTGCCGAGGTGATCAATGAAGCCTATGGAAGGAGCGTATTACCTGTTGGTCCTTATCAAACGGCGGTTTGATCCTGAAAGGGCGCGCCTGGCTTGGTCTGGCGCGTCTTTATCTTTACTGGAAGTTGATTTAGATCAAGTTATCCTCTGTAGTAAATCGTTAGGATACGAATCTGCTTCAACTACCAGTTCTGAGGATTATGTGATGAAATTCAAAAAGAACATGCAACCGATCGAGAGATGGATGCGGATTTATTTCGGCGCTCTTTTGCTGGCCATCTATTTCGTAAATCCCTTTCCATATAAAGAATGGACTTTTTCAGGTGCGTTGGTTATGGTCACCGGGATTCTCGGCTATTGCCCACTTTATAGTCTCTTTGAGCGGTTTCAGCGCGGCACGAAAGAGTGATGGTAATACCGCCGCAAATCATGAATGGTAGCGGGTAGTTCTTATCTTAAAGACGCTAAGATCTTGCCCGAATATCTCATCCGGCCACTGGTGCCGGGCTGACATGTGCGGATTAACAATAGTATTCTTTACATATCAGTGAGTAACGGGATGTAATCTGGATAAGGCGGATGCGCCCGCTACCGCGTTGGCTGTGCTCTATCGATAGTTTTCTCCTTGCTAATCGGTTTGCCCGAGTTTGCCAATGGCCTGGGTTTATTGAAGCCACGGGTATAATTGAGCACTGATTTTCGGCGCGTTCTGGGGTCGCGATCAGGTTTTCGGCCACTTGGCAGTGAACGATCTGGTAGGGTTGGGCGTCTTTAATTTTGTTTCTGTCGCCACAATAGTGGAAAATTACCTTTATGACATCAAGAGTTTATATTCAAACGCAGGGCTGCCAAATGAATGAGTACGACTCCAGTAAAATGCTGGATGTACTTCATGCGGTGGAAGGAGCCTGCCTTGCGGACTCGCCCGAGGATGCAGACGTCCTGATTGTAAACACCTGCTCCATCCGTGAAAAAGCCCAAGAGAAAGTGTTTTCTCTGCTGGGTGTGTGGAGGGAATACAAGGAGAAGAACCCGGATTTAATTATCGGCGTCGGCGGCTGCGTCGCCAGCCAAGAAGGTGCATTGTTGCGTGAGCGCGCACCCTATGTGGATATTGTGTTTGGGCCGCAAACGCTGCATCGCCTTCCGGATATGGTCGCTGAGGTTCGGCGTGCGCGCCTGCCTGTGGTGGACATCTCCTTTCCGGAAATAGAAAAATTCGATCGCTTGCCTGAGCCACGTGCTGAAGGACCCAGCGCATTCGTTTCCATCATGGAAGGTTGCAGCAAATACTGTACATTCTGCGTCGTGCCCTACACCCGTGGGGAAGAGGTCAGCCGTCCCTTTGATGATGTATTGGCAGAAGTGGCCCTTCTGGCCGAACAGGGCGTGCGCGAGGTCAATTTGCTGGGGCAGAATGTCAATGCCTATCGTGGTCGCATGCACGATGGCACAATCGCTGATCTGGCCACGCTGATCGATTACATTTCCGTTATCGAAGGCATCGGTCGCATCCGTTACACGACTTCTCACCCGGTTGAATTCACGGATGAGCTGATCGAGATCTATGCCAAGGTTCCACAACTGGTCAATCACCTGCATCTTCCAGTACAGAGCGGCTCCGATCGCATACTCGCAGCGATGAAGCGCAAGCATAGCGTACTGGAATACAAGGCCAAGATCCGCAAATTGCGCAAGATCAGGCCGGATATAAGCCTCTCTTCAGATTTCATCGTGGGATTCCCCGGCGAAACCGAAGAGGACTTCGAGGCAACCATGCGTCTGATCGAAGAAATTGGTTTTGATGCTTCGTTCAGCTTCATCTACAGTCCCCGGCCGGGCACGCCGGCCGCTTCATTGCCCGATGACGTGCCCATGACGATCAAGAAAGCCCGTCTCGCTCGGCTTCAGGCGCGGATCAATGAAATGGCGCAGGCGATCAGCCAAGCCATGGTGGGCACACGTCAGACTGTACTCGTCACGCGGCCTTCCCGCAAAAATCCACGCCAAGTGGCGGGACGGACAGAAAACAATCGGGTAGTCAATTTCGATGGCGACGCTTCTCTGATCGGCCAATTTGTTGACGTACGCATCACCGAAGCGTTGCCCAATTCGCTGCGTGGCGAGCTTCTCGAGCCGGTGAGGCAGGCAAGCTGAGATCATGGATTCAGGGAAGACCGCGGCTCTGCCCGAGCATCCTTTTCACCGACGCATGACGCTTGACCCAGAAAATGCGCAGCGATTGGCGAATTTTTGTGGCACTTTCGATGAGCATCTGCGTCAAATTGAGCGCCGCACGGGGGTGGAAATCAATAATCGTGGTGCCTGTTTCCATCTTATTGGAGACGATCTCTCCGCGCTGGATGCGGCGGAGACCATACTGCAACGCCTGTATCTCCTTGCGGCTGAACAAACGATAACACCTGCGCAAGTGCATTTGATCATCCAGGAGGAGGGCGCGGAATTGTTACCCGAAGCTGAAATGTCGGCTGTGCAGAGCGTTGAATTGCAAACCCGGCGGGGAAAGATCCGTGGCCGCGGCCCTCGCCAGATGCGCTATCTGCATCAGATCCAGACTCATGATCTGGCATTCGGCATCGGCCCTGCAGGTACCGGGAAAACCTACTTGGCGGTGGCCAGCGCGGTGGACGCTCTTGAACGCGAAACCGTTCGCAGGCTGGTGCTGGTTCGTCCGGCGGTGGAAGCAGGTGAACGCCTGGGTTTTTTACCTGGAGATCTTGCTCAGAAGGTTGATCCTTATCTGCGGCCTATTTATGACGCATTGTATGAAATGCTCGGCTTTGAGCGGGTGGGTAAATTGCTAGAGCGCAATGTGATTGAAGTGGCGCCATTGGCCTACATGAGGGGGCGCACCTTGAACGATGCTTTCATTATTCTTGACGAGGCTCAGAACACCACGATCGAGCAGATGAAAATGTTCCTCACGCGTATTGGGTTTGGTTCAACGGCCGTGGTCACGGGCGATATCAGTCAGATTGATCTACCCCGGAACACAACCTCCGGTCTGAGGCAGGCGATCGAGATCCTGCGTGATGTTGAAGGCGTTAGTTTTACTTTTTTCAATGCTTCGGATGTTGTTCGCCACCCCTTGGTTCAATGTGTGGTGCGCGCCTACGAGCGTTTCGAAGAGGGTGAGGGATGATCGAGGTTCAACGGGCGACCCACAGCATGTTGCCTGAAGAATCGATGCTCGAGCGCTGGGTGAGCGAGGCGTTGGGTAATACCGAGGGCGATCTCGTGTTGCGATTCGTCGATGAAGAGGAATCCCGGTACCTCAACAGAACGTTTCGCGGCAAGGATCGCCCTACCAATGTCTTGTCCTTCGCTTTTGAATCTCCACCAGCCATTGATTTGCCTTATCTGGGGGATCTTGTGATCTGCGCACCGGTGGTTGAATGCGAAGCGCAGCAACAAAACAAGCCGCTCGAGGCGCATTACGCGCACATGGTTGTTCATGGCGTCTTGCACCTGCTGGGTTATGATCACCAGGACGCAGCTCAGGCAGAGATCATGGAGGCGCTTGAAATCGAGCTACTGGGTCGTTTGAGCTACCCTAACCCCTATGAATGAAGCCGTGAGCGGCACGCCGTGCTATGGATGGTTTTTCGGGCGAGAACCCACGACGTGCCGCTGACTGTTTCAAAGTTGGATTGACATGGAAGATCGACGATTTGGGCGCTTTGGCCTTTCCCGGTGGCTGAAGCGCATTGGAAAACTCCTTCAGGGCGAACCCAGAAATCAGGACGAGATCATCGAATTGTTGCGCCGGGCTCAAGCGCGTCAATTGTTGGATGGCGATGCATTGGCGATGATCGAGGGTGTGTTCGAAGTGTCTGATATGCGTGTTCGAGACATCATGATTCCCCGAGCGCAAATGAAGGTCATCGACCGGGATGACGATTTTGACGCGATTATCGAGTTTGTGCTTTCTTCGGGGCATTCGCGTTACCCGGTGGTAGGCGATAGCCGGGATGAAATCATCGGCGTGATGCTGGCCAAGGATTTGTTGCGCTTCTGCCATGACCTCGAAGATGACGCTTTCGATTTTAATTTTATGGATCTGATCAGGCCCGCGTCTTTCGTGCCGGAAAGCAAGCGTTTGAATGTTCTACTCAAGGATTTCAGGCGCACTCGCAATCATATGGCGATTGTTGCCAACGAGTACGGTGGAGTGGCTGGGTTGGTAACCATCGAGGACGTGCTTGAGCAAATTGTGGGTGATATCGATGACGAGCATGACGATGAAGGCGGCAGCAATTACATTTTGCGGCATGAGGATGGGCTCTATACGATCAAGGCACTGACGCCCATTGAAGATTTCAACGAATATTTCGATACCCATTACAGCGACAAGGAATTCGACACCATCGGCGGTTTAATCACAAACCATGTCGGGCGTGTCCCCAAACGCGGCGAGCGCATCGATATCGACCAGTTTCATTTTCGTGTACTCAGGGCTGACACTCGGCGCTTGCATTTGCTGGAATTGACGGTTGATCCACCTTCCGTTCTGAGCCGTGATTGACCCTTGGGCATGAAATCCTTATGCAGCGTAAGAGGTTGTCAGAAGAGGGCGGAACTACCCCTATGCCAGATGAATCGGGAGTCATCATTGGACTTGCTGTTCCTGCACGCGCCTCGGCGACTCGAGGATCAGTCAGATAAATGCTGAAACTGCAGAAGGTGGTGGACTTTTCCTTTGTGAAGACTCTTCGCCGGCATCGATTATGGGCGGATGCCCTGTGTTTCATTGCAGGGGGAGTGACGGTGGCCGCCTTCGCCCCCTACCATTTGGCGCCTTTTGCCTTGATTGGGCCCAGCGTGCTGTTTATGGCCTGGGAGTCCGCACCGAACGCCTCTCGCTTTGCCCTCCGTGGGTATTTCTATGGCCTTGGCCTGTTCGGGTTCGGCGTCTCATGGCTTTATAACAGCCTGAGCCTGTTTGGCGAAGCAATCGCGCCCTTGGCCGGACCGCTGACAGCGCTGTTCGTCGCATTTCTCGCTCTTATTCCTGCGTTGATGGGATGGATCGCATGGCGATTCATGCCTCTGCCTCGTTCCCTTCGGTTGCTGTTGGTCTGGCCCGCCTTGTGGGTTCTGTTCGAATGGCTTCGGAGTTGGTTGTTCACCGGTTTTCCCTGGCTGCTCCTCGGCGATTCGCAGGTCGGTTTCGCGCCCGGCGCGCTCGCTCCCTTGTTCGGTACTCTCGGGGTGAGTGGTTTTCTGGCGCTGTTGGGCGGCTTGCTGGCACTGGCGGCATTTGAACGGCGCTTTCTGCCGCGTATGCTCGCGGTATTCCTCATTCCCACACTGTGGTTCGTCTCGGGCGCGTTGGCGGGCATACGCTGGACGCATCCCGATGGACTCCCTTTTCGCGTGAGTCTGATTCAGGGAAACATTTCACAACAACGCAAATTCGATCCGCAGGAATTCACGCAGATTTTGCAGCGCTATCAAAATATGACGATCAAGCACCTTGGCAGCCGTTTGATCATCTGGCCGGAAACGGCTGTACCCACTTTGTTTCGTTATGTGCAGTCCGATTATCTCCAACCTTTGGCGCGGGTTCTCACTCATCATCGCGGCGATTTGATCACGGGCATATTCCGTGAGCAGGAGGGAAGGATTTACAACGCCGTTGTGTCCATGGGCGCTTCCTCTACTGAATTTTATTTCAAACATCATCTCGTTCCTTTTGGGGAGTATATGCCTTTGCCTCATTGGCTGGGTCGGCTTTATCGGTTCATGCATGTTCCGATGTCGAATCTCAGTGCGGGGCATGGCGGATTTGTGATTCATGCGGCGGGTATTCCAATCGGTGTTTCTGTGTGTTACGAGGTGGCTTACGAAACCCTGGTAAGGAAATCGCTTCCGAAAGCCAAGCTTTTGATCAATGTCAGCAATGACGCTTGGTTCGGGGATTCGTCAGAGCCCTATCAACAATTACAGATGGCGCGGATGCGTGCCTTGGAGTTCGGGCGTTATATGCTGGTAGCGATGAATACCGGCCCGTCCGCCATCATCGCGCCCAATGGACATATCGTGGCACTGGGTGAGCGAGGAAAAGCCGTGGCCCTTACTGCCGAGGTGCGACCCATGGGCGGTGTTACTCCTTTTACCCGCTGGGGCGAATGGCCTATGATCGGCACCGCGTGGCTGATCGTACTGGGTGCCGCAGCCGGCGTCTGGCGCCGACGTTTTAATAAAAAAACACAAGGGGTTTGAACATGTCTTTTATCGTACCCGTGATTCTTTCCGGTGGTTCCGGCACACGTCTTTGGCCTTTGTCCAGGCATGCCTACCCGAAACAGTTTCTTCCGCTTGCGGGCGAGCTGAGTTTGTTCCAGACAACGGTACAGCGTCTGGCAGCGCTGGAGGATGCGGCTGCGCCTTACGTGGTCAGCAACGATGAACAGCGTTTCATGGTGGCTGAACAGTTGCGCGCGCTCGATATCCAAGGCCGAATTATTCTCGAGCCAGTGGGACGAAATACAGCGCCCGCAATCGCGGCCGCTGCCCTTGATATTGCCGCTACGCAGCCGCAAGCACTGATGCTGGTGCTGCCCGCGGATCATTTGATCGCAGACGTCAATGCGTTTCATGCGGCTGTGGCGGCAGGCGTTCCCGCTGCTGCCTCGGGGCGTTTGGTCACATTTGGGGTGACGCCCGATCGGCCCGAAACGGGTTATGGTTATATCGAGGCCGGCGAGATCGAAGAGGATCTGTTACCTCTGAGGCGGTTCGTGGAAAAGCCCGATCTTACTACTGCGAAAGACTATCTGGCCGATGGACGCTTTTTGTGGAACAGTGGAATGTATTTCTTCACGGCCGAGCGTTATCTCGAAGTCCTCGGTCGATTCGCGCCCGCCATACTAGAAGGCGTGAGCGAGGCTTATGCCAAGGCGAGAGAAGATCTTGATTTTCTGCGCCTCGATAGCGAGGCGTTCGCGGCTTGCCCTGCGGATTCGATCGACTACGCGGTCATGGAGCATGCAGATAAAGAGGCGGTGGTCGTGCCGCTCGATGCGGGATGGAATGACGTGGGCTCGTGGCATGCTCTTTGGGAGACCGGCCGCCGCGACGAGATGGGGAACAGAACCGAAGGTGATGTGATCGCGCTGGATTGCCGCGATTCCTATATCCATGCCGACCACAGACTCATTGCCGCTCTGGGTCTCGAAGATGTGGTCGTGGTCGAAACCGCCGATGCGGTGATGGTGGCCAGTCGGGATCGTGTTCAGGATGTAAAAACGATCGTTGAGCAGTTGAAAAATGAAGGCCGGGGCGAATGGGAAACGCATCGTCGGGTCTTTCGGCCTTGGGGAAGCTATGAGGGCATTGCGATGGGCGAACGCTTTCAGGTGAAGCGCATCACGGTCAAGCCGGGCGCCAGCCTGTCCATGCAAAAGCATTTCCACCGTGCCGAGCACTGGGTAGTGGTGCGCGGCACGGCGCTGGTGACTCGTAACGAAGAACAGTTCACGCTGAGTGAGAATGAATCCACATTCATCCCTCTCGGCGCAGTACACCGCCTGGAAAACCCCGGGAGGATTCCTCTGGAGATCATTGAAGTCCAATCGGGCGCCTATCTGGGAGAGGATGATATTGTCCGTTTCGAGGATGATTACGGACGCCAGTCTGAAGACGCCTGAAACACAGGGCCCTGTCATCTAAATTCGCAAGCCGTTGAAAAGCGGAGCGGGCGTCTGCTCGGAAAACGTAGGCGGCAAGGAGGCCGCCGATGAGCCTACAGGGATGTATTCACGGCGTTCTTCCGGGCAGACACCCGCTCCGCCACAGTTAGAGGACGTGGTTTTGGCCTGAGACGGTATCGGGCGTGTCCATGGTTGCACGAAGGCGTATACTGAACGCTTTTTCCTGATGGATTTTGCGAGGCCGAGAATGTATTCGATTCACATGAACATCCATGATTACGATCCCGAGTTGTGGGATGCCATCGAGAATGAAGCGCGCCGGCAAGAGGAATATATCGAGCTGATCGCTTCTGAGAACTACGCCAGCCCGCGGGTGCTCGAGGCCCAGGGTTCAGTGTTGACCAACAAGTATGCCGAAGGTTATCCCGGCAAGCGCTACTACGGCGGTTGTGAATATGTGGATGTGGTGGAGCGCCTGGCGATCGATCGGGCCAAGCAGTTATTCGGCGCGGATTATGCCAACGTGCAGCCGCATTCCGGATCACAAGCCAATGCCGCGGTCTATATGGCTTTGCTGAATCCAGGCGACACGGTACTTGGAATGAGCCTGGCGCACGGCGGCCATCTGACTCATGGAGCCAAGGTCAATTTTTCCGGGCGGTTCTACCACTCGGTGCAATACGGCATCGATGCGCAAAGCGGGGAGATCGATTACGAAGAAGCCCGCCGACTGGCGCTGGAGCACAAGCCGCGCATGATCGTGGCGGGATTTTCTGCTTACTCGCGCATCGTCAACTGGCAACGTTTCCGCGACATCGCCGACGAGGTGGGCGCGTATCTCATGGTGGATATGGCCCATGTCGCCGGGCTGGTTGCGGCGGGCGTGTATCCCTCCCCGGTGGCGATCGCGGACGTCACTACCTCGACCACTCACAAAACCCTGCGCGGACCGCGCGGCGGAATCATTCTCGCCAAGGCCAATCTCGAGATTGAAAAAGCGCTCAATTCGCGGGTTTTTCCAGGCTCGCAGGGCGGCCCCCTGATGCATGTCATCGCCGCCAAGGCGGTGGCTTTCAAAGAGGCACTGGAACCCGGATTCAAGGACTATCAGCGTCAGGTTGTGGCCAATGCCCAAGCCATGGCGCGAGTGTTCCTGGAGCGCGGTTACGAGGTTGTCTCCAACGGCACCGATAATCATCTGGTATTGCTCAGCTTGATCAACAAGGGACTGACCGGCAAGGATGCGGAAGAGGCATTGGAACGCGCTCACATCACCACCAACAAGAACGCCGTCCCTAACGATCCGCAAAAGCCGTTCATCACCAGCGGCTTGCGCATCGGCACTCCAGCCGCGACCACGCGTGGTTTCGGCGAGCAGGAAAGCGTCGGCCTGGCTGGCTGGATATGCGACGTGCTGGACAACATGGGTGACGAGGCCGTGATCGAGGCGGTGAAGGCCAAGGCGCTCGAGCTGTGTCGCCGCTTTCCCGTCTACGGGGAATGAGGGGACGCGATGCGCTGTCCATTTTGCCGGCACGCGGATACCCGGGTGATCGATTCCCGTCTCGCCAGCGAAGGTGATCAGGTGCGCCGCCGGCGCGAATGCGCGGCTTGCGGCGAACGATTCACTACCTATGAAACCGCGGAACTGGCACTGCCGCGCGTGATCAAGCGTGGAGGTGGGCGCGAACCCTTCAACGAGGACAAGCTGCGCGGTGGCATGATGCATGCGCTGGAAAAGCGTCCAGTGCCGACCGGGAAGATCGACGCAGCGGTGAATCGCATCAAGCGGCGCGTGCTGGCGCTGGGGGAACGAGAAGTCGAGGCCAGCCGGCTCGGCGAATGGGTCATGGAAGAGTTACGCGCCCTGGATGAGGTTGCCTATATCCGGTTTGCAAGCGTTTACATGAGCTTCGAAGACGTGGCCGCGTTCCGCGAGCTGGCTGACCGGCTGGAGCGCGAACCGGCGCGTAACTCTTTGCTCCAAGAGCCTCTCGATCTTGGCGAGGATACCAACGTTGATGGGCAGTGAGGTGGAGGCGACGTTCACTGCTGGGGATCACGCTTTTATGTCTCGGGCGCTGCAACTGGCGCGGCGCGGGCTTTATACCACTCATCCCAATCCGCGTGTCGGCTGTGTGATCGTACGGGGAGGCGAAATCGTCGGTGAAGGCTGGCATCGGTGCGCTGGGGAACCGCATGCTGAAATCCATGCCTTGCGAGAAGCCGGCGAACGCGCCCAGGGAGCGACGGTCTATGTCACCCTGGAGCCGTGCAGTCACCATGGGCGCACCCCGCCATGCAGCGACACCCTGATCACCGCCGGCGTCCGGCGTGTGATCGCAGCCATGCGCGACCCCAACCCGAAAGTCTCGGGGCGGGGCCTTGCACGGTTGGCCGCAGCCGGCATAGAGACAGCCTGCGGGCTCCTGGAAGCCGAAGCGCGGACGCTTAATGCGGGATTCGTCAGCCGCATGGAAAAAGGCCGCCCTTGGGTACGAATCAAGACCGCCATGAGCTTGGACGGACGTACCGCCATGGCCTCGGGCGAGAGCCAGTGGATTACCGGAAAAGCGGCGCGCGCCGATGGCCAGCGTTGGCGGGCGCGCGCTGATGCGGTGCTCACCGGCAGTGGCACGGTGCTGGCCGACGATCCTGCCTTGAACGTGCGTCTGAGCGCTGAATCCCTGGGTGTTGCGGGAGAGGTCTGCCAACCGCTGCGGGTGGTGCTGGACAGTCGCTGGCGGACCCCACCCACGGCGCGTCTGTTGGCCGCGCCTGGCTCCGTGTTGATCTTCGGAGGGGCGGAGGAGGGTCGCCGCCGCGCGGCCCTGGCAGCGGCTGGGGCCCAGGTTGAGACGGTGCCCGCTACACCGGCGGGACTGGATCTGCGAGCGGTGTTGGCCGCGCTGGCGGAGCGCGAGATCAACGAGATCCACGTCGAGGCGGGCGCGACCCTTTCCGGGGCGCTGATTGCCGCCGGTCTGGCTGACGAACTGTTGCTCTATCTGGCTCCCGCCTTGCTGGGTGATGCCGCGCGCGGGGCATTCGTTCTACCTGGGTTGAGCCATCTGACCGAGCGTGTGAAGCTGAAGATCGATAAGATTCGTCGTATCGGTGATGATTACCGTCTCGTGGCCGGCATCGATAGGAATTCTTGATGGGCACCGGGGTGTATTTGCAGGGGTAAACAGGAGGTCGGTATGTTTACAGGCATTGTTCAGGCGTTGGGCAACATCGCTCGCGTCGAGCCGCGGGGTGGTGACGCCCGCTTATACGTCGAGACCGGCAGATTGGATCTCAGTGCGGCGAGCGTGGGTGACAGCATCGCCGTCAATGGCGTCTGCCTGACGGCAGTGGAACTTGGAAACGCTTATTTCGTCGCAGATGTCTCCGCAGAAACCTTGATCCGTACCACGCTGGGAGGGCTCGGTCCCCGGGCGCCAGTGAACCTGGAACTTGCACTGTTGCCGACCACCCGCCTTGGAGGGCATCTGGTGAGCGGTCATGTCGATGGTGTGGGCGAGATCGTCGCGTGCGAGAAAGAGGCTCGGTCAGTGCGCTTCACCATCCAAGCGCCGTCGCCGCTTGGCCGCTATATCGCCGAAAAAGGCTCAATCTGCGTGGATGGCATCAGCCTGACGGTCAATGCTGTCGAGGGGGCGCGCTTTCAGGTCAATATCGTTCCCCATACTCTGGAATCGACCACCCTGGGAGCCGCCCGCGTCGCCCAGAAGGTGAATTTGGAAATAGACGTGATTGCGCGTTATCTCGATCGCCTTCTGTCTGCGGGCGATACGCCCGCGGAAGATGGAAACGGCCTCACCCGTGAACTGCTCGCGCGATACGGCTATCTCTGAAACCTGCAACCATCGAGGCATCATGGCACTTAACAGCATTGAAGAAATCCTGGAGGATCTGCGCCAGGGGAAAATGGCCATCATCGTAGACGACGAAGACCGCGAAAATGAGGGCGATTTGCTTATGGTCGCATCGCTCGTCCGGCCCGAGGACATCAATTTCATGGCTCGTTACGGACGCGGTCTGATCTGTCTGCCTATGACCCGGGAACGCTGCCGTCAGCTCAGACTGCCTTTGATGGTGGAATCCACCGGCGACCAGCACGGCACTAATTTCACTGTCTCCATCGAAGCGGCCGAAGGCGTGACCACCGGCATTTCCGCTTATGATCGCGCTCACACCATCCGTACCGCCGTGGCTCCCAACGCACAACCATCCGACATTGTCCAGCCGGGCCATGTGTTTCCGCTGATGGCGCAGCCGGGCGGGGTTTTGACCCGTGCCGGTCACACTGAAGCCGGCGTCGATCTGGCGCGGCTGGCGGGCTTCGAACCGGCAGCGGTGATCGTGGAGATTCTGAACGAGGATGGCAGCATGGCTCGGCGCCCCGATCTCGAGATCATTGCCGCCGAGCATGGTCTCAAGATAGGCACCATCGAGGATCTGATCCGTTATCGCCTGACGCGCGAGCGCACCGTCGAAAGAGTAGCGGACGTGGAGGTGAACACGGAATTCGGTCTTTTCCGGTTGGTAGCCTACAGGGAGATTGGTGATCCCTCGATCCACTATGCGCTGGTAAAGGGCGATATTCCACCTGACCGCCCCACACTGGTGCGGGTTCACGTCAGCGACGCCCTTGCCGATCGTGTGCCTTTTGTTGATGCGCCTTTCGGGTGGCCGTTGCGCGACGCCCTTAAAAGGGTATCTGAAGAGGGTGGCGTGGTGGTGGTGTTATCGGCGAAAGAAGATCCCCAGGCGCTCCTTCGCCGTATCCGCGGATTGGCTCTTCGAAGTGAGCAGGAATCCTCTCCCGCGGCGGAAGAGCGCCCGGCGGATTTGCGCACTCACGGCATCGGCGCACAGATCCTGCGCGATCTGGGTGTGCGCCATATGCGGCTGTTGAGCGCGCCTAAGCGCCTGCATGGCCTCGGTGGCTTCGGCTTGGAGGTGGCAGAGTATGTGCATGATTGAGATGTGCCGAGCGCATTGACCCGGCATGTGCTTTGCTTGTTGACCCAACAGGGTGAAAAATGACGATTGAAAGCAATGTGGCGGCACGGCTCGTCGATGACTTGGAGTTTCTGTATGGAGCAGAATTGGCGCGCACGGTTTGCAGAAGAATCGAGGGCATGGTGGCCGAATATACCATCGAACGTCAGCCAGGGCTTCCTGCGATCGAGGAATTGACCGAGCGCGACGCCTTGCTTATCACTTATGGAAACTCCCTTTACGGCACAGGGGAACCGCCTCTTGATACGCTCAGACGTTTTTTGCTGGAGCATATCGGAGAAGCCATCAACATCATTCACCTCTTGCCGATTTTTCCCTACAGTTCGGACGACGGTTTTGCCGTAGTGGATTACTACGCGGTCAATCCTGAGCTCGGAAAGTGGGATAATGTGCGCGAACTGGCGGATTATTATGGGCTGGCATTGGATTTGGTGCTCAATCACTGCTCGCGCAGCCACCGCTGGTTTCAGGATTTTATTGCCGGAAAGGATTCGGCCAAGAACTGGTTCATCGAGGCCAATCCGAACGATCCGAGGCTGGCGCTGGTGGCGCGGCCGCGCAGCACGCCGCTGTTAACGCCGGTGGATGTCAGCGGCCAGGGACGGCGCTGGATCTGGACCACTTTCAGTCCCGATCAAGTGGATCTGAATTACCACAATCCCGAAGTGCTTCTGGCGATGATTGCCATCATGCTGTTCTATGTCCGCCAAGGTGCGCGGGTGTTGCGCCTGGATGCCGTGGCTTACGCGTGGAAAACGCTGGGGACTTCATGCATCAACCTACCACAGGTGCATGCCATAGTGCGTATTCTACGGGTGGTGGCGGATTCGGCCGAGCCCGGCGTTTTGCTGCTGACGGAAACCAATGTTCCCATGGTGGAGAATTTGAGCTATTTGGGGCAGGGCGATGAGGCCCATCTGGTGTACCAGTTTTCCTTGCCGCCCTTGTTGCTATATGCCCTGTGGCGAGAAAACACCGCCATCCTGCGCAACTGGCTGGATGCGTTGCCTGAGCCACCGCCCGGCTGCACTTTTTTGAATTTCACCGCCTCGCATGATGGGGTGGGCCTGCGTCCCCTGGAAGGACTTGTCGATGAAACCGAACGCGACGCCATGCTCGATGCCATGCGCACGCGGGGCGGTTTCGTGACGCCGCGCCGTCTTCCAGATGGACGGGAAGCGCCTTATGAACTCAATATTACTTATTTCAGCGCGTTCGACGCAGGTGATGGCGAAGAAGCGCAACTGGCACGTTTTCTTCTATCCCAGACGGTGATGATGAGTTTGCGGGGCGTGCCAGCGATCTATATCCATTCCCTGTTCGCCACACCCAACGACCTCCGGGGGGTGGAGCAGACTGGGCAATTGAGGGCTATTAATCGCCGGCGCTGGGACTGGGGAGAATTGAGCGGGCTGCTCGTACGCAGCGATAGCGTGGCTGCCCGCTGTCTGAAGGAAATGACGCGCCGCTTACGGGTGCGTTCCGGCCTGGCGCAGTTTCATCCGCAGGCGTCCCAGTATGTGCTGGAATTGCCCGGTGCCGTGCTCGGCATCGTTCGCGAATCGAAGGATGGGGAGCGCCTGCTGTGCTTGTTCAACTTCACAGGCGCGCCACAGAGCGTGCCGCTTTCCATGTTGCCCTGTGTGTCTGATGCGCATGCCGATTTGCTGGCCGATGATGGCGTGAGGCTCGTGGGCGGGGGTCTGGAGTTGGCGCCATGGGGAGCTGCCTGGCTGCCGGCGGTCTGATCAGCGCACATCTGCATCCATGGCGACGGCCTCGCACAGCGATTCGGCAATGTCTGGCAAGGCGCTGATCACGCGACTCCAGTTCGAGATGTAGGAGGGTTCGAAGGGCGAGATCAAATAGTCTTCGCCGGCTTCTATGACCGCGCGGGAAAAGGTTTCCACCGCAAGTTCTTCGTCGTGAAAACTGTATTCGAGCCCGTTGAGTCGCGCATCGGAGTGATAGTGCTGGATGAGATCCAGGGCCTCGCGCAGATAAGCCGCCTTAAGCGCGCGAAAGGTTTCCGGTGCCAGAACTACGCCTTCGGTGGCCAGTTTGCGGTAGATGGACAGGGCAATCTCGCGGCTCATGCGCGCCAATCCTTTCGAGGCGTCGTTAGCTGATAGGTTTTGATGTTTGTGATCGTAGCGGGCGGCGATATCTACCTGACAGACTTGTTTCGGGCTCAATCTGCGGTACACCTCCGACAGCAGGCCAATCTCCAATCCCCAGTTGGCGGGGATGCGTAGCTGGGATATTTCGCTGGCATCGACAGCGAATTCACCGGAAAGCGGATAGCGGAAGGCATCGAGAAATTCGATGAACTCATGCGCGCCAAGACTGAGCTTCAAGGCACGTAACAGGGGCGTAAGGAACAAGCGGCTGACTCGCCCGCCCAGACGTTCGCCGTCGCTGCGGGCGTAGTAACCCTTGCAGAAACGGTAGCCGACATCCGAGACCACCGGATAGAGCAGCTTGGCCGGCATGGCGCGGTCATAGGTGACGATGTCGGCATCATGGACGGCGATCACATCCGCCATCCCACAGGTGGCGGCGAATCCAAGACAATACCAGACGTTCCGTCCCTTGCCTGGCTGACCAGGAGACAGTCCCTCCGCCGCTAGGCGGGCGTCCACCTCACGTAGCCGTGGCCCATCGTGCCATAAAAGGTGTACTGTTTGTGGCAGGCGCGAGAAGAATTCGCGTGCGTGAATGAATTGCTCGCGGTCGGCCTGATCCAGGCCGATGATCACGCTGGATAGATAGGGTATTTCGGTAATGGTGTCCAGCATGGGCCCCAGCGCAGGCCCGGAAAGCTCGGAGTAGAGTGAGGGGATGATCAACGCCATGGGTCGGCGACGGCTAATGTGCGTGAGTTCCTTTTCTAAGGCGGGCAGCGGTCGGGTGCCGAGATCATGGAGGGTGGCAACGGAGCCGGATTGATGAAAATCGCTCATTTTATTACTCCTAGTCGGTGTAGGGTTTCTAGCCAGCCTTGAGGGCCAGCTCGTTGTGTGCGCAGGCAATCGATGTCCGGCAGGGGGTTGGGGCCGGGCAGGCACGCGGCCAGATCCGCAAGCTCCAGCAGGCGCCTGTCATTGGGCGCATCTCCAAGCGCAACGATGCGCGGATGGTGGGCGAAGGGAGTCCATTCCCTGAGAAGACGGCAAGCGCCCACGGCCTTGTCAGCTTCCATCGGCAAGACAGTCAAAAAACGTCCGCCACCGATGGCAGTCAGGCCGACGGTTCGCAATTCGTCGAGAAAGGTTTCGGGGGGCTCACCGCGCCAGCGTAAGGGTTCACTCGCCAGGCGTTGCCTTGCGGCCAGTGCCTGCGGCGGTGAAAGGCCGGTTTCGCGCATGAGATCAGTCAGGCTCCAATCACCAAAACCGGCCATGTCCAAATAGAGCGCACTACGCAGGCGTTTGATCGCAAGGCGCACCGTCGCGTAGGATTGAGAGACTATGCGCAGTATCCGCCAGCGGCCGGGACGGCCTGGGAGACAGAGTACGGCGCCATTTTCGACCACGGCGGGCGCATGTAGCCCCCAGAGACGCAACAAGGCGATTGTCTCGGCGGCGGTTTTGCTGGTGGCCGGGATCACGGGGATGCCGTGCGCCCATACCCGGCGCACGGCGGCGCCGGCGGGATGGGCGCCTCGCGCATCCAGCAAGGTGTGATCGAGATCGGTGAATACCACCGTCGGTGGATGTTTTGTACTTGTCACGTCAGGTTTCCTCTAGGGACATTGAAGATTCTATAGGCGCTGAGATTCTACTCATTGTCTTCATGAGTGTCTGACTTGTCCGGTGAAGCATTGAATACAAAATCCATTCCAGGAAATAACGAATCAATAATCATTCGCATAGCCTGCCTGCTTGTCTGTGTTTTCATCGGTTCTGCAGGCGTGCTCGGTCTTCAGGAGTATTGATATTTAAAAACGCTTCGGGCTGGTCTGAAAAGTCGGCTTCGCAATGATATTGCTGCGCGATCCAGCGGCCGGTTTTACGCTCCCCGCTGTGGAGGTAGTCCAGCAGCGAGGGCAACAACTCCGTGCGAAGCAAGGCGATTACAGGATGGATTCTTTGACTGTCACGGGCAACAGCAAGGTCACAGCCGTGCTGTTCCATGCAGCGATATAACCGTTCGGCCAGATCCAAAGGAAGGGAGGGTGTATCGCAGGGGACGCTGAGCAGCAAGGGAGTTTTGCAGCGGCTCAGCGCGGCGGCGATGCCTGCGAGCGGGCCCTGATAATCCGGTTGGGTATCGCTGATGACCTCAAAGCCAAAACGTGCATAAATCGCATGGTGGCGGTTAGCGTTGATGATCACTGTGCCGACCTGGGGAGCGATGCGGAAAAGGACGCGATGCACCAAAGGGAGGCCGCCTACATCGGCCAGTCCCTTGTCGACGCCACCCAGCCGGCGGCCACGCCCTCCGGCGAGGATGACTGCGGTGATGCTTTGTTTTTCCTTGTAGTGAAAGGACATCAAGTGAAAGTCCAACAAGAGAAAGCATATGAACGCATGGTATCATGTGCGAATTTTCAAGCAGGCAGCAACGGGTATGAAAATGGCGCAGATTAACTATATTGAAGGTGATTATAGCGTCGGGGCGGCGCGCTTTGGCATCGTGTTGGCGAGGTTCAATGGTTTTATTGTCGAGCGATTGCTCGATGGTGCCCTGGATGCGCTGAGGCGGCATGGCGTAGCAGATGATTCGATATTGATCGTGCGCGTTCCAGGGGCGTTTGAGTTGCCGATCACCATACAAGCGATGGCGCGCGGCAGCGATTACGATGCCATCATTGCGCTGGGGGCGGTGATACGCGGCGCCACGCCGCATTTCGATTACGTTGCCGCAGAAAGCGCCAAGGGGCTAGCGAAGGTTTCGCTGGACGTGGGGCGGCCGGTGATCAATGGCGTGTTGACCACGGACACGATAGAACAAGCGATCGAACGCGCTGGCACCAAAGCCGGAAACAAGGGGTGGGACGCGGCCATGACCGCGTTGGAAATGATCAGTCTGCTAAAGCGATTGCAAGGTTGAGTTTATGATGGACAAGCAGGCCATGCGCCGTCTAGCGCAAGGGCGTCAGGCGGCTAGACGATTGGCCCTGCAGGCCTTGTATCAATGGCAACTGACTGGCGATGATCCCAAAGATATTTTTGTGCAGTTTCGAGAGGAGCGGCCGCTCAGAGGCGCTGATCAGGACTATTTTCGCGAATTGCTGCTGGGCGCGGTGGCGCAGCAGGCGCAACTCGACGAGGCCATCGAGCCTTTTCTTAGTCGCCCGCTGGATCAGGTCGATCCCGTTGAAGCGGCCATCCTGCGTCTGGCCGCCTATGAGCTGGTCAATCGCCTCGATGTACCTTATCGGGTGATAATCAATGAAGCGGTCAATCTGGCCAAGGCATTCGGCGCCGAGCAAGGTCACCGTTTCGTTAACGGCGTGTTGGACAAGATGGTGCGGCGGCTGCGCGAGGCCGAAATTGCGGCGGCCACGCGCTGAATCCGAGCCGCGCGGAGCATTCCGTTGCCAAACGAATTCAGCCTGATTTTCCGGTGGTTCAAACGTGCTGCCCGCCATCCAGAAACTTTGGTGGCTGTCGGTGACGATGCCGCTGTGCTTGCGCCACCCGCTGATCAACATTTGGTTGTCAGCGTTGATACCTTGATCGAGGGCGTTCATTTCCCATTGCAAACTTCCCCTTCGGCAATTGGACACAAGGCGCTGGCCGTGAATTTGAGTGATATGGCTGCCATGGGTGCGGCACCGGCATGGGCCACTCTAGCCATCAGCTTGCCCGGTATGGATGAGATGTGGCTGGATGAGTTTAGCCACGGGTTTTTCGCGCTGATGGATCGTTATGACGTGGATCTGATCGGCGGCGACACGACGCGGGGTGGTTTGTCGATCACTGTACAAATCTGTGGTTTCGTGCCTCCCGGCCAGGCGCTGCGCCGCGATGGCGCACGACCGGGAGACGTGCTGTATGTCACCGGTACGCTGGGGGATGCTGGTTTGGGGTTGGCTTGGCTGCAAGGCCGAGTCATGCTCGATCAAGAGGTGGGCGAGCGGGTGCGGGCACGCCTGGATCGCCCAACGCCGCGGGTAGAGGCTGGTTTGGCGCTACGCAGCCTCGCTACGGCGGCGATCGATATTTCCGATGGCCTGCTTGCCGACTTGCAGCACATTCTTCGGGCAAGTGGGGTCGGAGCACGTCTGGAAGTTGCTTCGTTGCCGCTGTCACGCGATGTTTCTGCACAGCCCAATGCTGTGGATCTGGCACTTTTTTCAGGTGACGACTATGAGCTGCTTTTCACTGCTGCGCCTGCACATGAAGCTGAACTCATGGCCCGCTTGCGCCCTTTGGGTGTGCCGGTTACGCGCATCGGTCGTATCGAGACTCAAGCGGGTCTGCGCCTGCTCGATGCCGATGGGCGCGAACGCTCGATCGTAGACCCTAAAGGTTATGATCATTTCAGAGGATGTTCATGAAAACGACGCAGACGCAGCCCTCGTGGCGATTGGTATTGATCCATCCCGTGCATTTTTTCGCTTTTGGTTTCGGTGCGGGACTCTCGCCTGTGGCGCCGGGCACCTTTGGGACCCTGATCGCCATCCCGATATTCATCGGCATGAGCCACCTTGCGCTGTGGCTCTATGGAGTGGTTACGGCATTATTTCTACTCGCGGGTTTCTGGATCTGCGGACGCTCGTCTATGTTGCTGGGAGTGCATGATCACAGCGGTATCGTCTGGGATGAAATCGTTGGCTATCTGATTACTATGCTTGCTGCGCCTCTTTCCTGGCCGTGGGTGGCCGCCGGGTTCGTGCTGTTTCGCTTGTTCGACATACTCAAGCCTTGGCCGGTGGGTTGGGCCGATCGACGCCTTAAAGGTGGCATAGGCATCATGATGGATGACGTGTTTGCCGGAATTTATGCATTGATCTGCATGCAGATCGGATTGCATTTTTTCGGCTAAACGGACGCAGTGGTTTTCGCATTAGGGGCCGCGGCCTGTTAATATGCGCGCCTATTTATTTCACCCTTTAAAACTATCCGCCTCATGACTGTTCGCACCCGTTTTGCCCCCAGCCCGACCGGTTACCTGCATATCGGCGGCGCCCGCACGGCTTTGTTCAACTGGCTGCACGCCCGCCATCATGGAGGCGCTTTTGTTCTGCGTATAGAAGATACCGATCTCGAACGTTCCACGCCCGAGGCCGTGAACGCTATTCTGGAAGGCATGGCGTGGTTGGGTCTCGACTATGACGAAGGACCTTTCTACCAAACCCAGCGTTTCGATCGCTATCGTGAAGTGATCCATCAATTGTTGGAAAGTGGCCACGCCTACCGCTGTTATTGCAGCAAGGAAGAACTCGAGGCGATGCGCGAAGCACAGCGAGCCCGGGGTGAGAAGCCGCGCTATGACGGCCGTTGCCGCGAGCGAACGGATTTTCCGCAAGGAGAGGAACCGGTGATCCGTTTTCGCAATCCCCGCGAGGGGCAGGTGGTGGTGGAAGATCTCATCCATGGTCGGATCGTGTTCGATAACACCGAGCTCGACGACCTGATCATTGCGCGCGCCGACGGTACCCCAACCTATAATTTAACGGTGGTGGTCGATGATATGGATATGAAGATTACTCATGTCATCCGCGGAGACGACCATATCAACAACACTCCCCGTCAGATCAACATTCTCAAGGCGCTGGGGGCACCTCTGCCGAAATACGCGCACGTACCCATGATTCATGGCGAAAACGGGAGAAAGCTTTCCAAACGCGAAGGTGCAGCAAGCGTGCTCGAATACCGTGATATGGGATTGCTGCCAGAGGCGGTGCTGAATTACCTCGTCCGCTTGGGCTGGTCTCATGGGGACCAGGAAATATTCAGCCCAGATGAAATGATTCGTTATTTCGACATTCAGGATGTAAACAAGGCGGCTTCGGCACTGAATCAGCAAAAGCTTTTGTGGCTCAATCAGCATTACATCAAAACCTTGCCTGTGGAGCACATCGCCCGGCATCTCCGCTGGCACCTGGGACGGCTTGGCATCGATACCAATACGGGGCCCGAACTGGAACGCATTATCGAAGCGCAGCGTGAACGCGCAAAGACACTGCGTGGAATGGCCGAAAACAGCGCTTTTTTCTACCAGGAGATCTCGGCTTACGATGAAAAGGCGGCACGTAAGCATCTCGTGGCAGAAACTGAACCGCTTTTGAATGAGCTGAAAGCGGCATTCGGGAAATTACCTGAGTGGTCGGCAGAACGACTCCATGCCGTCATTCAATCAACCGCTGAAAAACACGGTCTCAAGTTGGGTAAGGTAGCCCAACCTCTGCGGGTGGCTTGCAGTGGCGGCACTGTTTCGCCGCCGATAGACATCACCCTCGAGCTACTGGGTCGCGAAAAAGTATTGAAGCGGCTGGAAGATGCGATCGAGTTTATACGTTCGTCACAACTTTGACTTTATTTTCATTGGAGACATAAAATAATCCGCTTATGTCTGGTGACCGCGTTTTGCGTTTGGATCCGTTCAAGGCCGCCGATCAGAGGCGCTGCCTCGAACTTTCCGTGCCGCTGTCTTCGTTCAAGCGTTTGCAGAGTGTGTTGCTGGAAAGCGAAGGCGAGGTGAGTTGCAAGTTCGTTTTCTCCAAGGGCGAGAGGAATGAAATCTGGATTCAGTTCGAATACCGCGCACGGCTGACCTTGCGATGTGAACGCTGCCTTGGGAAGGTGGCGCAATTGTTGGAAGATACCGTTCGATTGCGCCTGGTCGATTCGGCGGTGGAACTCGCCAGGGACGATGAAGAATCAATAGAGGTCGGCGAAAGGGGCCTCTATCTTCCCGATGTCATCGAGGATGAACTTTTGCTCGCGCTGCCATTGATACCTAAGCATGGGCAGTATGGACAGTGTGATCCCGAGTCCGTGCGCTGGCTGAAAACCACAGACGGATCCAGCACCGATGAGCAAGCGGAAAACCCGTTTGCTATTTTGAGAAAATTGAAATATTAAATTTTTATGGAGAATAACTCATGGCTGTACAGCAACGTCGCAAGACCCGTTCCCGCCGCGACATGCGTCGCTCACACGATGCCCTGAAGTCGCCGGCTTTGTCGATCGATCCGACTACTGGCGAAACCCATCTGCGCCATCATATTACGCCTGATGGTTTCTATCGTGGACGCCAGGTCATCAAGCCCGAGGCGGTGGACGAAGAATAAGCCGAGGAGCGAGAATCCGGAACATGATCAGAATCGCGTTCGATGCGATGGGCGGAGACATCGGTATTCCCGCGACGGTGCCGGCGGCATGCGCGTCGGCGCGAGCGCATCCCGATCTCGAACTCGTTCTGGTCGGAGATGAGGCTCAATTGCAGTCTGCCGTGCATGAGCAATGCGGTGGGGTTCAAGAGCGGCTGCGCATCGTCCATGCCAGCCAGACGGTTGGCATGGACGAGCTACCGACCCAGGCATTGCGGATGAAAAAAGATTCCTCCATGCGAGTGTGTGTCGATCTCGTCAAGCGCGGCGAAGCGGATGCCTGCGTCAGTGCGGGTAATACCGGTGCGCTCATGGCCACGGCAAAGTTTGTGCTTAAAACCCTGCCCGGCATTGATCGGCCGGCGATTTGCGCGCGCATCCCGGCCGTCAGCGGACATACATACATGCTTGATCTGGGCGCGAACCTCAACTGTTCAGCCGAACAGCTGTATCAATTCGCCGTCATGGGTTCGGTATTGGTGGAGGCCGCCGACCACAAGCCTCGGCCGCGGGTGGGGCTGCTCAACGTCGGTCAAGAGGATATCAAAGGCAATGATCAGGTCAAAGGCGCCGCAAAACTGATTGCCAACAGTGATCTCAACTATATCGGTTTTGTCGAAGGCACCGATATCTTTCTTGGCGATGTCGATGTCGTGGTCTGCGACGGATTCGCTGGCAACGTGGCGCTCAAGTCGATGGAAGGTACCTCCAAGACGATTGCCCATTTCCTGCGCGAGGCTTTTTCCCGTAATCTCCTTACAAAGGCTTCGGCCGCTCTGGCTATGCCCGTGCTCAAGGATCTGCAACGTCGCATCGATCCCCGAAAGTACAATGGCGCCAGTTTTTTGGGTTTGACCGGCATCGTGGTCAAAAGCCATGGATCGTCAGATGCCGCGGCATTGAGCAATGCTCTTGAGGTGGCTTATGTCGAGGTACAAGAGGGGATACCCCAGCGGATCGACTCGCATCTAGAAGCCTTGCTGGCAGGTCAGCGCACGGCATGAGCGATTACGCGAGAATCACCGGAACCGGCAGTTTTCTGCCGGAAAAGGTCCTCACCAATCAGGATCTTGAGCGCATGGTGGACACCTCGGATAAATGGATTTCCGAGCGCACTGGCATCAAGAAACGTCATATTGCAAGCGACGATGAAACCACCTGTGATCTGGCGGAAGTGGCTGCTCGCCGAGCGCTTGAAGCGGCTGGCCGTGTGCCGGCGGAAGTCGATCTCATCATCATTGCCACCACCACGCCTGACAAGATCTTCCCAAGCACGGCCTGCCTGCTTCAGGCCAGGCTGGGCGCACAAGGATGTCCGGCTTTCGACGTGCAGGCAGTCTGCACAGGCTTTATCTATGCCCTTGGTATTGCTGAGAAGTTCATTCGTTCCGGATCGGCACATTGTGCGTTGGTGATTGGCGCGGAGGCGTTTTCACGTATAGTCGATTGGAGCGATCGAAGTACCTGCGTTCTGTTTGGTGACGGAGCGGGCGCGGTGGTTCTCGAAGCCAGCGATGAGCCGGGTCTTCTGTCTACTCACCTGCATGCGGATGGACGCTATCAACATCTGTTACATGTTCCCTGCGGCGTATCGGATGGATTAGAGAAGCTTGCGGGCAAGGAAGGCAAGGTGCAGATGCGTGGTAATGAAGTGTTCCGCGTGGCCGTCAATACCTTGGGGCGCATTGTGGATGAAACCCTAGAGGCAAATGGTCTCCAGCACTCGGATATCGACTGGCTGGTGCCCCATCAGGCCAATATCCGCATCATTCAAGCAACCGCGCGAAAACTCGGAATGAATATGGAACGCGTGGTGGTGACGGTTGATCAGCACGGAAATACCTCCGCGGCCTCGGTGCCTCTTGCACTGGATACCGCCGTTCGCGATGGCCGTATCAGGCGTGGAGAAACTGTTTTGATGGAAGCTTTTGGCGGCGGCTTTACCTGGGGCTCGGCCATCATGCGTTTCTGAGAAATCTGAGAAGTTTCATGGCTAGTGAGATCGAAAGGAAGTTTCTCGTCACTTCCGATGCCTGGAAGCAGGACATAAGGCGCCAAGCGCATTACAGGCAGGGTTATCTGTGTCCGATCGATACCAGCTCGGTACGGGTGCGCGTAGCCGATAAGGCCGCTTGGCTGAACGTCAAAAGCGCTACTCTGGGTATTGAGCGTCTCGAATACGAATACTCCATTCCGTTTGGCGATGCCAATGAAATGCTGGATCGTTTGTGCAAGCGACCACTCATCGAAAAAACCCGTTATTGGGTCGAATATGCCGATCATACCTGGGAAATCGACGTCTTCGAAGGGGACAACGAAGGTCTGGTAGTGGCGGAAATCGAGCTCGATCGCCCCGATGAAACCTTTGAGCGTCCATCTTGGGCGGGGGCGGAAGTTTCTCACGACCCCCGTTATTATAATGTTTGTCTGGTCGATCATCCTTACAAGGAATGGAGCGATCGCAAGCGATGACCCCGCGTCAGGCGTTTGATCCAGCCTGTCGCCGTTGTCCTCGATTGAACGCATTTCTGCATGAGGTCAAGGCGCGTCACCCTTCATATCATTGCGCGCCGGTGGCCCCTTTCGGTGATCCGCGGGCACGCTTGTTGATTGTAGGGCTCGCTCCTGGAATGCATGGCGCAAATGCCACTGGAAGGCCGTTCACCGGCGATTTTGCCGGTATATTGCTCTATCGAACATTGCATCGCTACGGTTTTTCGAATCAGGCCGCAGTGAGCAATCGCGATGATGGGCTTGTGATGCGCGATTGTCGCATTACCAACGCTGTCAAATGCCTGCCTCCGGAAAATAAACCGAAAGCCGCGGAAATCAATACCTGTAACGATTTTCTTGCGGCTGAACTAGAGGCGCTGCCGCAAAAATCGATGATCCTTGTCTTGGGCGGCATTGCGCACAAGGCGACCGTCAAAGCCCTGAATCTGCGCCAAAGCGAGTACCCTTTCGCCCATGGGGTGGAGTATGCGCTGTCCTCAGGGAAGAGGCTGCTGGCTTCTTATCATTGCAGCCGCTACAACACACAAACGGGAAGATTGACGTCGTCGATGTTTGAACGCGTCATAGCCCGCGCCAGGGAATGGATCGACTCCCAAGGCGGTACGCAAGAGCAATAAATGTCCAGGGAAATTTCACCGCAGAAAATCGCTGTAAACGCCTTTGACGCGAAACGATTTCTCAAGACGCTGACCCATCGCCCGGGTGTCTACCGGATGCTGGATGAAAAAGGGGTGATCTTGTATGTCGGCAAGGCGAAAGATCTGAAGAAACGCGTATCGAGCTATTTCAGAAAAAACCTTTCAAGTGCGCGTATTCAGTCAATGGCGCGTCAAATAGCAAATATCGAGGTCACAGTAACCCAGACCGAGGCCGAGGCCCTGATCCTTGAAAACAATCTGATCAAGGCGCATCGGCCTCGATATAACATTTTGTTGCGCGATGACAAAAGTTACCCGTATATCTATATATCCACGGAGCATCCTTTCCCCCGCATCGCTTTTCACCGAGGCGCTCGCAACTTGGCGGGGCGCTATTTTGGTCCCTATCCTTCATCCGCCGCGGTGCGGGAAACCTTGAATATGCTGCAACGACTGTTCAAGGCGCGTCCCTGCAAAGACAGTTACTTTTCCAATCGCTCGCGCCCCTGCCTGCAATATCAGATAAAGCGCTGCAAAGCGCCGTGTGTTGGCTACGTGACTCAAAAAGAGTATAGAGTTGATATCCAACATGCCATCCAGTTCCTCGATGGGCGATCCCAGCAAATAATTGACGAATTGATCGTGGAAATGGACGAGGCATCCAAACAGCTTGAATTTGAGCGGGCGGCGCAAAAACGAGACCAGATCGAGCTATTGAGGCATATCAGCAGCAAACAGGCAGTAAGCGCGGATACGAACAGCAAGATTGATATCATTTCCTTGGCCCGAGAAGGGGAAGCCGTGTGTTTTCAGGTCTTTTATCTTCGCGGGGGGCGAATGCTGGGAAACAAGAGTTTCTTTCCCCGCGCACCTGTGGATATGGACTCCGCGGAGCTGATGCAAGGTTTTTTGGGGCAGTACTATCTCGAGAGAAAACCACCGGATGAAATCATCCTCAGCCATCTGCCATCCGAGCCAGAATTATTGACCCAAGTGCTTGCCCAAAGCGCGGGCCGGCGGGTTAAGTTGCGTGTTTCGGTGCGGGGAGAGCGCGCCCGATGGTTGGGGTTAGCGGAACAAAATGCCCGCGAAGCCTTGCTGGCGAGAACCACTACGCGAGTCAACCTGACTGCGCGCCTGAGAGCCTTGCAGGAAACGCTCGGTCTGGAATCGCCGCCGGGTAGATTGGAATGTTTCGATATCAGCCATACGCGCGGAGAAGCCGCCGTGGCTTCCTGCGTCGTATTCGGGCAGGAAGGGCCTGTAAAATCGGATTACCGGCGTTTCAATATTGAGGGCATCACCCCCGGCGACGACTATGCCGCTATGCGCCAGGCATTAAGCCGACGGTATCAGCGTTTGCAGGAAAGCGATGGTATTCTTCCTGACGTGCTGCTGATCGATGGTGGGCGAGGACAGGTGAGGGAGGCCGAAAAGGTGCTGGTGGAGTTGCAGATAGAAGGAATAACCGTGATCGGCATTACTAAAGGCGAAGGTAGACGTCCAGAACTCGATACTTTGACTTTGAGCGAGAAGAGGGGCGTATTGCGTTTGCCACCTCATTCGCCAACTCTGCATCTGCTGCAGCAAATACGCGACGAGGCGCACCGTTTTGCGATCACAGGTCATCGCCGGCGGCGTGCCAAGGCGCGCACGGAATCTCCCTTGCAAGCGATTCCCGGGTTGGGTCCAAAACGCCGCCAACAATTGCTCAAGCATTTTGGAGGCTTACGGGGCGTCGCCAAAGCGGGCATCGACGACTTGGCAAGTGTGCCAGGAATTAGCCGCACGCTGGCCCGCCAAGTGTATGCCCACCTGCATGAAGGTTCCTGAGCATGCCTGTGAATCTTCCTATCGTTCTTACCTGGCTTAGGATTGGACTGATTCCAGTTTTTGTCGGAGTTTTTTATATTCCCTGGTATTGGGCGCCGCCTTTGAGTGCATCGCTGTTTGCTTTGGCTGCCGTGACGGATTGGGCAGACGGGTATCTTGCCCGCAAGTGGGATCAGACCTCCCGCTTCGGTGCGTTTCTCGATCCAGTAGCTGACAAGCTGATGGTGGCCGCTGCATTGATTCTCTTGATTCAACAATATGCGACCGCCTGGTTAACCCTGGCGGCGATTATCATTATTGGACGGGAAATTACCATCTCCGCATTGCGTGAGTGGATGGCTGAAGTCGGGCAGCGGGGAAAAGTCGCGGTAGCCGCCTTGGGAAAGATCAAAACGACCACACAAATGCTCGCGCTGATTTTGTTGCTATATCAGCATCCGATATCCAGCTTCGATTTACGATTGCCAGGTCTAATTTTGTTGTATATTTCGGTTGTTCTCACCGTGGTATCGATGTTTCAATATCTCGCTGCCGCTTTCGAATCGTGAGAAAACTTTCATCAGTGTTGACAGGGTCGATATGGCCAAATAGAATTTCGAAATCATGCGGGAATAGCTCAGTTGGTAGAGCACAACCTTGCCAAGGTTGGGGTCGCGAGTTCGAATCTCGTTTCCCGCTCCAAACCTCCGAAAACCCCGGTATAACCGGGGTTTTTTATCCGAGTCATTTGTATCATGTATCCCGCCGCCACTACGGGATAACTCGATCAAAGGCTGAGTGGCAGAGTGGTTATGCAGCGGCCTGCAAAGCCGTGGACGCCGGTTCGATTCCGACCTCAGCCTCCATTAAATCAATAAGTTAGCATTAGTACTTGGAATAATTTAGCGTCTAAAGTAGCCTAATATACCCTGTTGCCACTCGTTAGGAGTGGCAAAACCACGCGTTATTTTGCTTGCTGTGGGTGCACGCGAGCTTGACCCTTCCTGTTTGTGAAATATCCGGGGGGACGCGTTTCGACCCACACCATGACATGGCTTTCCCAATTCGCGGCCTCAGCGGGCCGTTCATGGGTCGTCCTTTTGCTACCTTTTTTAGGGTAGCGCACATGACACCCCCAGATAACCGGATGTGGGCCCCACCGTGCACTGTTCAACAAAGGTGATGCGGCAAACTATCTGCCCGCAGCGGCTGAGAAAACACCTCACCCCAACGGGTTCTAAATCCAGACCATGGGGCGGAGTAAATTGGCGGGCATGCTGGTGCGCCACCTATTGCCCGCCGAGCTACGAGACGCGGCCCTTTTTATCTTCTGGGCGGCCACGCAGTACCTTGCCGTGTTTCATCTTCTGTAGTACCTCTTCAGCCCAGGCCGGTTCATTCCCGCGGGCGCGGGGAACAGCCGCGATCTCACAACGCGCATCCAGATAGTCTTGCAGCGCGGCTTTGTCGTCACGGTAGGTAAAGCGTGGATCGCCCTGCTGGTTTTCCGCCGTCGAGCCAAGCCAATCGCAGACGGAACAGAAACCGGCAAGGAATTCGAGATCGACCTGGGGTGGTGTTTCGTCGAGAGACAACCCCGCCGGTTTCAGAAACAGCCTTTCCATCTCTTGGATGAATTCGATCCGTGCAGCGCGATCACGCTCCAACTGGGTAGCCCCTCGAATAAACTGGACACATATCTGTTTCAGAATGAAAGAAATAGGAGGTGTCCATGAGTGGAAATCTTAGGTGAAGCGTTGGTCGGCGAAGCGCAAGTAGGAAGTGATGCTGCGACTGCTCCGCGGTGAGAGCCAGGATGCTTTGAGCTGAGAGAGCGGGCGGCCGGCAGAAGTGCTCGGATTAAACAGTGGGGGTGACGAACAAGTTGTTTAGAATCTTAAGAAAAAAGCCCGGCGTTTGCCGGGCTGATGAATACAAACTGGTCAATCTTCGTTCAGGGACGCCACTGCGGCGCATTTATGGGAAGGCCATTGCTCATATAGGTCAGAAAATACTGCAGATCACGATATTCAGTGCTCTGAGGTTTGAATGGTTTGGCTTGAGTGTTCTTGTTGCAACCGATGAAGCGTCTGTCGATTGTGCCGAGGGCACCCCACTTGGCTCGATAAGCCGGGAAGCTGACCACCAAACCGAGAGTAGGGGAGATGGTTTGGGCGCGTAGACGTTGGCCGGAGTGATAGGTATGACATCCCGCACATGACATATCGAGTTTGCCGCGGCGCGTATAGAAAATCTTTTTCCCTGTTTCATAGGCCTTGAGTTCAGCGGGCGTAGACGGAGTTTTGACATTAACCGCTTTGCCGTCAGAAGTGCTGAACATGTAAGCCGATATGTCTGCCAAATCACCCTTCAGCCAGGGAAGAGGTTTCAGGCCATTTTTCTCCCTACAGGCGTTGATGGCTGTCTCGATGGTAACGACTTGTCCCGTTTTGTTGTTCACATAGGGATAGTTCTGGGCAATTCCAATTCCACCATGCGGGAAGCAACTCGCGTATGTTTTTCCGTTAGGAAACGGAGTGTTGAATAATTTTTTACCTTTGGCCACGGCAAAATCGTAGGGCGGGAATTCCTCCATGCTTTGCCATTGTGAAATCGCCCCTGGTGAGCCGATGCCTTTGGCGAACGACCCGTTCGAGAAATCCTTGAAGGGCGTATTTGGAAAACGTTGTTCGAAATATTGTCTGAAAGCTTTCAAATCCTGTTCTGGATTCGGTTGAGACCCAGCCAATGAAACCATGGGTATGAGCATCAGGCTTGTGGCTACTACCGCGCTGATCGAGCGAATTGTTTTCATAGGGGTATCTCCTCCCTCATGCAATAATCGGAGTGACTGCGGAAAAATTCAAGAAATCTTGAACTCCGTGGACCCGGATTTGCCTTTGTTGTCATTCCAGGACAGTTTGACCGAGTCGCCTGCCTTGGCCCCCTTGACCTTGAATGCAAGGAAAGGGTTTTTCGAGATCGCGGCGCTCCAGTCAGCCAGAAACACCTGTTTGCCATTGATTTCTGCTTTGACCTGTTCGATAAAATTCAAAGGGATGGTTTTTCCATTTACGATTTTGAGACTCATCGGATGATTGATCAAAGCCATGATTTTGGCGATATCGCCGTTCAACATGGCTCGGGTGCGAATCGTGTTTGACATAAGAATTGCTCTCCTAAGTTAATGGTATTGTCAAGGTCAGCCGCCGCAGCCACCGATGGTGACTTTTACTTGTTTGGTGGCGCTGTAAAGTTTGCCGTCCGCCGTACGGGCCACGGCCGTGATGGGCATGGTTTTGGCCAGTTTGATGCGGAAAGAAGCATACGGTAGCGCCCCATGGCTGAATTCGTAGGTTGAATTCAACGGGAAGGGGTTTTGGGGCGTATAGAGCGTCAGGCTGACGACATTGTCCAAGTCGGAGGACATTGTAACCGGGACGACGGCACCGTTTTCAGCTATATCTGGGGCTTGAATAGTGACGTGACCGGATTCGGCCGTATCTGCCCCATCGATCATTTTCATGACTTCTTTGTAGTTGGTCGACATAAAGGCTTTTTCTGGCCAAGCATCCGCAAAAGCGCTGCGGGGATTCAGCAATCCAGCTCCCACCGCTGCCCCAATGGCGCTTGCGGTGAGGCTTCTCTTGAGAAATACGCGACGAGTTTGTTCCATAAGTTTAATTCTCCCTGGATTGATCAATGAGTATAGAGAAAGTCGATGATCAGATTTATCTGATGCTTGGTCAAAATATGGTTGCGGCCGAAAGGCGGCATAATGTTGGCTGGACCTGGGAAGTATTTATGGGAATCCCAGATGATGTTGAATAATTTTTGACGATCGGGGAAGCGGGCTTTCATGGCGATTAGCGGCGGGCCGATGTCACCCGCTTGCTGACCGCCTGGGATCATGTGGCAGGCCAGGCAATTGCCTTCCTTGCGGCTGAAAGCGAGCGCCTTGCCTTCCTGAATGTCTTTTGCGCTGGGACTGGCCGCATTCGCCGTCGAGGGCATGGTTAAGGCCAGGTTGCTCGCGAGCAGGCTTGTCGCCAACAGGCCTGTTGCAAGTCGTACAGGGTTCCTCATGTCTGCCTCCTTCTTGATGGATATACGCTTTTTGTTCCGGCCATTGCCCTTAATTAGGGAGCGAAAATGCGAATATCAAAGGCCAAGCGATGGATAGATAGAAACACGATTTTTCTATCTACTGTAGACTGAGACGGACTTTCGAGTTGTTTTATTCCAAAGAAATACCAGGAGAATGAGGTGGCCGGATTGAGTAGAGGATCGAAAAAAAACGATTCTGGATTGGAGGCTGTTTCGAGCGCATTCGGGCCAATTGGTCGTGCCATTTATGGAATAAAAGACGAAAATGGATTTGATACCGTTTTTGTGACGGCTGCTTCCTGCTGACGCGTGCTTGCAAGCAGGGTCAGGTATTGAGGATGAAGTCGGTCAAACTGTTAAACTAAGGTTCAACCACTTATCTTCCCTCACGCCAGGAGCGGTACATGATTCTCGGGAACCAGCGTAGCGCCGGTCTTCTGCTCCACCCTACTTCTTTGCCTGGACCGGGATTAACGGGAGATATCGGCCCGGATGCCAGGTATTTCGTCGATTTTTTGGCCAATTGCGGATTCGGGGTATGGCAGCTCTTGCCATTGAATCCTCCTCACGCGGACGGTTCACCCTATCAATCGCAATCGGCGCATGCAGGTAACCCCCAGTTGATCAGTTTGCAACGCATCGCGGATTGGGGGTGGCTCGATTCAGGGTTAATTTGCGAGGCGGTTTCGAGTGAGGCCAGGGCGCGCCTGATGGTATTGAGCCGTCAATCTTTCGAGCAAAACGCGAATGCTGACGACCACGCCTCTTTTCAGGAGTTCAAGCAAAAGCATGCTCATTGGCTCAATGATTACGGGCTTTATCGCGCTTTGCGCCGTCATTTCGATGATCTGCCGTGGTGGAAATGGCCGCAACGGCTAAGAGATCGCGTTCCGGGCGCTCTGGAAGAGGTCGGGGGTTTGCTCCAAGAGCATGTTGCTCAATGCATATTCGAGCAATACGTGTTTTTCAGGCAATGGCATGAATTGCGCGATTATGCGAACAGTAAGAATGTGAAGTTGTTTGGCGATATGCCGATCTTTGTTGCTCTGGATAGCGCGGACGTCTGGTGTGAACCTCATTTATTCGATCTGGACGAAAAAGGGGGAGCGAGACACGTGGCGGGCGTGCCACCTGATTATTTCTCATCGACCGGTCAACTTTGGGGCAACCCTTGTTATAACTGGGACAAGATGCAGGAAGAGAGTTTTGACTGGTGGAAAAAGCGCCTCGCCACCCAGCTTGAGCTGTTTGATTTTTTACGTGTCGATCATTTCAGGGGCTTTGTCGCCTGCTGGGCTATTCCAGCCAATGAGAGCACAGCAATCAACGGAAGCTGGGCGCCTGCACCAGGCAGGGCTTTGTTCGATGAGCTGATCAAAACTTTTGGGCATTTGCCGTTAGTAGCCGAGGATTTAGGCATCATAACGCCTGATGTCGAGGCATTCCGCCATGACTATGGTTTGCCTGGCATGAAGGTGCTTCAGTTTGCTTTCGAAGGGGGGGGCGCAAAACCCATATCTTCCCCACAATCACGAACCAAACTTTGTTGTATATACGGGAACGCACGATAATGACACCACTTTGGGGTGGTATCGATCCCTTTCGCCCGATCTACAAAATTACATTAATCAATATTTAGGGTTTCCCGGCGAGCCCATGCCATGGCCGTTGATACGCACCGCTTTTTCTTCGGTGGCTGATTTGGCCGTCGTGCCGATGCAGGATATTCTGGGTTTAGGGAGCGAGGCTCGAATGAATACGCCTGGGACCCATGGTGATCGGAACTGGCGCTGGCGATTTAGCTGGGATCAGATCGGAACCGGACTTTGTGAACGAGTAAGGATAATGATCGATATGTATGGGAGGAAATGATCAGACATTGACGGCTGAGGATGTCTATCTCGCCATGCTCTTCCCCGCCCGACAGGCTGCTTTGTTCTTACTCGCGTGATCGTATTTCAATAAGTTGTTAAAATAGCTTATTTGGATCAGGATGAATTCGATGGTGATCAAACCCAAAATTCGAGGCTTTATTTGTACTACCGCGCATCCTGAAGGTTGCGCGGAGAATGTGCGTCGGCAGATTGAATACGTCAAGCGCCATCCGATAGAAAACGGGCCCAAGCGCGTACTGGTGATAGGCGCGTCAAGTGGTTATGGATTGGCTTCGCGCATCACCGCTGCTTTCGGCTCCGGGGCCGCCACCATCGGCGTTTTTTTCGAAAGACCCGGAACAGAGAAAAAACCGGCCACCGCTGGCTGGTACAACACGGCTGCCTTCGATCGTTATGCCCGCGAGGCGGGTTTGTATGCAAAAAACTTCAACGGTGACGCATTTTCCCATGAGGCCAAGCGCAAGGTCATTGAGGCGATCAAGGAGGACATGGGGCAAGTTGATCTTGTGATTTACTCGCTGGCGGCGCCTGTACGCAAGATGCCGGATACGGGAGAAGTCGTGCGATCGGCGCTCAAGCCCATCGGGTCGCCGTTTTGCGCCAATGCCATTGATACCAACCGCGATATGGTGATAAGCGCGGAAATCGAGCCGGCGAGTGAAGAAGAAATCGAGTCAACCGTCAAGGTCATGGGTGGCCAGGATTGGGAATTATGGCTGTCAGCATTAGATCAGGCAGGCGTCCTTGCCGATGGGTGTCAGACTACGGCCTATAGTTACATCGGTACCGATATAACCTGGCCTATCTACTGGCATGGCACCCTTGGCCGAGCCAAACAGGATCTCGAGCGTGCGGCGCATGCAATCGATGCTCGCATGCGTGAAAAAGGCGGGCGGGCCGTCGTCAGCATGCTCAAATCCGTGGTTACTCAGGCGTCTTCGGCCATTCCCATGATGCCTTTGTATTTGTCCATTGTGATGAATGTCATGCGCAAGCAAGGACTGCACGAAGGTTGTGTTGAGCAAATCGATCGTTTGTTCTCCACCGGCCTGTATGGGCAGGATGCAGCCGTAGACGAAGCAGGACGGATTCGAATGGATGATTGGGAGCTTCGTGATGACGTCCAAGAAGCGTGTCGCGAACTATGGCCCCAGGTCACCACTGAAAACCTTTTCGAATTGACGGATTATGCTCTTTATAAAGAAGAGTTCATGAAATTATTTGGTTTTGGTTTTGAGAATGTCGATTATTCGGCTGACGTTGATCCACGGGTGGAATTTGACGTAATTAATATATGAATGTTCCTGCTGTTTACTCGAAAAAAGGTTTTGTTATCTTCTGCGGGTGAACGCATGGCCGAGTGATATGGCGTGATGGGAAATGGAGAGTGTAAGCACCGGTCCGCTCATATTCTGTAGAAATGCCAAACAATCTGAAAATCAATAGATTGCGTTGAACCTCAAAGCCCTAATAAGCTGTTTATATTAAACTTTTTTGCTGCGCAACCCCTTGTTAAGGCTGCGCTGGAGAATTTTATGCCCAAAATTACTCTTCCGGATGGAAGTGTCCGGGAATTTCCACATGCGATCAGTGTGGGCGACATCGCTGCCGCCATAGGCCCAGGGCTCGCGAAAGCCGCCTTGGCAGGGCGGGTCGATGGGGACTTGGTCGATTTGTCTTATCGGGTGGGTACCGATGCCAATGTCGCAATTATCACAGCCAAAGATCCGGAGGGGCTTGAGATCCTGCGTCATTCCACAGCTCATTTGCTTGGGCAAGCTGTAAAAGCGCTCTACCCGGAGGCGCAAGTTACCATAGGCCCAGTGATAGAGGATGGTTTTTATTACGATTTTTCATACTCACGCTCATTTACACCTGCAGATCTCGAAGCCATAGAAGCGAAGATGCATGAATTGGCGGCGCAGGACATGCCTATTGTCAGAACCGAAATGGGGCGCGAAGAGGCCAGCCGCTTTTTTCGGGAGATGGGGGAGGAATACAAGGCGGAAATTATTAAGGATATACCTGAAGGCGAAGTGCTGTCTCTTTACAGGCAAGGGGATTTTATCGATCTGTGCCGCGGTCCCCATGTTCCCAGCACGGGAAAACTGGGCGCTTTCAAGTTGACCAAGTTGGCAGGGGCGTATTGGCGAGGGGATTCACGCAATGAAATGCTGCAGCGTATCTATGGGACTGCTTGGCCTGATCGCAAATCCCTTAATACCTATCTCAGGCGCTTAGAGGAGGCGGAAAAACGCGATCATCGACGTATTGGAAAACAACTCGACCTTTTTCATACCCAGGAAGAAGCCCCGGGGATGGTCTTTTGGCACCCTAAAGGTTGGAGTATATGGACCACTATCGAGCAATACATGCGGCGCGTCTATACGGATTGCGGCTATCAGGAGGTTCGCACGCCGCAAGTGGTCGATGTTTCATTGTGGAAGCGTTCGGGGCATTGGGACAATTACAAAGAGCATATGTTTTTTACCGACTCAGAAAATCGGGAATATGCCCTCAAACCAATGAATTGTCCCGGCCACATTCAGTTATTCAATCATACTTTGCGTAGTTATAAAGACCTCCCGCTGCGCTATGGGGAGTTCGGATCTTGTCATAGAAACGAAACTTCCGGCGCGTTGCATGGCATCATGCGAGTGCGTGGGTTCACTCAGGATGACGGCCATATATTTTGTACCGAAGAACAAATTGAAGAAGAAGTCGCAGCTTTCCACCGGCAGGCCATGAAGGTGTATGCCGACTTTGGATTCAATGATGTATCCGTCAAAATCGCGCTACGGCCTGATTCAAGAATTGGATCGGACGAGGAGTGGGACAAAGCCGAGGAAACGTTACGGAAAGCTTTGCGCCGTTGTGATGTGGAATGGGAGGAATTGCCCGGTGAAGGGGCTTTTTACAGCCCCAAGATCGAGTATCACCTGCATGACGCCATAGGCCGCGCCTGGCAGGTGGGCACAATCCAGGCAGACTATCATATGCCGATGAAATTGGGGGCTGAATATATCGACGAGCATTCCAATCGCAAAACCCCTGTCATGCTGCATCGCGCTATTTTGGGGTCTCTGGAAAGATTTATTGGCATCCTCATCGAGCATCATGAAGGCAAGTTACCGTTTTGGTTGGCGCCCGTTCAGCTGGTAGTGATGACAATAACTGACCGGCAGGCCGATTACGCAAAACAAGTTCACGGAATTTTGCTAAAGCAAGGGTTTCGGGCGATTCTAGACTTGAGAAACGAGAAAATAGGCTTTAAGATTCGCGAGCATACGCTTCAACGCATTCCTTACTTGCTTGTTGTCGGGGATCGCGAAGCGGAAAACCAAACCATTTCCGTTCGCACACGTGCTGGTGAGAACCTCGGTTCAAAGAGTTTCGAGGCTTTGCTCGAAATGCTTGCTGAGGAGCCGGTGCCGTCTGCGTCTGGAATAATTACTTGATGGAGGGTAGCGTATCAGCGCTCAGAAAACTGTTCGCCTGAATGAGGAGATTACGTCCAGGCAAGTAAGGTTGATTGATGCCGAAGGAGAGAACCGAGGGATTGTTCCTATTCAGGAGGCCCTTGCGATTGCCCAAGAGGCGGATCTCGACCTGGTGGAAATAGTGCCTACGGCGCAGCCACCTGTTTGCCGTGTGATGGACTACGGTAAATTCAAGTTTGAACAAAGCAAAAAAGCCTCCTTGGCCCGCAAAAAGCAAAAGCAGATACAAATCAAGGAAGTAAAATTCAGGCCGGGTACTGATGTCGGAGATTATCAGGTTAAGATGCGCAACCTGATCCGATTCCTGAACGATGGGGATAAGGCCAAGATCACGATCCGCTTCCGTGGGCGTGAAATGGCGCATCAAGAAAGAGGCGTACAACTGCTGCAAAGAATCGAGGCGGATCTGGCTGATGTCGCCACGGTTGAGCAGCGGCCTAAAATGGAGGGGCGACAAATGATAATGGTAGTTGCCCCAAAGAAAAAATGAATCATGCACTTCGATTGTGCATGCCATAAGTGGAGTAACACATGCCAAAGTTGAAAACCAACCGGGGGGCCGCCAAGCGTTTCGCCAAGACAGCCTCCGGCCGCTACAAGCGAGCTCAATCTCACCTCAATCACATTCTGACGAAAAAAAGCACGAAGCGTAAGCGCCATTTGCGCGCAACAACATATGTGGCTGACTGCGACGTACCAGCGGTTAAGCGGATGCTGCCTTATAACTGAGTGATGGAGAGGACATACAAATGCCAAGAGTAAAACGTGGTGTAACCGCACACGCACGCCACAAAAAAGTACTAAAAAAGGCGAAAGGGTACTATGGCGCGCGCAAGAATGTTTATCGCGTTGCCAAGCAGGCCGTGACACGCGCGGGCCAATATGCTTATCGTGATCGGCGGCAGCGCAAACGTCAGTTCCGTGCTTTGTGGATCGTGCGCATCAATGCGGCTGCTCGTCAATTTGGCCTTTCCTATAGCCGCTTGATCGACGGCATGAACAAGAGCGGCGTTGAAATCGACCGTAAGGTATTGGCCGATATCGCTGTTCGCGATATCGACGCGTTTGGCGCCATTGCTGAAAAAGCTAAAGCCGCTTTGAACGCTTGAGCGCATATCTTCCAGCGTTAACCAGACTGTCAGATCGTAATATGATCATGGGGGAAGGGTGCCTGCCTTTCCCCTTTTCATTCCCGTCGTCTTAAACTGAGTGGTTTTCCGTGAATTTGGATGAGTTGCAACAATCCGCCTTCAAAGCTATAGAGGCCGCGTCGGACCTTGCCGCACTTGAAAATGTTCGCGTGCATTATCTGGGTAAAAAGGGAGAGCTGACTCAGTTGCTCAAAAGTCTTTCGAATCTGCCCGCAGCGGAAAGGCCGACGTTGGGGGATGCTATCAATAAGGCAAAGCAGTCGCTTGTGGAGGCGATAAAGAGTCGACGCGCCTTGTTGAATGAGGAGTTTCTGAAGGAGCGCCTTCGTGAGGAATATGTCGATGTCACTTTACCGGGGCGTCGCCCCCAAATTATGGGTACGCTTCACCCCCTGACTCATACCATCCACAGAATTGGCGAGCTCTTCGCGCAAGCCGGATTTGATGTGGCAGAAGGTCCTGAAATAGAAGATGATTACCATAATTTCACGGCTCTAAACATTCCGGAACATCATCCAGCAAGAGCCATGCAGGATACCTTTTATTTTCCTGATGGCAGATTGCTGCGGACACAAACATCTCCAGTGCAAATAAGAACAATGGAGAAGCAAAAGCCCCCGATTAGAATTATTGCTCCAGGTAGGGTTTACCGATGTGATTCAGATATTACACACAGTCCAATGTTCCATCAGGTGGAGGGGCTGGCTGTGGGTGAAGGGATCACATTTGCCGATCTTAAAGGTGTTCTTGCCGATTTTTTGCGGGCCTTTTTCGAATGTGACGATTTGAGTACGCGCTTTCGTCCTTCCTATTTCCCTTTTACCGAACCTTCAGCCGAGGTGGACGTAGAGTGCGTCCATTGTCATGGTAGGGGTTGCCGTGTCTGTAGCCAGAGTGGTTGGCTCGAAGTGCTAGGCAGCGGAATGGTTCATCCGCATGTGTTGGAGAATGTGGGTGTTGATCCAGAACGATTTACAGGCTATGCATTCGGTATGGGCGTCGAAAGATTGGCTATGCTCAAATATGGCGTGCCTGATCTACGCATGTTTTTTGAGAATGACTTGCGTTTTCTATCTCAATTTTGATGATTCAGTATTTTTGACCCAAAGGCATAGTCATGCGTATCAGTCGAAGCTGGCTTTTAGAATGGTTACCCGACCTGGGTCTTGATGGCCGTCAGTTGGGTGATGTGCTGACAATGGCGGGTCTGGAACTGGATGCGCTGGAGTATGCCGCTCCAGCCTTTTCTGGTGTGGTTGTTGGCAGAGTGGTGTCTGTGGAGGCGCATCCCAATGCTGATCGCCTCAAGGTTTGCCGTGTCGAAGAGGGTGGCAATGGCCTTCATCAAGTCGTATGCGGAGCACCTAATGTGGCAGCGGGGATGCTGGCCCCTTATGCGCGTGTTGGGGCGGTCCTGCCCAATGGGAACAAAATCAAGCAGGCCAAATTGAGAGGCGTGAGCTCTGAGGGCATGTTGTGCTCCGCTTCTGAGCTCGGCCTGGCAGAATCCAGTGCTGGCTTGATGGAACTTCCTGAAAATGCTCCGGTCGGCGAGGACATCCGGGAGTATCTGGAGTTGGATGACGAGATTCTTGAGATCGACCTCACCCCTAACCGAGCAGACTGTTTGTCCATGCGCGGAGTAGCGCGGGAAGCATCGCTATTGCTTGGAAAACCGTTCGCGGACCAAAAAGCCGTTTTCGTGCCGCCTGCACATGCAAAAACATTTCCGGTAAAGGTGGAGGCCCCGAGAGCCTGTCCGCGTTATGCAGGGCGCGTCATCACGGGACTTTCGCCCGCCAGCCGGTCACCACTATGGCTTCAGGAACGATTGCGGCGTGCGGGCATACGGAGTATCAGTGTTCCGGTGGATGTAACCAATTATGTCATGCTGGAACTTGGCCAACCTATGCATGCTTTCGATCTTGACAAGCTTGAGAAGAAAATTCGCGTGCGTAAGGCGCGTGGTGGGGAAAGCATCAAGCTGATCGATGGGCAGGAAGTATCGATTCCAGAGGATACACTTGTAATCAGCGACGCTGTAGGCCCGATTGCAATTGCAGGAATCATGGGCGGGCAGGGGACCGCCGTGTCGGAGTCAACCAGTGATATCTTTCTGGAAAGCGCTTTCTTCGATCCGGAAGCCATCAGTGGAAGAGCCCGAAAGTTGGGATTGCATACTGAGTCTTCTCATCGTTTTGAGCGAGGCGTTGACCCTGCCATACAAATCAAGGCGCTGGAACGGGCCTCTCAGCTTTTAATCGAAATCGCGGGCGGCGAAGCAGGTCCACTCATAGACCTTCAGAATGAAGAATATTTGCCCCATGGTCACCCGATTCATTTGCGTCCAGAGAGGATATCCCAGCTTCTGGGCATGGAGATTGCGCCCAAAGAAGTGGAGAGAATCTTGTCTGCCCTGGGGTGTGAGGTGGTTTCTAGCGAAGCAGGCTGGGAGGTCGTTCCTCCAAGCTACCGCTTTGATCTGACCATTGAGGCCGACCTTATTGAGGAACTGGCCAGGGTTCAAGGCTATGATCGCATTCCTGAGCGCCGCGGCGCATCCGCGACTCGGATCAAGCAAACGAATGACTCTGAGATTTCCCTTATTTCGCTTCGCGAAGACTTGCAGGTCTTGGGTTATCAAGAGGTCGTCACTTATAGCTTTATAGATCCGGAGGCTTCACATTTGTTTGCTCCTGACCATGTTCCATTAAAATTAGCCAACCCTATTTCAGTGGATATGTCAGTGATGCGCCCCACTTTGTGGCCAAGCTTGATAAATGTTCTGAACTATAATAGAAAACGGCAACAGGCTAGAGGTCGCGTGTTTGAGATTGGATTACGGTTTTTGGCTGATGATTCCTGTACAAGGCAATTGCCGACTTTGGCGGGGGCGAGTTTCGGAGGGGCGGCTCCTGAACAATGGGGGATTCCATCAAAAGCTATAGATTTTTTTGACATCAAAGGGGATGTCGAGAATCTTTTTTCTAAGGCAGCCGTACAGCCCGAATTTTACGCTGATGAGCATCCTGCGCTTCATCCGGGACAAGCTGCAAGAATAAAGGTGGGTGACGTTTTTGTTGGCTGGTTGGGCATGCTTCATCCGCAGATAGAGCGTGATTATGGATTTGACCAACCCGTGGGTTTGTTTGAAATCGATCTTTCGGCGCTACAACAATCCAGAATTCCATACTTCGAGCCGATTTCAAAATATCCGGCCCTGCGGAGGGATTTCGCCATTCTCGTTCCGGCGGCTACTCCTGCCGGCAACGTGCTGCACGCTATTGAAGGCATGGGTATCGAAGATTTGCGCAGCGTGAACTTGTTCGATGTCTATATGGGCGAAGGTATAGAAAAAGGACACAAAAGCCTGGCTTTTGGGTTGGTATTTCAAGCATTGTCAAAGAATCTTACAGATCAGGAGGTCGATTCTTCGTTACAGAGGATAATCGAAGAACTTGGCCGGCGATTCGCAGCCAAACTCAGAGGATGAAATGATGGCATTGACTAAGGCTGAAATGGTTGAGCATCTGTACGAGGAAGTCGGACTCAACAAACGAGAAGCAAAGGAATTCGTGGAGTTGTTTTTTGAGACTCTCATCGAAACCCTTGAGAGTGGAGAGGAAATAAAGTTATCCGGGTTTGGTAATTTCACCTTGCGCGATAAAAATCAGCGCCCAGGTAGGAACCCTAAGACCGGTGAGGAAATTCCGATTTCGGCAAGGCGCGTCGTCACTTTCCGTCCGGGGCAAAAGCTGAGGGCGAGGGTGGAATCTTATGCTGGAAACCAGTAACAACAATGAGCTTCCTCCCATCCCCACGAAACGTTATTTTTCGATTGGGGAAGTCAGCGAGTTGTGTGATGTCAAACCACATGTTTTACGCTATTGGGAACAGGAGTTTCCGAGTCTCAAGCCAGTCAAGCGCAGAGGGAATAGGCGTTATTATCAGCGGCAGGATGTTATCCTCATCCGACAAATACGAAGCTTGCTCTATGAGCAGGGATATACTATTGGCGGTGCCCGCATTAAATTAGAGAGCAAGGAATCTCAATCGGATAGTCAACAAAGCCGATTGATCATGAAACAATTGAGGCTTGAGCTAGAATCTCTTTTACAAGATTTGCTTCATTAGCAGGCTAATGAAGCTCGCTCAGGCGAGCATGGGGTAAGAAAGAAAGGCCGGCAAGTGCAGTTTTCAGGACAAACAAGCACTTTGATCCCAATTTTGCCGCCCTGTTTTTTCGCATGAGTAGTCGTCCACCAGCCTGCGGGCTTTTGAACTGCCTCAAGAGGACCGATGGTTGCGCGAAGATTCTCGATTTTCCGGGTGTTAATCTTTCCTGATCATGCTAAAATCCGCCGCCATTGAAACCAATGCGTTTTTCTAGTGGGAGTAATCAATAAATGTCACTGTCTGCACAAGACAAATCGAATATCGTATCCAAGTACCAACGCGCGCCTTCCGACACAGGTTCGCCGGAGGTTCAGGTTGCACTTCTGACGGCGCGAATCAGTTATCTCACTGAGCATTTCAATACTCACAAACACGATCACCATTCTCGCCGTGGATTGCTCAAGTTGGTGAATCAACGTCGGAAATTACTTGATTATCTGCGTGCCAAGGACCAGCAACGCTATCAGACGTTGATAGCTGAATTGGGATTGCGTCGCTAACATACCGAAAGATGCATGCAATCCATCAGCTCGTCGCGACTCCAGACAGCTAAAACGACGTAATAAACCGATAAAGCGAAGCCATGTGTTCTCACCTGAGATCCTTTGGTTTCGTTTTTTTTGACCATTTGATTTATCGCCGCCAGGCGGTAATGAATAATCAGGAACAGGAACGTGGCCGCAATAAAAAGATCCTTCCAGTATGGTAATCACACGGTTTCATTCGAAACTGGGGAAATCGCACGCCAAGCCGACGGCGCAGTCATCGTTAATATGGATGATACTGTCGTTCTGGTGACTGCTGTTGCTCAAAAGCAAGTTATGCCGGGACGGGATTTTTTCCCGTTAACAGTAAATTATCAGGAACGAACTTATGCGGCGGGCAAGATTCCGGGGGGGTTTTTCAAGCGCGAAGGACGTCCCAGTGAAAAGGAAACGCTGACATCGCGATTGATCGATCGCCCTTTGAGACCTCTTTTCCCGAAAGATTTCCTGAATGAGGTACAAGTAATAGCCACAGTCATGTCGGTCAATCCAGAAATTGATCCCGATATCCCCGCGATGATTGGTGCCTCGGCGGCGCTTGCCCTCTCCGGCATACCGTTTAATGGTCCGATTTCGGCTGCACGTGTTGGATATAAAGACGGTGCTTATTTGTTGAATCCGACGCTGTCCGAGCTTAAAGGATCACAGCTTGATCTGGTTGTGGCTGGAACCGAGCAAGCCGTGTTAATGGTTGAATCGGAAGCGAGTGAGTTGTCCGAAGAGGAAATGCTTGGAGCCGTGATGTATGGGCACGAACAAATGCAGGTGGCAATACGAGCAATTCGAGAGCTTGCCGCCGAAGCGGGCAAGCCAGCTTGGGATTGGCGGCCGCCTCCAACCGATGAAGGCTTGCTCGAGAAAATCAAAGCACGGATCCAGACGGATCTCGAGTCTGCTTATCAAATACGGGAAAAACTTGAACGCCAGGCAAAAATCGCTGAATTGCGTGAACAGGTGATCACGGAATTTTCCAATGAAGAAGAAGGGGCTGTGAGCGCCGAAACAGTGGCGGCGGCTTTTGCAAAAATAGAAAAAATGTTGGTTAGAGAACGCATACTGGCTGGAAAGGCTCGCATAGATGGGCGGGATGCCTATACAGTGCGTCCAATTAGTGCGCGCACAGGTGTTATGCCTAGAACCCATGGCTCTGCATTGTTTACCCGTGGGGAAACGCAGGCTCTGGTAATGGTTACGCTGGGCACCGAAAGGGATTCTCAGATTATCGATGCATTGGAAGGGGAACGCCGCGAACGCTTCTTGTTTCATTATAACTTCCCCCCCTATTGTGTGGGTGAAACGGGGATGGTCGGTTCGCCGAAACGGCGTGAAATCGGTCATGGAAGGCTGGCCAAGAGGGGTGTGCAAGCGGTTATGCCATCTGAACAAGAGTTTCCTTATGTTGTGCGGGTGGTTTCAGAGATCACAGAGTCGAATGGATCGAGTTCCATGGCATCCGTTTGTGGCAGTAGCCTGGCTTTAATGGACGCGGGAGTGCCTATTAAAGCGCCCGTAGCTGGAATTGCTATGGGGTTGATCAAAGAGGAAGAACAATTTGCTGTTTTGACAGATATTTTGGGTGATGAGGATCATTTGGGTGACATGGACTTCAAGGTCGCGGGTACAGAAAAAGGTGTGACCGCACTGCAGATGGATATAAAAATCGAAGGCATCACCCGAGAAATCATGCAGCAAGCGCTTTCACAGGCAAAAGAAGGCCGTATACACATACTTGGCAAAATGGCCGAAGCCATCGAACGACCCAGAACGGAAATGTCGGCTTATGCGCCGCGTTATATCACCATGCGCATCAACCCCGAAAAGATACGTGATGTTATTGGTAAAGGGGGTGCCACCATACGAGCCTTGACGGAGGAGACAGGGGCTACGATTGATATTAATGATGATGGCACGGTACGAATCGCCTCTGTTGACAAAGCTGCAGGCGAAGAGGCCCGGAAGCGGATAGAGGAGATTACGGCGGACGTCGAGGTCGGCCGGATCTATGAGGGGAAAGTGGCAAAAATCATGGACTTTGGCGCGTTTGTGACGATCCTACCTGGTCGAGATGGCCTTGTTCATATATCTCAAATCTCTGACGAACGCGTAGAGAATGTCTCTGACAAACTAAAAGAAGGAGATACTGTACGAGTGAAGGTTCTAGAGATCGATAAGCAAGGGCGCATACGGCTCAGTATTAAGGCGGTTGACAAGGCATAAAGAGTAATTACTGCTTTGATGGCGTTGTATGTGGACCATCTGCTATTTCAGACAGCCATTTTCTTAGATTCCCTGCATTCTAATTTGCATGGCGTATTCGCGTGAGTGAATACGTGATCGATGACAAACGCATCCGCGCGCTAATCGCTGCGATAATTTGCTTTTCTTGGGGGGCGCTGTAGGATTTTTTCTGTGATCCTGGTGGCCAGATCGTCCAGTTCATCTTCCAGTGATTGGCGCACCAATGCACGCAGTTCTTTCGCCTCTAGTGTGGAATATGCGGGGTCCGATCTGTTTTCAGGAAGTTTATCTGTATCTTCTTCTTTCTCCTCACCAGTTTTTTCAGAGGCCAGCGCTTCCACATGGAGTGAATTGAGAAATTCATCCAGTTCTTGGTCATTCTCTGCTGGAATTGTGGGGTGAGGCGTGTCCTTTATTGCGTTGAAAGTCGTATTATCCTCTTTGTTTTCTTGCTTCTTCTTATCGATGGGAGAGGTTCCGTGGCTATCCCAGTCTGCAAAGAGGTGTTTGAATGGGATGGGATCGCTGCTGTTTCGCGGCGATTGTTTCGTTTCCGCCTCAACGTAATCCAATGCGTCCGAGCTTACGCTTTTGGGTTGTATGCGTAAGCGAGCATCACCTGGGAAGACGATATCACGCAGAGTGGGAATAAGATTGTCCGGTGGGCGTTGTTTGACCATTACACTCTCTACCTAAACCGTAATATGGTGATGCTGTAAAGGATAGCCGCGATCCCGGTAAAAGCGATAGCGCGCTCTTGCCGCCGCGCGATTATTGGCCTGTTCATCCACGATTTCCGCAAGGCGTTCGAATCGGCTGAAAAAAAGCGGCGTTTCCCTGGCCAGATTGATTAAAACATCGAAATAGGCGGGCGGTGTATGGGAATGGCCAATCAGGATAGGTGAGGGCTGGGGTTTGGAAAGTTCTGGATCGGCGGATCCGTTGCTGTCAAGCCGGGTTGTTGTCTCTTGATTAACTCGTCCCTCATGCATTTTTGTATTGTGTGTCAGCTCTTCACTTGCAATGTCATGCGGTAAAAAGCTGATGTCCTGAAAAGTCCATAAGAGATTATCAAGTTCTTGGTTTTGTTTCGCATTCTCCGTATGAATATAAAGTTTCTTGCCTAGTCTGAAGATCTTGTCTGCGAGTCGGCAGGCGAGGCGCAATCGCCCCACCTCCTCGCTGCTCGAAAGCACATAGAAATCAATCCGGGTCATCGTCTGCCTTCGAAGTGAGTTCTATCTGAATATTTCATATCGAGATGTGGTCTGGTTGACGCTGTGTACGACCATGCCGGACTTGACGACCTAAAGCGCTATTTTTTCTCTTGCAATGGGACGGGCTCGCAGTCTTTTGAGAACGTTCGCCCCAGGCCCATTGCAATCATCACGTCATGAGGATGAAGCATTCGGGCTTGCTAATTCAATGCACAGTGGCGCAGGTATTCGAACAACAGCGGCACCGGACGTCCGGTGGCTCCTTTTTTCTCTTGGCTCAACCAAGCCGTTCCGGCAATGTCCAAATGAGCCCAGTGGTATTTCTGGGTGAAGCGCGAGAGAAAGCAGGCCGCGGTGATGGTTCCTCCTGCGCGTCCGCCAATATTAGCCATGTCTGCAAAGTTGCTCTTGAGCAATTCCTGGTATTCCTCCAGCAAGGGCAGCTCCCATACCCTGTCGAATGTCTCTTCACCTGCTTCTTTCAGAGTTTCGATCAGTGATCGTTGATTGCCAAGAACCGCGCTGACTTCGTGACCCAGAGCAACGATGGCCGCACCGGTCAAGGTGGCGATATCAATGACGCTGCAAGGGTTGTAACGTTCCACATAGCTCAGGGCGTCACACAGGACAAGGCGCCCTTCGGCGTCCGTATTCAGAATTTCCACGGTCTGACCAGACAAGGTTTTGACGATGTCTCCAGGACGGCTTGCCCGTCCGTCCGGCATGTTTTCCGCTGCGGCGACGACTCCAACCACGTTGATCGGCAATTTGGCTTCGGCGCAGGCCAAAAGAGCACCAAAAACACTAGCGGCTCCGCCCATGTCGAATTTCATTTCATCCATTTTGTCGGCCGGTTTTAGGGAAATGCCTCCGGTATCGAAGGTGATTCCTTTGCCGACCAGGGCAATGGGGTTGGCTTCTTCCGCTCCTCCCCGGTAATGTATAACAATCAGCTTGCCTGGTTGGTCGCTACCTTTGGAGACGGCGAGAAATGCTCCCATGCCAAGTTTTTCCATCTCGGCTTCGTCCAAAATATCGACATCGATATCGGAAAACCTCTTTTTCAAGGCGCGGGCTTGTTTGGCCAGATAGGTAGGCGTGCATACGTTTCCTGGCTGATTGGCCAAATCCTTCGCAAAAGCCACGCCATGAGCTACGGCAGTGGCCAATAAGATGCGTTGTTCATTCGGCGGATCATTCATCCATAAATCGAGGACCTCAAGCGAAGGCTTGGGATTTCCCTCATCGGTTTTATATTCGTCGAAGCAATAAATGGCGGCCTCGCACGTCAAAATGGCCTGATGAGTTTTCCAATCCGAGTCCCGTTCTCCCACCTTGAGTGATGGAAGTGTGGTGACCGCGCGCTTGATGGTGGTGTTGCTGAGAGAATCTATGACGGTGCGGTGGGTTTCGATATAGCTGCGCTCGGCAAAATCTTTTTCCTTTCCACAGCCGACCAGGAGTAGCCGTTCCGCCTTCATGCCCGGTGGATCATACAAATATAAGGTTTGACCTTTTCGTCCTGAGAAATCTCCACGGTCGAGTTGCTTGCCAAGCCATCCTTCTGTGAAGGCGTCGATGGTAGCGATAAGTTGATGATTGCGGGCATTTTGGTGCATGCCGACGATTAAGCAAGGTGTTTTTAGCTTCTTCAGATTGGAGTTGACGATTTTGTATTCCATGAGGGCTCCTTGGTGAGCAACATCGAAGGTAATGCCAGATGATCCAGAATGTGGTCGTATTATGGCAAAATTATGCCGCTCGCACTGAAATGATGATACGTCCTCTTGATCCCCGTTCCAAATATCTCTCCACCCAATTGTAATATCTTCGCTAATATCGTATCGATTTATGGGCCGTCGGTTTGATGGAATGTATCAGATTGATGATTTCTGGTGATTTTACGAAAAATTTATCACACGGTATGTCCCACAATGAAAAGATATCAAAACGTTATAGGGCCGCTTAGTAATGCGGATAATTGATCGCTATCTTATTCGCGAAATATTTCTCGCCCAAATTGCTGTTGGGTTGGTTCTCGGCATGGTCATCATTGGCGCTTTGTTCGTGCGTCTTCTCGGCGTGATCGTGGCAGGTGGGTTGCCTATCGATGTGCTAGCGCCTCTAGTTTTGATGGAAAGCATCAAGGCGATGATCATGTTGACGCCCGTAACTTTGTTTCTTGCCATCATGTTGACGCTTGGACGTCTCTACCGTGACAGCGAGATGACCGCTATGCAAGCGGCTGGTTTTGGATCGGCCCGCTTGTATGGGGGCATACTGATTCTCGTATTACCGCTCGCGCTCGTGCTTTTATGGTTGATGTTATATGTCTATCCGTGGGTATCGGCAAAAAGCGACGCCATAGGACGCGAAGGCCAGCAACAATTGAATGTGGCAGCGGTGGAGGCCGGACAGTTTGTCGATTTGGCATCGGGACGACTAGTGGGTTTCATTGGGGCATTAAGCAAGCATGGGGGCATGGAACACATTTTTTTGCGTTCAGGTCAACATGGAAAAGAAATAGTTGTACTGGCAAAAAGCGGTTCACAGAGTACGAATCTGGCTGCTGGCACACGCTCGATCGAGCTTGATCAGGGAATAAGATATGAGGGCACTATGGGGCAGGCCGACTACCGTATTTTGCAATTCCAACGCTATCAGACCACTCTAAAAATACCGCCGGTGAGCCTATCGAATAATCGTCTTAGTGCCTTGCCCGTCGGGGAGTTACTGCGCCATGGCGGAAGAGGCGCCATGGCGGAACTGCAATGGCGGTTTGCCGTGCCTATTACGGCTTTGATTTTATGTTTCATAGCTGTGCCACTTAGTTATGTGCGCCCCCGTCAAGGCCGTTTTGGCCGTCTTGCCGTGGCGATACTCATTTATGTTTTCTATGCAAATCTCATAATCCTGGCCAAATCTTGGATGGTCCGGGGACATGAATTATCCTGGTTGGGTATGTGGTGGCCACACGCATTGATGCTTGGGCTGGGGTTTTTACTCTGGTGGTGGCGTCGCCATCAGGTCGCGCTATGAAAATAATCGACGCCTATTTGTTTCGCGCCATCCTTTCTGGTTCCGCGCTGGCTTTGCTGGTTCTCGGTTTACTGGATTGGGTGTTCGGGTTCTTGACACAAATGAATCACGCGGGTGTTGGTTTTGGGCGCTCATTGCTTTTATCCATTTATACCGAACCTCGCAGATTGTATGAATTGTTTCCAAGTGCGGTGTTGATCGGCTCTTTATTGAGCCTTGGAAACTTGGCGGCCAATAGTGAATTGATAGCCATGCGTGCTGCGGGTGTTTCTATTGGTGGAGTGATCCGCGCCGTTTTGCGGGCCGGCGTTTTGATGATGCTTTTTGCTATAGCGTTTGGTGAATGGTTGGTGCCGGCGGGCGAACGACTGGCTCAATCCATGTTATTGCAGGCCAAAGCCGGTTCATCGGTAGCCACTCAGGGGCAAAATGTCTGGGCGAAAGATGGGAATGAGTATATTCATATTTCGCGTGTTATCGGCAAGCAGCTACTCAACGGTATTACGATTTACGCGGTAAAATCCGATAATCGTCTCCATTCAATCACCCATGCGACCACGGCATCCTACAGGAATGATCGCTGGGTTTTGAAGCAGGTAGTCATTACTCGCTTTGCAAACGGAAAGATAACCTTAGAACGGCCCCAACAGATTGTGCAGGCGCAGCTTGTCAACCCTGATTTGTTTGGTTTTTTGAATACCAGGCCCGAAGATATGAGTGCCATGGAGCTTTTCCAATACATGTCTTATTTGCGTGCCAATAACTTGGATGATTCTCGTTATGCGCTTGCATTTTGGCAACGGCTCGCCACTCCGCTTTCGGCTTTGGTGATGCTGATTCTGGCCGTACCCTTTGCATTTGGTTCACTTAGAACGGGAGGAGGGGGGCAGCGCTTGTTTGTCGGCGTTATTCTTGGAGTGGGATTTTACTTCGGCAATCAATTGATAACCCGAGTCGGCTTGATATATGGCGTCCCCCCGTTTTTCAGTGCATTTGTCCCCTTATTACTCGTAGGTCTGCTGAGTCTGGCGATATTAGCAAGAATCAGGTAAAAATGCTTTTGGAGAGATTATCGGAGTGCGCTCTGGCGGGTAAAAAAGAATGTTTGGGAAAAAGTAAGGCGCAAGCCTACGTTATCTGGTTCCGATGGAATTTTTGCTGCATGCAAGACTTCAATGGCTTTTAAATTGAACCTCAAAACCAAAAGCCAGATATATTCATTAATATATCTGGCTCTTCCCCTGATCGAGTGGGTAGTTTAGCGTAGGGCAGCATGAGAGACATTGATCTAAACACCCGGATACTGGGTATTCAGGCGCTTTGGCAGGTTACAGATGTGGAGGTTGATACATGCCCCAGGAGGCAAGTCGCCGTCCACGTGGAGCGAAAGACAGGTGCACAGCTATGTTGCCCAACCTGTGGCAAGCCGGCACCAGGTTACGACTCACGTCGTCGTCGCTGGCGCCGCCTGGATACGTGTCAGTACAAGACGAACCTGGAGGCCGACGTGCCACGAGTGGAATGCCCTGAGCACGGCGTGATGACGACATCCGCGCCATGGGCCGAGCCCAATTCGGACTTCACCGCGATGTTCGAAGCATTGGTCATTGACTGGTTGAAGGAAGCCTCGACCGCGGCAGTGGCGCGCCTGATGGGCCTGAGCTGGAATGCCATCCTTCTGAAGGTCGGCAACGGACCTGCCGAGGGCATCAACAGCCGCATCAAGGCCATCAAGGTTCGGAGCCATGGCTTCCGCAACAAGGAGCGCTTTGCCAACGCTATTTATTTCCACCTTGGCGGACTCGATCTCTACCTAGAGGGAGTCAGCTGGTGACCGTTACCCACCTCATTTGGTGAAGAGCCATAAATAATAATTTAAGATGGAAAATTGATATGATTGTACTGTCGATATTTTCTCAAGGTGTCATCTTAAAAGATATTCTTATAGATATTTCTTGAAACTCAAGCGCTGAGAATTATGATGGATAATGACGAGAACACTGAACTGAAGATGGGGGATCCCGAGTCTTCTGAAAGCATTCCCGAGGAAGCCCCGGCGCTCCCTAAAAGGGGGCGGGGGCGTCCACGTAAAAATTCGCAAGATGCAAGCCCCTCGCCACGTCGCCGTGGCAGACCGCCTAAGTCATCTGTGGCTGCCAATGGCAAGAGAGGCCGTCCCCCGAAAGCGCTTTCACTGGTGATGGAACTTGAACGTCAGATCGAGACTCGATACCAGAGGAAGATTGAAAAGGCGCAAGAGCAAATCAAGGCGCTTAAAGATGAACTCAAGGCATCTAAACAACGCGAGAAAGCCGCTTTGAAGTTGTTTGAAAAACAACAAAAAGCAATGGCAAAATTCGTTGCCAACTGGAGCAATAAAGAGCTTGCAAAGGTTCAAAAGGTGGGGGAGGCGAAGAGAAAACGTGGCCGGCCTCGCAAAAATCCCAGCTCATGAGCAGCGTCGTCCATGCGACGCTAGGCCTTATTGCCGTGGTTGGTTTCTTATGACAACAAACATTCGAGGATACGCTCGTAGATCAAGCTGAGCCGATCGAGTTCGGAGATTCGGACATGTTCGTCTATCTGGTGAATGCTTGCATTTATGGGGCCGAGTTCGATAACCTGAGCGCCAGTGGGGGCAATAAATCTACCATCTGAAGTGCCGCCGGCGGTCGATATTTCGGGTGATTTGCCTGTGATCTCGGTAATGGCGTCATACGCCGCACCGAGAAGTTCTCCTTCAGGCGTGATAAATGGCAAGCCAGACAATGTCCATTCCAGCTGATAGTTCAATCCATACTTGTCCAGGATTGCATGCACCCGCTTCTTGATCTCTCTCTCGTTCAGCTCTGTTGAAAACCGGAAATTGAAGTCCACACTCATCTCTCCAGGGATCACATTTCCTGCTCCGTTTCCAGCGGCTATATTGGAAATCTGGAAGGAAGTGGGGGGGAAAAAGGAATTCCCTTCATCCCAGTGTATTTTCGCAAGTTCTGCCAGCGCGGGAAGCCCTTGATGGATGGGATTGATTGCGAGTTGTGGATACGCCACATGTCCCTGGCGACCCAAAATAACAAGCTTGCCAGAAAGAGAGCCGCGGCGGCCATTTTTGATCGTATCCGCGAGTTCACGGCTGCTTGAAGGCTCACCAACCAGGCACCAATCGATGTGCTCTCCGCGGGAGGAAAGGGTTTCGATGACCCGCCGCGTGCCGTTTACCGCAGGGCCTTCTTCATCACTAGTGAGTAAAAGCGCGATGGAGCCGTGATGATCTGGATGTCGATCTAAAAAGCGTTTGCAGGCGGTAACAAACGCCGCGATACTGCCTTTCATGTCCGCAGCGCCGCGGCCATAGAGGATGTCATCTTTTATGGTGGGCATAAAGGGTGGGGTATGCCATTTTTCAGGCGGACCACTGGGTACCACGTCCGTATGCCCCGCAAAAACGAACAGGGGGGCGGTGCCGTTACGTCGAAACCAGCGGTTGGTAACCTCACCGAAATTCAATGCTTCTTCTTCGAAACCCAAGGGAAGAAGGTGCTTTGCAATCAAATCCATGCAGCCTTCGTCTCTTGGTGTTACGGAAGGGCGCTCGATCAGTTGGCACGCCAGTTCAACGGTGTTGCTAAGACTCATGTATATGATCCCTTAAGGATTTTGTTATATCTCTCTGGATCGAAACCGACCAGTAGAGTGCTTCCAAATTCGAGCACAGGTCTTTTGATGAGAGTCGGATAGTTGATCATCAACCGAAGCGCGCCAGATTCATCAAGGTTGGCTTTGCACTCGTCGGAGAGATTGCGCCAAGTTGTGCTGCGCCGATTGAGCAAGGTGTCCCATCCCTTTGTTTTGATCCATTGCTCCAGTTTTTCGGGATCCAAACCTTCGGCTTGGAAATCATGAAACTGATAATCAATGTGGTGCGCTTCAAGCCAGCGGCGGGCTTTGCGAACCGTATCGCAGTTTTTGATGCCGTATATTTCGATACTCATTGCGAATCGATAGGAACGACGGTTTTACCGATAGGAAACAGGGAGATTTGCGCCAGCTTGAGATGCTGCAGGCCGAACGGTATGCCGATGATGGTGATAAAGCATAAAAGCGCGGAGAGCAGGTGTCCGATACTTAACCAGAGGCCGGCAAGGACAAACCATATGATGTTTCCGATCATGCCCAGAGGGCCGCTGCCAATATCCGAATGGCCGAAAAGATCGCGTCGATCGGCCACTCGATATCCAAAAGGCCATAGAGAAAATCGTCCAATGACGAAAGCGGCTTTTGCCCAGGGAATGCCGATAATGCTGATTACCATCAACAAGCCGGCAAGCCACCATGCCAGCGCCATCGGCAACCCTCCCAGAATGAGCCAGAGAAGGTTCAGAAGCAATCTGAGAAAATCACGCATCATTAGGGTCAAATGGATCGAAGTAATTCATTAATACCCACCTTAGCACGGGTTTTTTCATCGACACGCTTTACGATTACAGCGCAATACAGGCTGTAACGCCCATCATTAGAGGGCAAGTTGCCGGGAACGACGACTGCGCCTGCTGGAACGCGCCCATAGACAACCTCGCCTGTTTCGCGGTCATAAATCTTCGTGCTCTGGCCTATATATACGCCCATCGAGATGACAGCCCCTTTTTCGACGATGACACCTTCCACGATTTCCGAACGGGCGCCGATGAAACAATCATCTTCAATGATCGTAGGCGCTGCCTGCAAAGGCTCCAGTACACCTCCGATGCCCACCCCACCTGAAAGGTGCACGTTCTTGCCGATTTGCGCGCAAGATCCTACCGTGGCCCAAGTGTCCACCATGGTACCCGAGTCGACATAAGCGCCTATATTCACATAAGAAGGCATTAGAACGACGTTAGGGGCGATGTAAGCACCGAATCGAGCCGTAGCCGGCGGCACGACGCGGACACCACTGGCGCGAAACTCCCGTGCATTGTAGTCGGCGTATTTGGAGGGTACTTTGTCGAAATAATTGGTAAATCCGCCTTTAATAAATTCATTGTCCCAGATTCTGAATGCCAGCAAGACTGCTTTTTTCAGCCATTCATTAACGACCCATCGACCGTCGATTTTCTCAGCCACGCGAAGTTCGCCGGAATCTATCTGGGCGATGGCCGCGAGGACGGCATCCTTGACGTGCGTTTCTACCGATCTGGGGGTGATGTCGGCACGGCGCTCAAAAGCTTGTTCGATCACGGTCTTGATGTCATTCATAGCTTACTCCTGTTGGATTTATTGTAGTCGGGTCGGTTTATCAAAGGGATTCGATGAAACGGCGTATCCGTCGGGCACCTTCGATACACTCATCGAGTGGCGCGACCAAAGCAATGCGTACCCTTTCGGCGCCTGGGTCGGTGCCCTGATGAGAACGGGAAAGAAATCGGCCGGGTAGCACGACGACATTTTGCTGGGCATAAAGTTTTTGCGCGAATTCCCGGTCATCGATCGGCGTCTTGACCCAAAGATAAAATCCACCCTTGGGATGATCCACCGGCAGTACCGGCGAAAGAATCTCAATGACGGCATTGAATTTGGTCCTGTATTCCTCCCGGTTCTTTTGTACATGCGTTTCGTCTTTCCACGCAGCCATGCTTGCGGCTTGTGTGGGCGGCGGCATGGCGCATCCATGGTAAGTGCGATAGCGCAAAAATTGCTGAATCACATCCGTATCGCCCGCCACGAAGCCAGACCGTAGGCCGGGGGCGTTGGAACGCTTTGACAGGCTGTGGAAGACCACGCAACGCCGAAAATTTTGTTGTCCGGCGCGTTCACAGGCTCCTAGCAGTCCTGGTGGCGGGGACTCTTCGTCGAGGTAGATTTCGCTGTAGCATTCATCCGAGGCGATGATGAAATCATGGCGTTCGGCCAGCGCCAAGAGCTTCTTCAGCCATTCCTCCGAGGCGACCGCGCCGGTGGGGTTCCCCGGCGAGCATAGATAGAAAAGCTGGCACTGATCCCAGGTTGTCTCGGAAACAGCGTCGAGATCCGGCAGAAAAGCCGTTTTCTCAGTGCAATCAAGATAGACAGGCTCGGCACCGGCGAGTAAGGCGGCCCCTTCATAGATTTGGTAAAAAGGGTTGGGCATCAGAACCTTGGAGGGGCGCGTCCGGTCGATGACGGTTTGCGCGAAGGCGAACAATGCCTCCCGCGTGCCATTGACCGGAAGCACTTGTGTTTCAGGGTCGATAGGCATCTCATGGAGATCAAAACGCCGAGCGAGCCAAGCGGAAATGGCTTCACGTAATGCCGGCTCGCCACGTGTGGCGGGATAGGTTCCAAGGCCATGCAAGTGTTCCAGCAGCGCCTCCTGTATAAGCGTTGGGGTCGGATGCTTGGGTTCTCCTATCGAGAAAGCGATTCGGGCTAGCTGAGAATTGGGTTCAATCGAGCCGAAAAGCGCTGCCAATTTCTCGAATGGATAGGCTTGCAGGTGGTTGAGATCCGGATTCATCGGCTACAGGGCTGAATGTCGTGGAACGAAAGTATAACGTCTTTAGATGCTCATATCGCCCATGAATTAGGCAGATGCTGCCTCGTTCTGGCGATCGGAAAGTGCGTTTTGGATGGCAAGGCGGATTTCTTGTTGGCGGGAAAGATCAAGCAAGGCATCTCCATCTTCTTCGCTGACAAAGAAAATATCCTCAACCTGTTCGCCGATCGTAGCGATACGCGCACTGTGCAACCTCAGATGGGCGGCGGCGAGAACCTGCGCAATTGCAGAGAGCAGGCCGGGCCGGTTGCTAGTTCGCAATAGTATTGCGGTTTCATGAGATTCCGGCTGAGGAATGAAATCGATCTGGGTGGGTACTTCAAAATGTCGCAATCGCTGAGGCAGTCGGCGTTTGAGAGGTTTGGGCGGCGTATCGAGATGTTTCATTGTTTCGCCGAGTTGTTCTTTGATCTCTTGCAAGCGATATTCATCTGTAATCGGCAGGCCGTTTTCTTCCAGGACGATGAAGGTATCCAAGACTCGCCCATGCCTTGCAGTGCTCAATCGGGCGTCCACGATATCGAGTCCAAGGCGATCCAGCGTGGTGGTGACATGCGCGAAAAGATAAGGTTTGTCTTCACTATAGACGCAGATTTCGCTGCCTCCGCGAGCGCTCTCCAGACGAATGTGAATTAGCGGTGTCCTGCCTTCTCCACACTCGATCAGCACTTGGGTATGCCAAGCGATCTCATCGGCGGTATGACGGAGAAAGTAGTCTTCACTCATCTCCTCCCACAATGAAAGAGCGGCGCGCAAGGGAATATGCGCCCGGCGCAACAGTTTGAGCGCATCGTTCTGAATTTCGGCGATCAATTCATTTTCCTTGCTTGGAATCTGCAAGTCGGCTTCCAAGGCATTGGTGGTGGATTGATACAGCTCTGTGAGCAAGCTCTGGCGCCAACTGTTCCATAGGGAGGGATTGGTGGCGCGAATATCGGCAATGGTGAGCAAATAGAGATGGTCGAGATACTGTGTGCTCCCCACTTGCTTAGCAAACGTACGTATGACTTCCGGATCGCCTATGTCTTTACGTTGAGCAGTCATCGACATCAGCAGGTGATTGCGCACCAGCCAGGAAACCAGCTGGATCTGGTTTTCCGGCAGGTGGTGAAGACGGCAGAATTTTTCAGCGTCAGCGGCGCCGAGTTCCGCATGGTTCCCTCCGCGACCCTTTCCGATATCATGGAAAAGAGCGGCAAGATAAAGCACTTCCGGAGCCGGAATGCGGGCGAAAATCTTGTCGCAACCAGGCGTTTCCTCGGCAAATTCGGGAAGGCTGTAGCGGCGGATGTTGCGCACCACCATTAGGGTGTGTTCATCCACGGTATAAATATGGAATAGATCGTATTGCATGCGCCCCACAATCTGAGCGAAAGGGGGGATGTAGGCTGGCAGAATGCCGTAGCGATTCATGCGTCGCAGTTGGTGGGTGACGCCTTTTGGTTGCCGCAGAATGTCCAGGAACAGTGCATGATTGACAGGATCCTGGCGAAATTTTTCGTCGATCAGATGACGGTATTGCCTCAACAGGCGGATGGTGCTGGCTCGTACGCCCTGAATTTGTGGGTGTCGGGCGCTGATAAGAAAGAGCTCAAGCAGGGCGGATGGGTGAGTTTCGAAAACCCCGGTATCGCGCACCTCGATGAATCCAAGGCGCATCTGAAAATGCGCATTCAGGACGATGGGTTGGGAGGCGACGTCGGCATAGAGAATGGCTTCCTTATAATGCTGAAGAAGCATTTCATTGAGTCTTTCGAGGCGCATGACGGTTCGGTAATAGGCTTGCATGAATTGTTCAACGCCCAGGTTGGCATTTTCGTCGTGGTAGCCAAAGAGCTCCGCTAAGGCCCGCTGGTGGTCGAACAGCAAGCGGTCTTCACTGCGCCCCGTCAAGGTATGCAATGCAAACCGCAGACGCCATAGATAGGTTTGTCCTGCCTTCAGTTCGATGTATTCGTCATGGGTAAGGAAGCCATGGTGGACCAATTCGCTCATGCGGCGCGCGCGTAGGTGCCGCTTGCTGACCCAGCCAATCATTTGAATGTCGCGCAATCCCCCCGGGCCTTCCTTAATATTAGGTTCGAGACCATAGGCCGAATCGCCGAATTTGCGATGGCGGTGCTTTTGTTCTTCAAGCTTGGCCTCGAAGAACTGGCGACTCGGCCAAATGTGATCCGGGTCGATGCAAGCCAACATCTTCCCGAATAACGGCTCATGCCCCGCCAGCAGGCGACTCTCCATCAGATTGGTGACGACAGTCACGTCTTTGATGGCCTCGGCTTCACATTCATCCAGCGTGCGTACGCTGTGTCCCACTTTCAGCCCCATGTCCCAGAGTTGGCGAATGTATTTGGAGATTTTCTCGCAACTGTTATCGTTGGGAGTGTTGGAGCACAACAACAAGAGATCGATGTCTGAAGCGGGAAGGAGCTCGCCCCGTCCGTAGCCGCCGACTGCTATCAAGCTCAAGTCCGAATACTCGTCCAGCGTATGCTCTTGCCATACGATTTGCAGAATACGATCGACGAGAAAGGCGCGCCCATGCACGAGATCATCGGCTACCACGCCAGCTTTGAAGGCCGCCTCAAATGCCTGCCTCGCTTTTTGCAGCAGCGTTTTGCCGGCCTGCGTCTTGTCTTCTTGGGTACGAAAGCCCTGTAGCTCGAATTCAAGGTCAAAATGGACATCGAGGCTGGGTGGCCAATAAAGCGTCTGAACGATTTCAGGGTTTGTTGTCATTCGGCCAAATCCTTTTCGGGTGATTCGCGTTCGTCTTTACGCAAGGTAAGTATTTCGTGGCCCGTTTCGGTTACCAGCACCGTATGTTCCCACTGCGCTGACAGGCTGTGATCCTTGGTAACCACTGTCCAGCCGTCAGGGAGCACCTTGACCGCCGCGCGTCCGACATTCACCATCGGCTCGATGGTGAATGTCATGCCGGGTTTCAGCTCGAGACCGCTGTTCGGCGTGCCGTAATGGAGTACTTGAGGCTCTTCATGGAAGTTTTTGCCAATACCATGTCCGCAGTACTCCCGAACCACGCTGGCGTTTTGGTTTTCAACATATGTCTGAATGGCGTGTCCAATATCTCCCAGGCGTACACCAGGGGCGACCATTCGCAAACCGATCCATAGCGCTTCATGCGCTATTTTGCAGATGCGCTGCGCCATTACCGACGTTTTTCCTACCTGGAACATCATGCTGGTGTCGCCGTGATATCCGTCTTTGATCACAGTGATATCGACGTTGATTATGTCGCCATTCTTGAGTCGCCGATTTGATGGAATTCCATGGCAGACCTGATGATTGATGGAGGTGCAGATGGATCGAGGGAAGCCATGGTAATTGAGCGGAGCAGGGATGGCCTGCTGCTCGTTGACGATGTAGTCATGACAAATGCGATCGAGTTCTTCGGTGGTTATCCCCGGCTGCACATGGGGGGCAATCATCTCAAGCACTTCAGCTGCAAGCCTGCCGGCGACTCGCATCTTTTTGATTTCTTCAGGGGTTTTTATGGAAACTGGCATAATGACCTTCGGTTGCTTTGCGCCCTGCGGGTAGTTGGCGGCTGGTTGAAAAGAGGGGATTATGGTATAAAGCGCCGGCTTCGGACGCAATTCCGAGCAAAATGGTGCAGATTGGCAGTCGGAATATGACTACCATTCCTGACATCGCGAATTTTGATCAACGACACACATGCATCGTCACGTCTGACGGGGTGCTTGCTGAATCATCATGATTGCAGCGGGTTGTCTGGCGGGATGCGTGGAGGTCCAACCCAAACTTTATGAGGAGTAACATCATGGCTAATGTTACCATGCGCCAAATGTTGGAAGCGGGCGTTCATTTCGGACATCAAACCCGCTACTGGAACCCCAAAATGGCTGAATTCATTTTCGGGGAACGCAACCGTATTCACATCATCAATCTCGAAAAAACGCTGCCGCTCTTTAATGACGCTCTGAATTTTCTAGGCAAGCTTGCAGCGCAAAACAAAAAAATCCTTTTTGTTGGTACCAAGAGAGCCGCGCGCGAGGTGGTGCGTGAGGAAGCAGAGCGTTGCGGCATGCCCTATGTGAATCAGCGCTGGTTGGGCGGTATGCTCACCAATTTCAAGACGGTGCGCCAGTCCATCAAGCGGTTGAAAGATCTCGAAGAACAGGAAAAGGAAGGCGCTTTCGACCGCTTGAGCAAGAAAGAGGCATTGACCTTGCGCCGGGAAATGCAAAAACTTGAGAAAAGCCTGGGTGGTATCAAGGACATGGAAAGGCTGCCTGACGCATTGTTCGTCATTGACGTGGGGCATGAGCGGATTGCAGTCAATGAGGCTAAAAAATTGGGTATTCCCGTTGTGGGTATCGTCGATAGCAACAATTCACCTGATGACATCGACTATGTGATACCAGGTAACGATGATGCCATGCGCGCAATCCAGCTTTATGTGACCGCTGCTGCCGATGCGATTAACGAAGCCAAGCTGGCAGCGCAAGTGAGCAAGGGGGAGAATGAGGACTTCGTTGAAGTGACTGAAAGCGCCTCCCCCGACGGGGTCGTTGCTAACTAAGCCAGTTTGCCTCGACCGTTCGATACCGAAAGCAACGAATTTTTATCTGGAGGAAAAGACATGCAAATCACGGCGAGTCAAGTAAAAGAGCTCCGTGAGCGTACAGGCGCGGGCATGATGGAATGCAAAAAAGCGCTGGTTGAAGCAGGCGGCGACATGGAAGCCGCTATCGAGGCAATGCGTAAATCCGGTGCCGCAAAAGCGGTGAAAAAAGCCGGGCGTGTTGCCAGTGAAGGGCAGATTGTCGTTGCTCCATCTGAAGATGGGCGTAAAGCGGCTTTGGTGGAAATCAATTGCGAAACCGATTTCGTCGGCAAGGACGAAAATTTCGATCGGTTCGCCAACATGGTGGCTGAGGTGGCTCTGGCCGCTGAGCCCGCCGATATCGAGTCCTTGATGCAGCTCGAAGCGAATGGCAAGCCCCTGGAGGAGATTCGCCAGGAATTGGTGGCAAAAGTCGGGGAAAATGTCCAGGTGCGGCGCTTTGATATCCTGAAAATCGAAAGTGGGCAAATGGGCACTTATCGCCATGGAGTACGCATTGGCGTGGTGGCGGAAGTTGAGGGGGGCGATGAAGCTCTTGCCCGCGATGTGTGTATGCACATTGCTGCCAGCAAACCGGTGTGCGTGGATCAGGATCAGGTGCCTGCCGAAATGATAGACAAAGAACGCGAAATTTATTCAGCCCAGGCCGCCGAGAGCGGAAAGCCACCGGAAATCATAGAAAAAATGGTGGAAGGCAGGATGCGCAAATTCATCGGCGAAATCACTTTGCTTGGCCAGCCTTTTGTGAAGCAGCCGGATATCACTGTCGGACAGTTGCTTGAAGGCAAGGGCGCTCGCGTCAATCGTTTTATTCGCTACGAAGTGGGTGAAGGGATCGAGAAAAAAGCCGAGAACTTCGCCGAAGAAGTTATGGCTCAAGTAAACGCTTCCTGATGCAGGCCAAGTCGTGAGGCGCGCCTCCATATGCGTCTTCACGACATGCCTCTCAAATAGCTTGTATCTCTTGTCGCTTTTCCAGGTTGTTGGTGAGGCCCTGGTTGATCCAGGGTTTCGGGCGGGCGACGGATGGCTAAACGCGGATCAAGCGCGCAACTGTTTGATTCGATGAGAGGAAGGTCCGGGGTATGTACTGAAAGTTGTGGCCCTGGGGAATTCAGGGCGGATTTGTAGCGATAACTTCAAGGATTGAGCGTAAAACGCACGCCGGAGTTTTACCCGCGAGCCTGAGACATGGGGCGAAGCGCTCTGAACTGTGAGTACGTGAGGCTGAGTATCAGATGACACAGACGGAATTTCCTAGACCTGGTTTTCGCAGAGTATTGCTCAAGTTGAGCGGTGAGGTTTTGATGGGGGAAGGCGATTTCGGAATCGATCCGGCCATGATCGGACGTCTCGCGGCAGAGGTGGCGGAAGTCTCGCGCATGGGGGTGCAATTGGCTATGGTAATCGGCGGCGGCAACCTGTTTCGCGGCGCTGGTCTGGCTGAGGGCGGGATGGAGCGGGTTACTGCAGACCAGGTCGGCATGTTGGCCACGGTGATGAACGCCTTGGCGATGCAAGATGCTATTGAGCGCCAAGGGGCGTACTGCCGTGTAATGTCTGCTCTCAAGATCAATCAGATCTGCGAAGACTATATCTTGCGCCGCGCCATCAGACATCTGGAAAAAGGCCGTCTGGTCGTATTCGCCGCGGGTACTGGTAACCCGTATTTTACCACTGACACGGCCGCCAGCTTGCGCGCCAGCGAGATCAAGGCTGATCTCATGCTCAAGGGAACCAAGGTTGATGGTGTCTACGACAGTGATCCCATGCGCAATCCAAAAGCCAATCGATATGAGCGTCTAAGCTATGATCAGGCACTATCCGAAAAACTGGGCGTGATGGATGCAACCGCCTTGGTAATGTGTCGTGACAACGATATCCCCCTAAGGGTATTTAATATTTACCAGCCGGGGCACCTGAAACGCATCATACTTGGCGAACCCATAGGCACTCTCGTAGAGCGGTAAAGCATATGATTAATGAAATCCTCAAGGACGCGGAAACGCGGATGAAGAAAAGTCTGGATGCGCTGAAGGTCGAGTTCTCAAAAATTCGAACCGGTCGCGCTACGCCCAGCCTGCTCGATCACATCACTGTGGAGTATTACGGTTCGCAAACGCCGCTCAACCAGGTGGCGAAAATTGCGATAGAGGACTCCCGTACATTGAGTATCACCCCGTGGGAGAAAACAATGGTCGGACCGATTGAAAAGGCCATCATGACGTCCGATCTTGGATTGAATCCAGCCACCGCCGGAATGGTCATACGCGTTCCCATGCCACCGCTCACCGAGGAACGGCGCAAGGAGCTGGTGCGGGTGGTGCGGCATGAGGCTGAAAACGCAAAGGTCGCCATTCGGAATATTCGTCGTGATGCCAACAATGATCTGAAATTGCTGGTGAAGGAGAAAGAAATTTCCGAGGATGATGCGCATCGCGCCGAGGACAGGGTTCAAAAACTCACAGATCAATACATTGTTCTGATCGATGAAATGCTGGCGCACAAAGAAAACGAACTGATGGAGATCTGACTGATCAATGATTATGCGTTCCCCTTACGTTGGGATGGGCGTATCCATAGGAACAAGAAACGGCCGAATACCCTGAATTCCCGAAACCACCCCATCTGTGCCTCCGTGTCGCATCCCAATCATCCAAAAAGCAACATACCAAAACATATTGCCATCGTAATGGATGGTAACGGCCGTTGGGCGCGTGCCCGGCACTTACCCAGAACTGAAGGCCATAGACGGGGAGTCAATGCCGCCCGGGAAGTCATTGCCGACTGCCTGGAGCATGGTATCGGCGTTTTGACTTTGTTCGCTTTCAGCAGTGAAAATTGGAGGCGCCCTGCCGTAGAGGTGAATACTTTGATGGATCTTTTCCTCGCCGCATTGCGACGCGAGTGGGACAAATTGCACGCAAAGGGGGTGAGGATAACGTTCATAGGGGACCGGTCGGCCTTCAACGAAAAATTACGTTCGGAGATGGAAAATGCTGAGAGGCATACCGAGGCGAATCGGATGATGACGCTGGTGATTGCCGCCAACTACGGAGGCCGATGGGACATAGAGCAAGCGGCCCGACAGTATGCCGGAGCCTGCCTTAAAGCAGGCAAGGTGCTTTCATCGGAAAGTGGCATCAGTTTGCAGGAATTTCTGTCAACGCATGAGTTGCCAGATCCTGATTTATTCATTCGCACCGGTGGTGAAAAGCGTCTTAGTAATTTTTTACTTTGGCAAATGGCCTATACCGAGCTTTATTTCAGCGAAGAGCTTTGGCCGGACTTCGGGTCCAAATCCTTGCGGGCCGCCTTGGAGGATTATGCCAAACGTCAGCGTCGTTTCGGGCGAACCGACGAGCAAATCCAAGCCGCTGATAATGGATAAAACACGTATTTTGACTGGCTTGGTATTGGCTGTAATGATGCTGGTGCTCATTCTCAGTTTAAGCACTTTTTGGATGGCGGTTGTTTTACTCGTGTTTTTTTTGGAGGCGGCCAATGAGTGGGCGGTTCTGACCGGGTTGAGTGATTGGTGGAAGAGAAGTCTATACTTGGTATGCATATTCGCATTCGCCGTGATCGCCTGGGAAAGCATTCGTTGGAGCGCCGACTGGGTTGTTATCGTGATTGGGTGCATTTGGTGGTTATTCGCCACGGCGTTGCTGTGGCTCTGGCAACCTTCCTGGGATCGTATCCTGATGCAAAAGTGGATGCGTTGGGCGGCACCTTTGGCATTGATTCCCGCCTGGACCGCTCTGGTGCTCCTGCATCGTTACGATCCCTGGCTGATGGTGTATCTTGTGGCGCTGGCCGCATTGGCGGATAGCGCCGCTTATTTCGTTGGCAAGCGCTATGGAATGCACAAGATGGCCCCTGCGCTCAGTCCGGGGAAAACGTGGGAAGGCGCCATGGGCGAGTGGGCCATGGGATTGATCATGGCCATTATCGGAGCGTTTGCGTTTGTGGATGACAGTGGGTTATGGCGATCCGCCTTTGTTGGAGTAGTGATGATGACAACCTTCGTTTCCATTGGCGGTGATTTGTTTGAAAGTCTCCTCAAGCGCGTGGCCGGCGTCAAAGACAGCGGGCATGTTCTCCCCGGCCATGGTGGTGCACTCGACCGTCTGGACAGCCATTTGGCCGCCGCCCCCATCTTCCTGCTGGGGATGTGGTTGCTTGGAGGACACATTCAATGACAGCACAAGGAATCGTCGTACTGGGTGCGACAGGCAGTATCGGCGCCAGCACGCTGGATGTGGTGGCGCGTCATCCTGATCGCTATCGGGTGGTTGGATTGTCGGCTCATCGCGATATCGAACGTTTGGCCGAATTGTGCATGATTCACAGGCCGGCTTATGCTGGCATCGCAGACGCGACCCTGGCATCTGAGCTCAAAGACAGATTGCGCCATGCCGGCCTGGACACTCGCGTATTGGCGGGGCCCGATGGGCTGGCGGAGTTGGCGGCTCAGCCGGACGCCACCATGGTTATGGCAGCCATCGTTGGCGCGGCAGGCCTGCAACCCACTCTGGCGGCGGTGCGTTCTGACAAGCGCGTGTTACTCGCCAACAAGGAATCTTTGGTGATGGCTGGCGATTTATTCATGCGCGAAGTGCGGGAGCGCAACATTACCTTGCTGCCCATAGATAGTGAACACAACGCTATTTTTCAATGCATGCCGCCGGATTTTAATCGGGGTTTGCAAGCCGTGGGCGTGAGCCGCGTTCTACTCACAGCTTCTGGCGGTCCGTTCCGTAATGCTTCCTTGGAGTCCTTGCGGGAAGTTACGCCGGAGCAGGCATGTGCTCACCCAAACTGGAGCATGGGACGCAAGATCTCCGTCGATTCGGCGACCTTGATGAACAAGGGGCTCGAGGTGATCGAGGCGCATTGGCTCTTCGACGCTCCGCCCGAGATGATCGATGTTGTCGTGCATCCCCAGAGTGTAATCCATTCCATGGTGGCGTACCGCGACGGTTCCGTGCTTGCGCAGTTGGGTAATCCAGACATGCGCACGCCCATTGCCCATGCCATGGCCTGGCCGGAGCGCATCGACGCAGGGGTGGAGCCGCTCAATCTTATAGACATCGCTCGGCTTGATTTTCAGGCGGCTGACCAGGCGCATTTTCCCTGCCTTGGTCTGGCGTATGAGGCTTTGCGTTTGGGAGGCACGGCCACAGCCGTGTTGAATGCGGCCAATGAAATTGCTGTGGAGGCCTTTTTGAAAGGTGAATTGGCGTTTACCACCATACCCGAGGTGATTGAGCAGACGCTGCATGCACTCGGACATGCACAGGCGGATTCACTTGAGACCGTGATCGAATGGGATAGTGCTGCGCGTTCCTATGCCCGCCGTCTAGTAGCGGATCCTAGAGACAGGCGTTTCAACGCATGACGGAACTTGCCGGTATTCTCTGGAGTGTTCTGGCATTCTTGGTCGCCATCAGTGTGCTGGTGACGATTCATGAGTATGGCCATTTCTGGATGGCAAGGCATATGGGCGTGCGCGTGCTGCGTTTTTCCGTTGGGTTTGGGCGTCCCTTATGGTCTTGGCATGGGCGTGATGGAACCGAATACGCCATAGCGGCCATTCCGTTTGGCGGTTATGTGAAATTGCTCGACGAGCGTGAAGGTGAAGTGCCGGAAGAGTTGCGCGATCAGGCCTTCAATCGCAAGCCCGTATGGCAGCGAATGGCCATCGTGGCGGCTGGCCCGACGGCTAATTTTCTTCTCGCCATCGTCCTCTATGCCTTGATGTATATGATCGGCGTGCAAGGCATACGGCCTTATGTGGGCCATGTCACACCTGGAAGCATCGCCGCGCAAGCGGGACTCGCGCCACAGGATCTCATCCTTGCTGTCGATGGCCGGAAAGTGGAAAGCTGGCAGCAGGCGAGAATGGCGATGCTTGAGGATTCGCTTGGCGGGAATGGCATCACGCTCGATCTGAAAACGCCTGCGGGAACTGTTGAAAAACGTGTTCTCGACGTCCGCAGTTTGAATATACTCAAGTCGAAGCCCGAAGTGCTACATCGTCTTGGCTTAAGTATCTGGCGCCCTTCCATTCCCATTATTCTAAAAGCGTTGCCAGGTGGCGCAGCCGCTCGCGCGGGGCTTCATCGGGGTGACCGCATTGTTGCCGTGAATGGTCAACCAGTTGTTTCGGTGGCAAGCTGGATCCAAGAGATAAAAACGCACCCTGGCAAGCCACTGGTTTTCTTGATTGAGCGGGGCGGAAAACAGAAACAGATCACGGTGGTTCCTTCGGTGCGTCAAGTAAACGGCAAGGCGGAAGGATTCATCGATGCCCAGGTGGAGGGTTTCATCCCGCCTGAGTATAGAAAACGCCTGCAGGTCACGGTCAAATATGGTCCGGGCGAGGCTCTCCTTCAGGGGGCGCAACAAACCTGGAGCATGGCGGTGCTGACATTCCAGGTTCTAGGCCGCATGATTATCGGACAGGCCTCATTGAGCAATCTGAGCGGGCCGGTGACTATTGCAGAATATGCGGGTATTTCAGCCGCTATCGGTATCTCTGCTTTCCTCGGTTTTCTCGCGATCGTGAGCGTGAGCCTTGGCGTACTGAATTTTCTGCCAGTGCCGTTGCTTGATGGGGGACAGTTGTTTTACCTGGCAATAGAGTTCGTCCGCGGCCAACCTCTATCGGAGGCGGCGCAAATCGCAGGGCAAAAAATTGGCATCATACTGCTGAGCGCATTGATGGCACTGGCTTTTTACAATGACATACACAGGTTGCTCGGTTAATGACTGTAAACCGTTTCTTTTCTGTTTTTTCTGTCGTGTTATTCATGGTTCTGTTGCTGTCGCTTTCCGCGAAGGCACAAACGTCACCGCAAGATGGAGGAGGCTTCAAGATCACCAACATAGAACTGCGCGGCTTGCAACGCATTTCTCCCAATACGGTGTTCAGCTATCTGCCCGTTCATGTTGGCGAGGTGTTTCATGACCGGGACACACCGAAAATTATCGATGCCTTATACGCCACCGGCTTTTTCGATCGTATCAGTATCTATCGTCAAGGGAGCGTGCTGATTATCGATCTGCATGAACGGCCGGCCATCAATGAAATCAAAATCAGAGGCAATCATCTGATCAAGACGAGCCGCTTGAAAAAAGCCTTGCAGCAGGCCGGCATCGTCAAGGGGCAGGTTTTCAAGCAAGATGTTCTCGCGGATCTAAAGAATCAACTTCTGGATCAGTATTACGCCCGCGGAAAATACAACGTAAAAGTCGAAACCCGAGTGCAGAAATTACCCAGAAACCGGGTCAATATCGACATTCATATCATTGAAGGCAAAACGGCCACCGTCAAGCAGGTGGTGATCGTTGGTAATAAATCTTATTCGGAGAATCGCTTGCGCAATCTGCTCGATATCGGTCCCAAGCCGTGGTGGGCATTCTGGAGTAATCGCAATCAATACTCTCAAGCGCGAGTTGACCAGGCATTGAACCAACTTGCCGATTTTTATTTGAATCATGGCTTTGTTGATTACGCCCTGAATTCCTATCAAACCGCGCTCACGCCTACTCATAGACAGGCTTACGTCACCCTGAATATCCAAGAAGGTTCGAAATACAAGATCGGCGTTGTTTCACTGCAGGGGCGGCTGCTGTATCCAAAATCTGAATTGCGCAAGTTATTGCTGGTGAAGCCGGGCCAGACATTTTCCCGCAAGAAGGTGCTGAACAGCATCAAAGCATTGCAGAATCGCTATGGCGACAAGGGCTATGCCTTTGCCAATATCAATCCTATCCCCGACGTTAACAAGAGAACTAAGACGGTTAATCTGACCTTCTTCATTGATCCGGGCCGACGTTATTACGTCCGTCAGATCCGTTTTTATGGTAATCACTCCACCTCGAGTAACGTCTTTCGCCGTGAGATGCGCCAGTTGGAAGGCGCGCTTTATTCGACTCGGCTGATCGAATTGTCCAAGATGCGCCTGCAGCGTTTACCTTTCGTTAAATCAGTGAACATCAATACTCGGCGTGTGCCCGGAACCAACAACCAGGTTGACCTGGACATCTATCTGCATGATCGTTTGGCCAGCAGCTTTTCCGCGAGTATCGGCTATTCCCAGTTCGAGGGGGTCATTTTCAGCGTCGGCGTGAACAGCAGCAATTTCATGGGCACGGGCAATGCAGCCAGTGTCAATGTCAACACCAGCAAGATCAATACCCTCTACAATCTGAGCTATACCAACCCCTATGCCACGATCAATGGGGTAAGCCGTACCATCAGCCTCTATTACCAGCGCACCAATACTTCAAAAGTCGATATCGTCAATTACAGCGCCAATCGAATTGGCGCCTCATTGAGCTACGGTATCCCTCTGACTGAATACGACACCCTCAATGCCGGATTCGGCTTTCAGAATCTCAAGGTCACCGAGGGACAAACACCGTCGGAGACGGTCTCCAGTTTTATCTCCAAGCATGGAACACGCTACAATCTATTCAATTTGTCGGCCGGCATCACTCATGACACTCGCAACCGTACGATTTTCCCCACTTCGGGTAATTATCAAGGACTGAACCTGTATCTGGTCACGCCGGGAAGTACCATTAAGTATTACAAGCTAGGCTATTTCAATCAGGAATACCTGCCGTTGACTTCCTGGCTGACAGCCAAATTCAGTGGCTCCGTCGATTACGGAAGCGGTTACGGCGGCATTTCCAGCCTGCCGTTCTTCGATCGCTATTATGCCGGCGGGATGACTTCGGTTGCCGGTTTCAAAACCAGCACGCTCGGTCCCCTCGACCCCACGACGGGGCAGCCAGTCGGGGGTGATTTCAAAACGATTGCTCGGGCTTCGTTATTGTTTCCGGTACCGTTCCTTGGACATGCAAATTCGATCCGTATGAGCGCCTTCGTCGATACCGGAAACGTTTTTGCCAGCTACAATGATTTCAAAGCGAGCGCATTGCGCAGTTCCGCGGGCATTGCCCTCGAATGGCTGTCGCCCATAGGTCCTTTGTCCTTCAGTCTGGCCAAGCCGTTCAACGTGCACTCAACCGATCAGACCCAGATTTTCCAATTCAACATTGGCACTTATTTCTAAATGACAAACGAGGAGAGACCCATGCGTAACAAGTACTTGTTTTTGACCCTGCTGGTGGCTGCGCTTTCGTTTTTATCCATCGGCTCGGCAGCTGCCGCCGAACGGATCGGTTTCGTCAATATACAAGAAATCATGGCCAAGGCCCCACAAGTGAAGGCGGCTGAAAACCTGCTCAAGCAGGAATTTGGTGCACGCGAAAAGGCGCTGGTCGCCCAACGCGATGCCATCCGTCAACAGGAGGCCAATCTGCGGCGGAATGCCGCCGTTATGTCGGCCGCCAGCAAAACCGCGGCCGAAAAGAAATTGCGCGAAGAAATGAGCAAGTTCAACAGCACCATGGCCAGTTTCAATGCCGATGTGAGTGCTAAGCGCACCGAATTGCTACAGGGGTTGCAGAAGAAAATTTCCTTGGCGATCACCAAGGTCGCAAAACGCGACGGGTACGACATGATACTAAGCAGCGGCGTGGCTTATGCCAGTAAACGAGTGGATTTGACCGCTCAGGTACTGCGGGAAATGGGAAGCAGATAGAAGTGCATCAGCTTGTTCGACCGTTGGTTACAGTCCCTGCAAAGTCGGATCCTTAACGCGCTGCCATGGAGCCTCCGATGAACATGAGAGCAAATAACAAGTTCCTCTGTGGATGACTTGCTGCTTGGCAATATTTTTTTTCGGTTTCCTTGTCAAGGGAAAAAATTGAGAAATATGGACTTGACGCTTGCTGAATTGGCCAAGGGCCTAAATGCAGAACTCAGGGGGGGCGATGCCCACGCCCGCATAGGGGGCGTGGCGGCTCTCCATTCGGCCACGTCCAGCGATCTCAGCTTCATGCTAGGCCAGCGCATGCATTATCAAGCTTTGCAGCGCACGCGTGCCGGAGCTGTCCTCATCGACAAAGAATGGGCGGATAAATGCCCCGCACCTGCGCTGATTGTAGGCAATCCTCACGCCGCATTCGCCCGCGCCATCGCTTTGCTCTATCCCGATCCACCCGTCGAAACAGGCATACATTCCAGCGCTGTTGTTCATCCCGAAGCTGAAATAGCGGCCAGCGCTCATATTGGTCCTTTTGCCTATGTCGGCCCCGGTAGTCGCATCGGGGAAGACGTAGTGATTGGTCCCGGTTGTGTCGTTGAGGCGGGCGCATGGGTCGGCGACCACTCCCGCCTCATCGCCCGAGTCTTCATTGGTGCCGACTGTGCGGTGGGGAAACGCTGCGTTATTCAACCTGGCGCTGTTATCGGGGCGGATGGCTTTGGGCTGGCCAAAGAGGATGGCAAATGGATAAAAGTGCCTCAAATCGGGCGCGTTATAGTGGGAGACGATGTCGAAATTGGCGCCAATACCACTATCGACAGGGGAGCTATCGAGGATACCCGGATAGAAAATGGCGTCAAGCTGGATAATCAAATTCAAGTTGCCCACAATGTTCATATAGGGGAAAACACAGCCATAGCCGGCTGCGTTGGAATAGCGGGAAGCGCAGTGATAGGCCGCGATTGCACCATAGGCGGCGGCGTGGGTATCGCTGGACATCTTGCCATCGCTGATAATGTCCATGTGACGGGCATGAGTCTTATAGCTAGCGATATTAAGGAGCCTGGCGCCTATTCTTCCAGTTTGCCGGCACAATCGATGCGGCAATGGCAGAAAAACATGGCTCGATTGCGGCATTTGGACGATATGGCAAGAAAAATGAAGCGACTGGAATCCGAAATTGTTGCGCTCAAGAAGGAACTGAGTAAACAAGCAAAGGAAATCGAACGGTAGTTTATGTCTGGGCGTGTCTAATGTATCTAGCCCAAAGTTGCATTGGCTAGTTATTCGATTTCGAGAGATTGACGATGCATCAATTAGTAATAAAATCCAAAAATCACTCATGAGGGTATGGACTTGAAAGAACTCGATATCAACCAGATCATGCAAAGTTTGCCGCATCGCTATCCATTCCTGCTGGTTGATCGGGTCGTAGATTATGAAGTGGGTAAGTGGCTCAAGGCGATCAAGAATGTCAGTATCAACGAACCGTTCTTTCAGGGACATTTCCCTCATCGGCCTGTCATGCCGGGTGTGTTGATACTCGAGGCCATGGCTCAGGCGACAGGCTTGCTGGCGTTCCAGTCCCGTGATGAAAAGCCATCGGAAAACTTCCTTTATCTGTTCGTTTCCATAGACAAGGCGCGGTTCAAGAAACCGGTGGAACCGGGAGATCAACTCGAGCTGTATGTGGAGTTGCAGCGGGTTAAACGCGATATGTGGAAATTCGATGGACAGGCGCGGGTGAAAGGCGAATTGGCGGCAAGTGCCGAACTGATGTGCGCAGGTCGTGAGATCGAGGCATGATTCATCCCACCGCAGTCATCGATCCCAAGGCTGAACTGGATGAGAATGTCACTGTCGGCCCCTATGCAGTCATTGGTCGGGAAGTCTGGATCGGATCAGGCTCATCCATAGGCGCCCATGCGGTGATTGAAGGGCCGACGCACATAGGCAAGGACAACAAAATATCCCCTTTTGCTTCATTGGGCACGGACCCGCAAGACAAAAAGTACAAGGGTGAAAGGACTGAACTCATCATTGGCGATAGAAATCTGATTCGCGAGTATTGCACTTTCAATCGGGGCACAAAACAGGCTCTTGGGCACACGCGGATCGGCGATGACAATTGGATAATGGCCTATGTCCATATCGCTCACGACTGCGTCGTGGGGAACAACACGGTTTTCGCCAATGGCGCGACCCTGGCCGGTCATGTAGTCATCGAAGACGATGCCGTGCTGGGTGGTTTTACTTTGGTGCATCAATTCGTGCGCGTGGGCGCATATGCGTTTACAGCCATGGGAACGGCCTTGCATAAAGATGTTCCCCCCTACATGATGGCGGGCGGCAATCTTGCGGCCCCACATGGACTCAATATCGAAGGTCTGAAACGCAAAGGCTTCAGCGCCGAACAAATTTCCACCTTGCGCCGCGCCTATAAAATACTTTATCGAAACGGCATGCGCCTGGAGGAGGCCATAGATGCCCTTCGCAAGGAAGAAGATTCTCCCGAGATAAAGCGTTTGGTGAGGTTTCTCGAAAGCAGCAAACGCAGCATCATACGCTGATGGCGTTCCGGGTCGGACTCGTCGCGGGTGAAACTTCCGGCGATCTGATCGCGGCGTCGTTGATCGAGTCGCTTAGAAACCATATTCCAGAGGTTCGCTTCGAAGGGATCGCTGGCCCCCGCATGCAGGCGGCGGGGTGCCACGTATTGGCACCGGCGGAAAAACTCGCTGTTATGGGGCTGGTGGAACCGCTCAAGCGCCTACCTGAGTTGTTGCGCCTTCGGCATCGCGTGATTCGTCATTTCATAGAAGCGCCGCCCGATGTTTTTATCGGCATCGATGCGCCGGATTTCAATCTTGGGATCGAAACAAAGCTGCGCCAGGCCGGCATCCCCACGGTACATTATGTCAGTCCCTCAGTTTGGGCCTGGCGTGGATACCGGATACGTAAGATCGCTCGCAGTGTGGATTTGATGCTCACCTTGTTCCCCTTCGAAGCCGACTTTTATCTGCAGCACGGTGTGCCGGTTGTATTTACCGGTCACCCCCTCGCTGAGCAGATTCAGGAGCATACGGACCGCCAGGTAGCGCGTCGGGCGCTGGATTTGCATGCAGAAGGCGGCCCCGTGCTGGCCTTGCTTCCCGGAAGCCGCAGCGGCGAAGTTGCGCGGCTGGCCCCGGATTTTCTGCGCGCTGCAAAGATTCTCTCCGCCCGTCATCCGGATATGCGCTTTATCGCCCCTATGGCCACACTGGAGGCGAAGCGGATCTTTACCGCGTTGCGCATGAAAATTGCCGCGGATTTGCCCCTTGCCATTTATGATGGACGCTCTCATGAGGCAATGGCCGCCGCTGACGCTGTTCTTCTTGCCTCTGGCACGGCAACGCTTGAAGCGATGTTGCTTAAACGGCCGATGGTAGTTGCTTATCGCTTGGCGCCGTCGAGCTACCAATTGATCAAGCACTTGAAATTGATGCGGGTGGAGTGGTATTCCTTGCCGAATCTGCTTGCCCGCGAGAGGCTGGTTCCAGAGTTCATCCAGGATGCCGTTTCACCACAGGCCCTGGCGGAAGCGATAGATCCCCTGCTATACGAACCACAAGCGCGGCACCGCCAGACGAGTCGGTTCCATGAGATTCATCGCCAATTGCAAGGCGGCGGCAGTGAACGGGCTGCCAAGGCCGTTCTCGAATTGACAGGGACTTTGCGATGACACCATTGGTTGCGGGAGTGGATGAGGCGGGACGCGGCCCGCTGGCGGGTTCTGTCATGGCGGCGGCGGTGATTCTCGACCCGCATCGGCCCATTGAGGGCTTGGCCGACTCCAAAAAACTCAACGCATGTAAACGCGAACGTCTGGCGGCTGAGATTCGCGAAAAGGCGATCTCTTGGGCGATTGCCGAAGCTAGCGTGGTCGAAATCGACCGGCTCAATATCCTACAGGCCAGCTTACTGGCCATGCGCAGGGCACTGGAAACGCTTACGGTGCCAGCCGACAGCGCATTGATCGATGGTAACCAGTTGCCCTCTAATTTGCCTTGTCCGGCAAAAACCCTGGTGAGAGGGGACGAACGCGTTCCCGTCATCAGCGCCGCTTCGATATTGGCTAAAGTAGCGCGTGACGAGACCATGCGGATGCTCGATGCCCGCTATCCGTTATACGGGTTTGCCAGCCACAAGGGCTATGCTACCACGCAGCATATCAAGGCTTTGATGCGTCATGGTCCCTGCCCCTGTCATCGAGCGAGTTTCGCCCCTGTAAGAAAGGCCATGGGGCAAGGCTGATAAGGACTGGCAGAAACAGCCATCACAAGGGCGTCAATGCGTGCCGGCTGAGGCGGCCAAGGGCACTCCGGTAACCGGCCAGGGTTCAACCTTGGCGGTGCGGATGTCGAGCAAAACCAGCCGGTTGGCATTGGTGTCCGCCACCAGAAGGGTGTGATCGGAAAACTTCGCCACTCCTCCCGGGTAATTGAGCGCGCGGCTCAGGGTGGTGACGCGCTGGCTGGGAGGATCATAAACGCGAATGGCGTTGTTGAACGTGTCCGCAATGTAGAGTTTACCATCCAGCCACGCCAGTCCCTGGTCATGCTGAAGCAATGCCTCTGGAGAAGGCCCATCGCGGAAGCCGAATTCGAACAGGCCGAGGCCAATGAGTATATTCACCCGTCCTGAGGCCATATCGATAGTGCTCACCGATGAGGATTCGGGGTTGGCCACATAGAGTGTTCCGCGGTGATAGGCCAGCCCGCTGCTTTGGGCAAAGCGCGCATGCAGCAATGAACCTTTGGATAAACCTTCGCGCCCACTTCCTGCGTAAGGTCCGATCAGACCGGTTGATATTTCATAGCGCCAGACCTGGTTGTCTCCCGCCATGGCGATGTATAGCGTATCGCCTACGAATTCCAGGCCCCAAGGCGAATTCAGGCTGGTTTTAAGGGCGGTATGCATACCCTGAATGCCATACGCTCTATGACCGGTGCCGGCCACCGTCGAAACCGTACCTTCAGGCAAACGAATCCGGCGGATCAGCTGGTTGCCGGTATCGGCGACATACAGCGAGTCGCCCTTGAAGGCGAGCCCTTGAGGACTGTCGAAACGGGCGCTTTGCGAGGGACCGTCGGTTCTGCCGGATAGACCTGACCCGATGGTGAGCAGAAGCTTGCCATGGCGATTGAATAAAAGGATGCGATTGTGGCCTGTATCGCTCACAGCCACCCACTGACCCGCTACGGCTACCTTGCCAGGTTGAAGCAAGCGGCCATGGCCAGCGGGAGGGCTCTGCAAGGGCAAAGGCCGGTCTTCAAGCAAACCACTCGCCTGCGAGCGGTCGAGGGTTTTGATGACGGCGGCGCGGATGGCGGCGTAATGGCCTTCGCCGACGAAGGTTTCTACCGGCTGCAATCTCGGCCCCAACAAAATCTGGGTAGGCCAGGCATAGACATGATAGAGGCGCCACAGGCTCATCCCCTTATCGGTCACGATGGGGTACCGCAAATGATACCGGGCGATGAATCCCTTGATATTGGATGCTTTTTGTGAAGCGGTAAACTTGGGTGAATTGACCCCTATGATCAAGAGGCGATCGCCAAATTCTCGTTGCAAGCGCTTGAGCTCCGGCAAGGTGTGGATGCAGTTGATGCAACCCGGCGTGAAAAAATCCAGCAATACGACCCGCCCGGCCAAATCGGTATTGGTCAGCGGTCTGCTGACGTTGAACCACTCGGCATTGTCTGGAAACAATCCGGACGCCATGCCTGGATGAGCAAAGCCAAGAAAGAAAAAAGGGAGGATTCTGAAAAGGCGGAAAAATCTGATCATGAAAATACGCGTGTAATGAGAAAGAACAAAGGGTTGGGAGTAAGCACGCTCGAGAGTTTTATCCTTAGGACGCGAGAATGCGTGAGCCCAGTTACATTTCGCTGTTTGACAATAGATAAAGCATGCTGTTGCCAATCAGCAGTCTATCAGGTTTCACCAGCGGCCGAATGAGAGATTCGGGGCCGTTTCAGCTGTCCCGGCGCATGAATGGGCGCTAATGTATAGGACCCTTGCCCACGAGCGGCGTTGTCTCATTGCCTTTGAAGATGTTGTTGGCCAGACGGGCTGGCGTCGGCGTCAAATTGCGCACGAACACAGTGGGCGGGCCATTGTTGATGAAGGTGTTGTTTTGCACGAGGATTCCTTGCGAGGGTTGCAGGTTCCCCGCTTCCCCGATCATGATCGCCGTGCCGTGGTTGTCGCTGTTCGGCCCTTTTTCGATGATATTGCCGTGCATGATGAGCGTTCCGCCATTGGGAATGTCCACTTCGTAACTTGCGGTGCCGTCGGGGCCGTCTTCGATGCGGTTGCCGATAAGCACGGTTTTCAGCGCCCTTGACTTGATGTCATGGCCGACCTGGGTGGCGTAAAACACCGAGTCGATGATCTTCAGCAGGGCGATATGGCCGACATATACGCCGTGGGCGCAACCCAGCCTCGATATGCAGGTGCCGTTGTGGATGAAGCGGCTGTGGCGGATGACGATGCGGCCGCCTGGAATGTTGCCGGCGAGAATGCCTTCTTGATTGTCGATGAACTGGTCATCGATGACGGACAGATACCGGCCCGATGCGCGGATGCCCGCGCCATTGCCATCGGGAACCCGTGCCTTCTCGAAGCGGATGCCCCGCACGGTGACGTGATTGCCCGTGATGACGAAAATGGCCTTGCCCTGGCAGGTCTTGCCTCTCAGCACGACACCCGGGCCGGCGCCTTCGATAAGAAGGTTGTTTGCGCGCCATACGGCGCAATCGTGGTAGAGGCCGGGCGCGATTCGGACGATGTCCCCGGTCTTGGCGACGCGGGCCGCGGCGCTGGGGATGCGATAGGCTTGGCCGGGACCGACCTGGAGAACCTCGGCCTTGATCGGGACGGCTATCGCCAGTCCACCCAACAGCAAGCCGAGGGTACATGCCAATCGCCGGCCATGTTTCGCGCAGGAGGATATAGGCATTGTCTTTCTCCTTTATATATAGTGAAAACTGAACCGTCAGGGTGTTGGAAATTAACTTTCCCGTCTTTTCAACGCCCTTTTATAGTCTTTTGCAAAGAATCCGGCCACCTGAATATCGCCCATGATCTCAATATTCTCTATCGTCAAGCTGATCGAGCTGTTCATTCGGCCAGGCATGCTGCTCGTGGAGCTTGCGCTGCTGGGTTTGCTGCTTCTGGCCTCAAGGCGGATGCGTGTTCTGGCTTTTTTACTGCTGACACTGGGATTCGGCGGTCTCGTCACGGTTGCGGTCACACCGGCGGGCGTGTGGATGCTGCGTCCACTGGAGGATCGTTTCCCGCGACCTGATCCTATGCCGACGAAAGTGACCGGTATCATCTTGTTGGGCGGCGCGATTGATCTGCCAGTGAGCCTGGAGCGCCACGTCACCGCCCTGAATATTCGTGGGGATCGCCTGCTGGCCTTCCTGCAACTGGCGCGTCGCTATCCTCATGCGCGGCTTGTATTCACCGGAGGCAACGCCAGTCCCTTCGGCGGCAAGGGATCGGAAGCGCAGGTGGCGCGCCGTTTGTTCCTGTCTCTCGGCATTTCTCCCCGACGCATGGAATTCGAAAGCAGAAGCCGGAACACGCGCGAGAATGCCCTGTTTACCTATCGCCTTGTCGATCCGAAACCTGGCCAGGTGTGGCTACTGGTGACCTCGGCGGCCGATATGCCGCGCGCGGTGGGCTGTTTCCGCGCGATCGGATGGCCGGTGGTGCCGTATCCAGTCGATTATCATACCCGGGCAAATGGCGCTGCCTGGCTGCCGGGATTGTCTCAGGGACTCACTCTGGCCGACTGGGCCGCGCATGAATGGCTGGGATTGGTCTATTATCGCTTGCGGGGCTGGATACCCAGCTGGTTTCCAGCGCCCGTTAACGGACGGACGATCGCTCAAATTTCAAGCACGAGGACCCCGGATGGTCACATGCAATAGATATCGAAATACCCTGAGATCAGCGTGTCTGCGAAAGTCCCCCGCGGGTGGGCATAGAAAAACATGCTGTCGATTCTGATCATCGCCGTTTGCCTCGTTGTGCTGCTGCTCTGGGCATGGCACTTCCCGCACCCGTCGCCTTTGATTCGCCCGTTTCTTCCGCCCAGGCGCCGCTGGCCCGAGGCGCAGGTTCGACACTGGCTGGAAAATGGCCGGGTGGCCTCCGGTTTCCGCCGTTTCTTCGAGCGCGACCCAAAAAGGCATCCGCCACCGGGATCGGGGTTGCTGGCCCCGGCGGACGGGCTGGTGACTTCTCTGGACGTGCAGGACGGCATCCGTTATGTGGTCATCGCGCTCAGCTTCTGGGATGTGCATGTGCAGCGCAGCCCTTGCGATGGGGTGGTCGAAGCGGTTGAGAATAAGGGCGACAATTTCATGGATGGCGAGGGACGCGAGTTTGCCTTCCTGCGCGCCAAGACCTGCCCGGTGCAAAAACGCGTGCGCATTCGAAGTTCGCGCGGCACGGTGGCGGTGCGCTTGATCACCAGCCTCGCGGCGCGGCGCATCGAAGTCTGGGTCGAGGCCGGCGAGGCGGTGAGGCGTGGACAGCGGCTGGGGCGTATCTTGCTGGGCAGTACCGTGGTGCTGGAAATGCCCGCTGACTGGCCTTGCGCGCTGCGCGTGGGACAGCGCGTGCGGGCCGGGGAGACGAAAGTGGAAGACCGATGAGGCATAGCGCATGAAGCTGGCTGCTCTCATGCTGCTCGAAAGCACGCTGTGCCTGCTGGCGGCCGATTGGCTGTGGCGAATCACGCCGTGGCCGGCGCGGCGCATCGGTCTGGGCGCGGCCGCCGTGTGGCTGAGCCTGCTCGCCTTGACTCTGGCTGTGCGGCATTGAATTGAAAGGCGGCGAGCGCAAAATGGACAAAAATATTCTTATGGTGGCCTGGCACTTCCCGCCCTGCGGCGAGGTCAGCGGCACCTTGCGCACGCTGTCCATGGCGCGCGGCCTGCGCGACGCCGGCTGGGAGCCGCTCATCCTCGCCCCGAGCACTATCGCCTATCCGCGCCGGGACGCCAGCCTGTTGTCGGATGACGAATTCGCCGGGCGCGTGTTTCGCAGTTTCGCGCTGGATGCCAAGCGCCACCTGGGGCTGTTCGGCCGCTATCCGGCACGTTTCGCACGGCCCGATCGCTGGGCCTCATGGCGAATCGGCGCCGTGCCGCGCGGGCGCCGGCTGATCGAAAAGTTCCGGCCGCGGGCGGTCTGGTCCACTTTTCCCATTGCCACCGCGCACTGGATCGCGGCCGAACTGCAGGCGCGCAGCGGCCTGCCCTGGATCGCCGATTTCCGCGATCCCATGGCCTATGCCGAAATGCCGAATACCGCGCGCGACTGCAACTGGCAAATGGCGCTGGAAGCCCGGGTCATCCGGCAGGCAAGCGCCTGCGTGTTCGTCACCGAAGGCGCGCGCGAGGCCTATCAGAGGCATTATGCCGAGCATCGCGTGCGCTTCGAGCTGATTCCCAATGGCTACGATGAAAACATCCTGGCCGCCCGCCGGGCCCATGAGCTTGCCCGCGTTCAGCCCCCCGGCGGCCCCTTGCGCCTGTTGCACAGCGGGGCCCTGTATCCGGAGGGGCGCAGCCCCGAACCCTTGTTCCGGGTATTGTCCCGCTTGCGCGCGGCGGGCGGGGCGCCGCCCGAAGGGTTGCGGGTGACATTGCGCGGGGTGGCGGGCACCCCGGAGCAGGGCGCTTATCTTGAACTTCGGTCTCGATACGGTCTCGGCGATTGGGTGGATTTCGCCCCCGTCCTGCCGCGCGCCGAAGCCTTGCGCGAACAACTCGAAGCGGACGGGCTTTTGCTGTTGCAGGGCACCCGCTTCAACGCCCAGATTCCGGCCAAGGCGTACGAATACCTTGGCCTGGGCAAGCCGGTCTTCGCGCTCGTCGATCCCGACGGGGAGTCGGCGCGCCTGCTGCAAACCGAAGCGATCGCCACGGTCGCCGATGCCGGAGATACCACAAGCGCCGCCGCGCAGCTGCAAAGTTTTTTGAGCCGGGCCAGGGCGGCGCGCGGCCAGCCGCTCGCGCCCCTGCCGGAGCGACACGCCCGCACCGAGGGCGCGGCCCGGCTCGCCCGCCTGCTCGAACAGATCACGGGAGGCGCTGCGTGAACCGCAGGCCACGGATCGACCTCATCGTGGCGGCGCGGCCCAATTACATGAAGATCGGCCCGCTGTACCGCGCCTTGCGCGATGCGAGCTGGTGCGAACCCCGGCTGGTGGACGCCGGCCAGCACTACGATCCCGAAATGTCCCGCGTGTTCAGGGAAGACTTCGGCTTGCCCGAGCCGCATGCTGCGCTGGGCGTGGGCAGCGGCAGCCACGCCGCGCAGACCGCCGGCGTGCTGCTGGCTTACGAGGCGCGATGCCGGCATGATCCGCCGGACTGGATCGTGGTCGCCGGCGACGTCAACGCCACGCTGTCCTGCGCTCTGGTCGCCGCCAAGCTGGGGATTCCGGTGGCCCATCTCGAGGCCGGACTGCGCAGCGGCGACCGGCGCATGCCCGAGGAAATCAACCGCGTGCTCACCGATCAGCTGGCCAGCCTGCTGTGGACGCCCTCCGAGGACGCAGACCAGAACCTGCTGCGCGAGGGCATCGCGCCGGGGCGCATAGAATGCGTGGGCAACATCATGATCGACGCTTTCGAGCTGATGCGCGGCCGTATCGAGGCGGACGGCACCCGCGCCGCGCTGGGTCTGCGCGAGGGCGCTTACGCCGTGGTCACCCTGCACCGGCCGTCCAACGTGGACGACCCCGCCACCCTGGCCCGCCTGGCCGATGCCCTGTGCGCGGTGGCCGACGATCTGCCGCTGGCGTTTCCTGTGCATCCCCGCACCCGCCAGCGGCTCATTGTCGGAAAACTTTACACCCGGCTGGCGGCCCATTCCGGCATCACTTTGCTCGAACCGCTCGGCTATGTCGCGTTCATGAATCTGGTGCTCGGCGCCAGAGCGGTGATCACCGACTCCGGCGGCATTCAGGAAGAGACCACTTATCTCGGCATTCCCTGCCTGACCTTGCGGGACAGTACGGAACGGCCTATCACCTTGATTCAAGGGACAAACCGCCTAACAGATCCGGCCGGGCTGGAATCCGCGATGCGTGAACTGTCAAGGCGGGATAGGCGGGATGCGCCGCCTTTGTGGGATGGGCAGACCGCCCCACGGGTGGCGGCCAGCCTGCGCAGGAAAGTATGCAAAGACGCCAAATGAGCACGGTCGCGCCATGGCAGCGGGCGGGGACGCATTGGAAAACTGTCGGAAAATTTTACAAATTGGCCATAAGATCTCGCAATTTCGCGAGCAGAGTCAGAATAATATCTGTTATTACAATGAGTAGCACGTATTGGCATGCAATGTGCTTTGACAAAGACAAGCCGCGCCTTGGCAGCGAAGATTCGATTTGGAAATCCCATCAGGAGCATGAAACAATGAACAAGACACGCATATTCACCCCCAAACTCTTGGCGGGCCTCGCGGCCGCCGTCCTGATCGGCGCGCCGCTGGCGGCCTCGGCTCAGGTCATTAGCCTCAAATACACACTGACTCAGGGAGGTTCCACCCTGCTGAGCGGATCGACTTTGAATCAGGATGTGGCGACGGCCGGGGGGTCGATCACGGCCGCTTGCAGCGGCAGCAGTTGCCCGAGTCCCGTCTCCAATTTCAGAACTGATGGGCAATTCAGCGGCAATGCTATCGGTGATAAGTATACTCTTAACTTGTCTAACGCATTAACGCTTGCACCTTTTAGCGGAAGTCCCATCATCGGCACCGTCGAGTTCACCGTGCAGAACCTGACCAATCCGTTGCCGGTCAATATCTTGCAGCAGGACATCGGTATCACACAGGCATCCCGATTCACTCTGAGCGAATACTGGAATGCGGACAACTCCGCATTCGGCACCGGCAACCTGATCGCTTCGCATACCTATGGCAATGGGTCTTCGTTTACCTCTAACGCATTTACGACGAACGCGCAGGTCGGTCCCGGCACCGGCGCGCCCAACTCAGCCCAAACGAGTGCAAGTGGCAACAAATACTATTCGTTTACCTATATCGCCACCGGCACTTTCTATCCGAGCAGTGGTTATAACTCCAGTCTCTCAGGGCAAGCCACGAACGCTCTGCCTGAACCCAGCGATCTCGGCATGATGGGGCTGGGTCTGGCGTTGATGGGGCTGCTCGGCTGGCGTTACCGCCGTTCGCAAGGCAAGACGGTCTGATCCGGCGTTCGGTTTTTATTCAGTTTCGCGACCGGCTTCGTGCCGGTCGTCCTTATCGCCCTTCAGGGGCGATTTTTTTGTCCGTGGCAAAAGCGCATGAGGGCGTAAACCGGAAGATGCATTCAGGCGTCATCGGCGCGGGCGGCCGCCGAAGCCGCGCCGCTGGATGCACTCTCGACTGAACGGCTGAGCGAATTTCACGGCCGGCGCCGCGCTGCAGGCGGTTGCGAGGTTTTCTCATGTGTTGTGACCGTGCTTCGTTGCTCATTACCAAGACGCGGCGAGCAGAGCAATAAGGCGTGGAACCGCTCACAGCGGAGGATGCGCGCATCTCGCATCAGGTCGGCCATGGCTGGACGCCTGGGCGAGGGTGGACCCTTGGCCGTTCAGCCAGCCCCGCCTTTCAGGCGCCGTAGCAAGGCTTCAGCGGCGTTTCGCTCGGTGAAGGGGGCCGCCGGTTTCGCCAACAGTTTTTCGAGCCGGCCAATGGCCTGTGCGCTGAGGCCGCTGGCGGCCAGCGCGGCCGCATAGTGATATTGCACTGCGGCGGTGCCAGGTTCGGCCTGCGCTGCCCGGCGAAGCAATGGCAGGGCGCGTTTGGCCTGACCGCTGCGAACCAGCAACCAACCGAGCGTGTCGTCGATCTGTGGCAGATCGGGGGCGGCCCGATGCGCCCGCTCGGCGTAGGGCAGCGCCTTGTGCGGGTCATGCCGGCCGATCAGCCACGCCAGGTTGTTGTTGGCGATGGGATTGTCAGGCTGCTGCTGCAATATCCGCCGGTAGTTGGTTTTGGCTTGGGCGTAGTCGCCGGTTTCGAGTTCATAAGTCGCTAGTATCTGGCGGATGGCCGTATCCTGCGGATGGGCTTTCAGCCAGCGGCGCAGTGGCTGCGTCGGATCGGCCAATGCACCGTGCTGGCGCGCCAGGAATTGGCGCAGCGCCAGCGCGGCGCTTGGCTGGCGCTGCTGCGCCTTCACGTACGCGGCTTCGGCGGCGGCGTAGTGTTTTTGCGCGTACCGCAGGTCGCCTTCCAGCATCCATCCCTGGGCAGCAAGGCGCGCTTGCCCGCTCGCCGCCAGGCGGGTGGCGACGGCAAGCGCCTTTTGCGGCTGATCGAGCTCGAGTTCGGTGAAGGCGAGGGCGCGCGCCGCGGCGACATTGTCGGGGTGCGCGGCGACCACGCGCGTAAGCATCGCGCGCGCCTGGGTGTATTGCTTTTGCGCCAGCAGGGCGGCCGCCAGGTTGAGGGCATAGCGGGGTTGATCCGGCGCGGCTTGTGCGGCGGCATGGAAGGATTGCAAGGCGGCAGCCGGTCGCAGGGCGGCGAGTTGCGCGCTACCGAGCAAGGTCAGCAGTCCGGGATTGTCCGGCTTTATGGCAACGGCCTGCTGAGCATAGCCCAGGGCGAGCTGCGGTTGTTTGTCGAGCAGGTAATAACGGCTGAGCATCACCAGCGGTGGCAGGGCGGCCGGATGCGCGGCATGCGCCTGTTGCAGGCGTTGGAGCATGGCGGCGGGGCGGTTTTGCAATGCGTCGATGCGGGCCAGCGAGAGCAGGGCAAACAAATCGCCCGGCCGCGCGGTGAGCGCTTTGTCGAAGGCGCCGCGGGCATTCGTCAATCGCCCCTGACGCAGCAGCAGGTCGCCCAACAAGTCGGCGATGTCTGCGTTTCTGGGCACTAGGCGTTGGGCCCGGCGGAGTACGGCTTCGGCCATGGCAGGCCGCTTCGCGGCGGCATAAATGGCAGCGGCCAGCTTCAAGGCGCCGGTGCTCGGCGGCGCTTGCCCGGCGAGCTGCGCGGCGATGGCGAGTGCCTTGGCCGTTTGATGCGCTCTGAGGTAGGCCATGGCCTTGAGCCGCAGGGCATTCAATGCAGCGTTTCCGGTGGCGCTTTTCAGCTGGTCGAGCAGGGTGAGCGCCTGCTGGTTTTCTCCGCTCTCCAGCATCGCCTGTGCCAGCGCCAGACGCACCTTGTCGCTTTGCGGCAGTTCACGGCTCAGGGCCGCGAGTGTCTTGATCGCCTCGCTGTTCGAGGGGAAGAGGGAGAGGATGAGCTGGCTGGCCGTGCCCGGAGCGGCGCCGGCGGTAATGGTCTGTATGGCCTGCGCGGTCTGGTCGGTGCGTAACAGCAGTTCGGCCAGTTGGCGACGCGCCATGGAATCATTGGGGTTTATCCCCAAGGCGCTGGACAGGTGGTTCTGTGCCAGTAGATTCTGCCCTTGCGCGGCTTCCGCGGCGCCCAGCAGCGTGAGCGCGCGCACATTGTAGGGGTCGGCGTTGAGGGCGATTTGCAGATGGTTGGCCGCGGTTTGGTAATTCTTGTTCTGATAGGCGATCAGACCGCGCAGGAAATTCGGGAAGGGGGCCTTGGGGGCCTGTTTGAGCATGATTTCGACGTTTTTCAGGGCGTCTTTGCGGCGTCCCAGGGTGAGCTCGGCCTGCGCCAACCGACCCCGCGCGACGAAGCTCTGATAAGGAGACAGGCTGGGCGGTCCGATGTCCACGGCTTTTTGCAGGGCATTTGCCGCATCCTGCACGTGCAATTCGGCCAGGGCGGCATCGCCCTTGACGAGCCAGGCCAGGGCATTTTGGGGGGCGATGGCCAGGGCCGCGTCGGCCTTGGCGTCGGCCAGCCGCGGATTGCCTTCGGCCAGCGCCAGCAAGCCTTGGCCGATCAGGGCGGTGCCCGATTTGGGGTCTTTGGCCAAGGCCTGGGAGAACAGGGACTTCGCATGCGATAACTCTTTCTTTTGCACGGCGATGATGCCGAGCAGGGCGAGTTTGCGCGCCGCCATGGTCTCGGTTTTCGCCGGGATGGCCCGGGCGGCTTTCTCGGCCTCATCGAAGTGGCCGGTCTGCAGGAGCGCTTCGGCCAGATCGAATTGGGCCTGGGGGGGGAGCGCAGTCTTCGCCGCGGCCTGCTGCAATTGCGCCGCCGCGGACGCCGGATTGCCGAGGCGATACAGCACGCTGCCAAGCAGGATGCGGGCCTGTGCGTTTTGCGGATCTTTTTTGACCACATTGCGCAGAATGATGAGCGCGGTTCGCGATTGGCCTTTGGCCATGTCTTGCTGGGCCTGCTCGATGCGGGCCTGGGGGGAGGAATGGTTGCAAGCCGTCAGCAGCAGGCTGGTGGCCACCATCAGGATGATCGTGACGGGGAGGCGGCGGATCGATGTTTTCATGAGGACTCCGGTGAGAGATGAGTCATTGCGTAGTGAGGTGATGACGTTTCAACAGGTCATAGAGTGTCGGCCGGGAAATACCGAGCAGTTCGGCCGCTTTGCTTAAATTACCGGCGGCAGCGCCCAGGGCGCGTTCCAGGGCCTCGCGTTCGGCGTTTTCGCGGATCGTCTTGAGGGTGGGAAACGGCTTGTCGCTCTCTCCCTCAAGGTCAAGATCGCCAGCATCGATCATGGCATTTTCGGCCATGATGGCGGCGCGGTTGATGCGGTTTTCCATTTCCCGGACGTTGCCGGGCCAGGGGTAATGTTCTATCGCCTGCAGCGCGTCCGGCGTGAATCCGCGAATCGTGCGGCCATGCTGTTCTGCGGCGCGTCGTAGCAGCGCCTGCGCGATTGGGATGGCATCACTCCTGCGTTCGCGCAGGGGCGGAATCTGGATCACGATTTCGCTGATACGGTAATACAGGTCTTCACGAAAGGCGCCGCTTTTGATCAGCTCGGCCAGGTCGCGGTGAGTGGCGCACAGGATGCGGACATCCACCGCTATTTCGCGGCGACCTCCCAGGCGTTCGATCACGCGTTCCTGCAGGAAACGCAGCATCTTGGCCTGCAAATCCAGCGGCATGTCGCCGATTTCGTCCAGAAACAGGGTGCCCTGGTCGGCCAGCTCGATCTTGCCCGGAGTCTGCCGGGCCGCGCCGGTAAACGCGCCCTTTTCATAGCCGAAAAGCTCACTTTCGAGGAGCGTGTCGGGGATGGCGGCGCAGTTGATGGCGACGAAGGCCTGCCCGGCGCGTTCGCTGAGGCGGTGCAGGGCGCGGGCGATGAGTTCCTTGCCGGTGCCGGTCTCGCCCTGGATGAGGACGGTGGCGCGGGTGGGCGCGACTTTCTCGACCTGGCGCAGTACGGCGAGCATGTTCTGGCTGGCGGCGATGATGCCGGACAGCGGCGATGCGGCAGTTTGCTGCAGTGCGCGGTGTTCCTGTTCCAGCGCCCAGATGCGCTGCGCGCGTTCGATGAGGATTCCGAGCACGTCCAGGTCGAGCGGCTTGGCGTGGAAGTCCCAGGCACCGAGGCCGATGGCCCGCACCGCGCTGCTCTGGTCGCCGTTGCCGGTGACGACGATGACCTTGGTGTCGGGCGCCAGCCTGAGGATTTCCTGCAGACAGGCCATGCCTTCGTCGGTGCCGTTGGTGTCGGGCGGCAGGCCGAGATCCTGAAGCACCACGGCGGGCCGGTGCTTGCGTACGAGCGCGAGGGCTTCTTCCCGGTCGGAGGCGAACACGGGCTGGTATTTTTCCAGCGACCAGCGGAGCTGGCGGGCGAGGCCGGGGTCGTCTTCCACGATCAGCAGGGGGCGATGCTCATTCTTCATGGTCGGTCATCTCGGTCGTCGTCAACGTAGCGCGGCAGGCGCAGGCGAAAGCGGGTGCCCTGGCCGGGGCGGCTTTCGACATCCACCGAGCCGCCATGTTCACGGGCGAAAGTTCTGATCTGGAAAGCGCCAATGCCCATTCCCCTCGCCGCTTTGGTGGAGTCGAAGGGGGTGAACAGGTGGTCGCGTATAAAATCCTCACTCATGCCACAGCCGGTGTCGCTTACGTCGATGATTACCCAGTTTCCAAAAAGCTCGAGTGTAACCCGAATTACTCCTTCTTCGGGCGTGGCATCTTGGGCGTTGCGGATGAGGTGATGCAAGACCATGGCGAACGCTTGTGGATCGGCCGCAATGTGGGCTCCGGTGACTTCGGGCGGGCTGTGGATCCGTGCCTTGGGTTTGCGGTCGGCGGTGCGCTCGGCTTCGGCCTGCAAGACGTCGAGCACCCGCAATGGGCGGCGGGTAACGGCCTCGCTTCCGCGCAGCTGTTCCAGCAAGCGAGTCATGCGTTGTACTGAGTTGTCGATGGTGGCGATCATGTCGTCCACGAATTCCGGATTGCGCTTGTGCCTGGCCGCGTTCTTCACCAACAGTTGCTGCTGGGCGATGAGATTCTTCAGGTCATGCATGAGGAAAGTGCTCATCTGGGTGAATGCCTGAAATTGACGCGCCTGGCTGAGCGCCTGGGATGCTTGGTGCTGGGCCAGGTAAGCGGCCAGTTGCAGCGCCACGACCTTGATCAGATCGCGATCTTCCCAGTCGAGACGGCGCGGCGCACGCGGGCGGGTCAGGACAACAAAGCCGATGAGATCGTCATCCAGGGCAAGCGGCACCAGGAGCCACCAGCGGGGCACATTTCCCAACCACTCTGCAAGTTCGAGATCAGGGTGAAGGCGGCGGTCTTGTGTGAGAGTGTCGGCATCGATGATCCATTGCGTGCGCTTCAGGAATCGGATCATGGGGCTGTCGGCAGACTCATGCGTTTGTGGAGGGATGGCAATGGCGCTGATGACGGCAGGGACGTAGTCGCTACCCGCCGCTTCGTCACGAATGAACAAGGCCGTGCCCGGCGTGTCGAGTAGCGCCGCCAGCGCATCGGCAGCGCGCTCCTGAGGCGATCGCGCATCTTGCGGACGGTAGAGCCTGTGGATCAGGCGTTGCCACTCTTCGCGGTACTCGTAATGGTAGGCGTGAAAATTCTTAAGCAGAAAGACCCTGATGCGGGCGCGCACCTGTGCTGACGCCAGCAATACCACGCCTCCTGTCACCGCTGCGGACAGGAATACGATTTGCCAGAACTCGCCCCAGCTTCCACCGAAATTGCGGATGTAGTAGCCGCCAGCAGCCATGAGCAGCAGATAGAGGCCAGCGGCAAGCAGGATCGTGGTGCGAAACACCAGCCGGCGGGAGACAAAAAGTTCGCCGGACCAGTCGGGGTCGCGAGCGGCGGCCACCGCCAGCAGCGGCGCGCTGAGAACGGCTACCGCACCGCGTGCGGCCCACAAGTCGGGCGAGATGTGATGATAGAGCATCCCCTGGGAGTAGAGCAGCAAATCATAGGCGAAGAAAGTGGCCATGCCGATGGCAAGGTATTTGAGTGCCCAGCGCCGTTCAGGCACCAGATTGCGCCAGAATTGCTCCAGCAGGAATAATGCGAATACGGCAATGATCAGTCCACCCATTAGATAGGCAGTTCTTGACGGCGGCAAAACGGGGCCGGGCCACACCGCCCAGACGAACCAGCCGAGTGGCAGCACCAAGGCAGCCGCTGCCAGAGTGCGATTGGCCGTGCGTGCCTGGGAAGATTCTCCACGCAGCAGCCGGGCGAGAAAGAACAGCCAGGCGGCATCCCGCAGCGATTCACTGCCAGGTACCGTCGGCCAAGGCAGAGCAGGCAGCCAGGGCCAGCTGGCAAGAAAGCCCAGCCACAGTGCATTGATCAGGCAAGCCAAGAAAAACGCAGCGCCCAATAGTCTTCGCTGACGGTTGATTAGGAGAAGGGTGCTGAGCAGGCCGAAAGCGACGGCGCCAGCGGTGTAGCTGCCGAATGTGGCCCAGGCAAGCGGAGTGAGTTCGGCCATGTCAGCCGGAACCGGGCCGCCTCAGCGGCCTCCTTTGCGCATAAGGATTACTTCGACCGTGCCGAGCAGGATATAAAGGTCGAAAAGCAGGTTCGCGTATTTGACGTAATACAGGTCGTATTGTAGTTTTTCCAGCGCATCACGCTCGGTGGCTCCGTAGGGATAGGAAATCTGGGCCCAACCGGTGACACCAGGGCGGACGTTGTGCCTGAGGTTGTAATAGGGGATGTTCTGGCTGAGCCTGGCCACGAATTCAGGGCGTTCCGGACGCGGCCCCACGAGGCTCATCTGACCTGCGAGCACATTGAACAATTGCGGCAGTTCGTCAATGCGGTACTTGCGAATGAAGCCGCCTACGCGGGTAATGCGGTTGTCGTTAGTGGTCGCCCAGCGAGCCTTGCCATCGGCCTCGGCATTGGGGCGCATGCTGCGGAACTTGAGAACCTTGAACGGTGTTTCATAGCGGCCGACGCGGGTCTGCCGATACAGGATGGGCGCGCGCCAGCCGTCTTCGAGCCGGATCGCGAACGCGGTCAGCAACATGATTGGCCATAGCAATACGAGCATGGTTGTTGAAACCCCAATATCAAGCATCCGTTTCAGGATTTCCTCGCGATTGTTCCGTTCGAAACCGGAGGCGAAAATGAGAGACGATGGCGGCATGAGATCGACTTTGAGCTTGCCCATGTAATGCTCATAGAAGTCGCTCGCATTTCTTATTTTCAGCCCGCTGAATTTGAGCGTGAGCAATTGCTCAAGTGGTAGTTGGTTGCGCTTTTCGTCCATGACGATCACGATTTCGTCCACTCTTTCCCGTTGCGCGAGGTTCACAAGATCAGTTTCATCAGCGTGGATGTGATGGTCTTCGGGAATGCACGCGGATTCTCCTGAGACAGGAACGAAACCAACGATGTGGAACCGGCGCTGATCGGATTTTCGTTGTAGCCGCTCCATCAGGGCTTGCGCATTCTGGCCGGCGCCATACATCAGCACTCTTTGCTTGAACGCTTCGTGATCCAGCAGTTTGAGAAAAATGAGTTGAGAGCATATAGCGCCCAAAAAAGTCAGCAGCATGGCCAAAGAAATGACGCCACGGCCAATATAGATGGAAGGGATGAGATAGAAAATCAACGCCGTGCCGATCATGGCAATCACGATGCCGAAGGCGATTTGCAGGAGCACCTGGCTGAGGTTGCCGCGAAGTTGCTGCCGGTAGAGGCCGATGGAAGCGAGGCCGAGAACAGTCATGGCGGCGAATGTCAGTGCACTCGGCCATAAGTCTTCAAGGTAGGCGTTGATTTCGGGATCGAAGAGGAATCGCAGCTCAGCGGCAAGATACACCGAACCGAAGGCGATCCCTCCTTGAATGAACATGAAAGCAGCCACACTTTTGGATAGCCGTGGTCCTCGCGTATTACTGATCATGGTTCATTGAGGTCTTTGAGTGCGAGTTTCTGAGCGATGAATGTAGCATATATATTAGAAAACAAGGGTTTTATTCTAGCGACTCATCCGGTGTTGCGCTGGCCAATGGCGATTCCTTTGATGGAACGCAGCAAAGGGCCTAGCCAGAGATTATTTTCGGGTGTTTCATTCTGTGCGTGACGATAGCGTTGCAGAAGAATGATCTGAATGTGATTGAGTGGATCCAGATAGGGATTGCGGCGGCTCAGCGAGAGCGCCAGTGTCGGATTTTCCGTCAGCAGTTCTTCCGTCCCGGTGACGGTCAGGATTTCCTCGACACTCATCGCGTATTCCTCGGCGATACGCTGATGAATCTGCCGCGCGAGCGCTTGATCATGAACCAAGCTGGTGTATTCGGCCGCGGTGCGCATATCGGCCTTGAACAGAGACATCTGAATGTTGCTCAGCAGGACGCGCATGAAGGGCCATTCCTGATACATAGCGCGCAGCAGCGCGAGTCGTTCCGGGTCATCGCCACGCCAGCGTTTCAATGCCGTACCGATGCCATACCACCCTGGCAAGGTGTAACGGGCCTGGGCCCAGCCAAATACCCAGGGGATGGCGCGGATGGATGACTTGCTGCGGTCGCTGCTTTTTCGGTGCGAAGGGCGCGAGCCGATGTTGAGACGCCCGATTTCGCTGACTGGTGTCGCCTCATAGAAAAAGTCGATCAGACCGGGGGTGCGGTCGATCAGATCGTGGTAGGCCTCCTCGCCAAGAACCGCGAGTTCGGCTGCGGTTTGCAGATAGGGCGCGCGATCGGCGTGGATCTCGCGTACCAGGCCGAGGCTGGCCTTGAGCAGGCCGGTACTGCCCAGCGTCAGTTCATGCACGGCGGTTTCCTGGTGACCATAGCGGTAGTAGAGCACTTCTCCTTGTTCCGTGAACTTGATCTCACCTTCCACGGTGCCTGGCGGTTGAGCGATGATGGCCTCGTGCGTTGGACCGCCGCCGCGGGCGACAGTGCCCCCACGGCCATGGAAGAGGCGACAATGAATGTTGTGCGCGTGGGTGATTTGGATGATCTGGCGCTGTGCTTCATAGAGTTCCCAAGCCGAGGCAAGAATGCCCCCGTCCTTGGTGGAATCGGAGTAGCCGAGCATGATTTCCTGGGTATTGCCGGCTGCTTTGAGCATGCCGTCGTAGGCGGATGCGGAAAACAACCGTCCAAGCACGTCGCGAATATGCGCTAGATCTTCGATGGTTTCGAACAAGGGCGCGGCGCGAACGTGGCAGAAGCGTCCTTCTTCCGTGCGGCCGCATAAGCCGGCCAGGCGGGCTAGAAACAGAACCTCGATCACATGGCTGGCCTGATGGGTCATCGAAATCACGTAGCTGCCGAAAGGATCTTCGCCTATCTCTTCACGCATTCGTCCTATGGTCGCGAATACGGCCAGAGTTTCCCGGGCCTCATCATCAAGCAGAGCTCGGTCGTAAGTGGGCAGGACGGCTGTGTCGATCAAGCGCCCCAGAAGGCGGCAACGGGCTGCGTCATCCATACCTAAATAGTCATGGCCCGGCGCAAGTTGTTCGATGATCTGGGCAACGGTACGGGTATGGACGCTGGACTCTTGGCGGATATCCAGTTTGAGCAAATGGAATCCGAATGTTTCGACCAGACGGATGAGGTCTTGTAATTCGCCGCTGGCGATGAGCGCATCGCCGTGCGAGATCAAGGAATCGCGTATGAGTTTCAGGTCGTTGAGCAGTTGGTCGGCGTGGCGGTAGGCGGCGGCGTCCAAACGGGCCGGATGACCGCGCAAACGCTGGCGGACGGCATCCAGGGTGTGCTGAAGGCGGCAGCGCATCGTGTAGAGCTTGCGGCGGTAGGGCTCATTGGTAAAGCCGGGGAGCTTTTCGTCGTATTCGCCGCCACAGATGTTTCGGTCAAGTTCCAGACTGGCGAGGAATTCAGGCGAAGGACTGCATAGACGCAAAGAATGGGTCAGGCGCTTGCCGAGATCGACCAGGCGGCGATGATATTCCTCGAGCGCTTCATGCATCTGCAGTCGCAGCGCGTATTCCGTAGTCTCCGGTTTGACATAGGGATTGCCGTCGCGATCGCCGCCGATCCAGCTGCCGAAACGAATGAAGCTTGGCACGTTGATTGCTCCTTCTCCGTAGTAGCGGTCCATGGCCCGCTGGGCATAGCGATAGGTCAAGGGCACGGCTTCGAACAGGCTTTCGCGGAAATAATACAAACCGTTTCTGATTTCGTCATGCACTGTTGGCTTGAGCATCCGCACCTCGTCGGTGCGCCAGAGCGTGAGGATTTCACGGCGCAGATCCTCCAGCAATCCCTCGCGCTCCAGCTTCCCCCAGCGGCGCAGGTTGAGCTGGTCGTTGACCAGAAAGATGCGCCGCAGGATTTCCATGATGGTGCGTCGCCGCGCTTCGGTGGGATGGGCGGTGATCACCGGGTTGTAGCACAAATGGTCGAGCAGGGTTTGCAACTGGTCGGCATGTAGCCCGTTGGCTTGCAGTTCGTGGATGGTGCGGGCAAAAGAGCCGGGCCAGAAACGTTCTCCCTTCGAGACTTGCTGCCGCCGCCAGCGGTGGGCGTGATCTTCTTCGGCGATGTTGACGAGGCTGAAATAGCAGGTGAAAGCGCGGATGACTTGTTCCAGAGTGTCGATGTCCAGACGGGCGATGTATCTCATGAGGCGATCGCGCAAGGCAGGATCTTCCTGTCGCCTGAGGCGGATGTAACCTTTGCGTAAGGTTTCGACAGCAAAATAAACTTTTCTGCCAGCGTGCTCCCTCAAGATTTCCCCCAGCTGGGAGCCGAGTAGCTTGACGCGGGCGCGTAGTTGCTTGTCATAAGGTCGCAGCAAAGTTGGAGTGGCTTGCTTCATAACGAGACTCTTTTCAACATGGTGTAATAGCAAAATACGGGATGGATAAGCCTATTCCCGCCATTTTGCCGTGCCTTGAGGAAGATAAATAGCAATGGGCCGGTTCGATGTAGTCGATAGTCGACCGAGAACGCCCGTCCTGGCGCGATCATCGCGTCCTATGGATGTGAAATATTCGGGTTATGAACCATGCGCAGTATAACCCGAAGTGTGGGAATGATATTCAGAGCATGCGGCGGTAAAGCTCCACATATTCCCTGGCGCGCGTTCGCCAATCGCATTCGCAGGCGCTGCCGGCGGCGACCAGTGCCGCCCAGAGGTCGGGTTTGTGCCAGGCGTCCAGCGCCCGTTCAATCGCCACCGACAGGGCGGCGCTGCTGATTTCGTCGAAGACGAATCCATTGGCCTTGCCCTCCAAGAGTGCTTCGGGAGAGGCATCGATAACCGTATCGGCGAGGCCGCCGGTGCGCCTGACGATGGGCACGGTGCCGTAGCGCAGGCTATACATCTGATTAAGGCCGCAGGGTTCGAAACGCGACGGCATGAGAAAGGCATCGGCGCTTGCCTCGATACGATGTGCCAGCGCTTCGTCGTAGCCGATTCGGGTAGCGATCATACGGGGATAGCGCATCGCCAGTTTCTCCAGTCCCTGTTCGAAGCGTTTTTCGCCACTGCCCAGAATCACTGCCTGGGCACGTCCGGCTGCTAGCAGAGGTTCTAGCGCCGTGAGTATCAGGTCGATGCCTTTTTGTTCGACCAGGCGTCCGATGTGAGCCAGCAAGGGGAGGCTGGCGATGTTTTCCAACCCCAATGCGGTTCGCAGGGCTGAGGTATTGACGGCTTTCGCGGCGCGATCGGTGGGGTCGTAGAGGTGAGCAATGAAGCGATCATGCCGTGGATCCCATAGATGAGTGTCTATGCCGTTGAGAATGCCAGTCAATACATTCGCCCGCTTCGCCAGCAGCCCCTCCAGGCCGCCGCCTTGTTCGGGAGTGAGGATTTCCCGTGCATAGGTGGGACTCACCGTCGTCAGGCGGTCAGCAAAAGCAATGCCTCCCTTGATGAAAGAGAGTTGGCCGTAGAATTCCAGCGCTTCTGGATTCCACAGATGATGGGGGAGTTCGAGTTCATCGAAAGCCGAGCGCGGGAACAGTCCTTGATAGGCGAGATTGTGAATGGTGAATACGCAACCCGGTCGATGAGGCCGATCGGAGAGCAATGCCGGCGCAAGCCCCGTTTGCCAATCGTTGCAATGGAGGATGTCAGGGCGCCAGTGCGTGGGAGCGCCACCCAGTGCCAGGTCGGCGATGGCTTGACCGAAAAGCCCGAAACGCAAGTGATTATCCGGCCATTCATGCCCATCCGGCGAGAGATAGGGATTGCCAGCGCGGTCGAAATACAAAGGGGCATCGATCAGCCAGACGCTTACCTGGCTGTCGGGCAAAATGCCCTCGAGTACCTCGACGGGCGGAAAAGGAGGGGGCAGAGCGAGTGTGCCCAGCTTTTTCCAGGCGTGTTTCGCCTTGCTATCGAGATAGGCCGGTAATACCAATCGAACTTCATGACCGAGTTCAGAAAGAGCGGTGGGTAGGTCGGCACTGACATCGGCCAGGCCACCGGTTTTGATGAGAGATCGCGCTTCGCTGCTGGCGAAAAGGATACGCATGCCCAACTCCAGGGGTTTGTGAGGACATAAAATTCAATGCCTTATTCTTGCCGCCACGCTACTGCTTGTCCATAGTTGGGCCGGACATGCGTTCCATAAGCCGTTACAATCCTGATATCGAGGATTATTGAGGTGAAGCTATGCAAAAGGCCTGCAGTTTCGTGATTTTTGGGGCTACCGGCAATTTGTCGGTCAACAAGCTCTTGCCGGCGCTGTATCGTTTGGAAAAGGCCGAATCCTTGCCTCCCGATGTGGCGGTGATCGGCGTGGGGCGCCGCGATTGGGACGATGATCTTTGGCGAGGAGAGGTGGAAGCCGCTTTGAGCGTCAGTTTCGGCAATGCCTTCGACACCGCGGTCTTCGGCCGTTTTGCCCGGCGTTTGCATTTTATGGAAGGCGATTTGCGTCAACAAGGCTGTTATGAGGCATTGACGGTCAGACTGAATGGCGATCCGGATTTGCCGGCGGACAATCTTGTGTTTTATCTCGCCATCCCTCCGTCCGAGTTCGCTGCTGTAAGTAAAAATCTCGCAAAGGCCGGCCTCAATCAGGAAAGGCCGGGCAGTTGGCGGAGGCTTGTGGTGGAGAAACCGTTCGGGTATGACCTGGAGAGCGCTCAAATGCTCGACAGTAATCTACACAAGTACTTCCAGGAAGAACAGATTTTTCGCATCGATCATTATCTGGGTAAAGAGACTATCCAGAATATACTGGTGTTCCGTTTCGCCAATCTTTTGCTTGAGCCGTTGTGGAACCGCAACTACATCGACCATGTGCAGATCATTCATGCCGAGCGCCAAGGTGTCGGCGGGCGGGCTGAATATTACGACGGTGCGGGCGCATTACGCGACATGATCCAGAGCCACCTGATGCAAATGCTGACACTGGTTGCCATGGAGCCGCCGGCATGCATGGAAGCCGAAGCCTTACGGGATGAAAAGGTAAAGGTTTTGCGTTCGATCCGGCCGATTCCACCGTCGGCGGTACATGCTCATGCTTTCCGCGCCCAGTATGCACGTGGTGTTGTGGATGGCGAAGCGGTGCCGGGTTATCTCGAGGAAGAGGATGTGCCATCCGACAGCGCCACTGAAACCTTCGCCGCCTTAAAGCTGTATATCGACAATTGGCGCTGGCGGGGCGTGTCTTTTTATTTGCGCACCGGCAAGCGCATGGCAGCCGATACTTCGATGATCGCCATTCGCTTCAAGCATCCACCGCAGCAATTGTTTCGCGAGACGGCGGTGGAAGCGCTCAAGCCCAACTGGCTGTTACTGGGCATCCAGCCGGAAGAATGCATGCGCATTGAATTGCAGGTCAAGGAATCGGGACTGGAAATGCGCACTCGCACCGTGCAGCTCGATGCCAGTTATGCGGCGCCCGATGCGGGCCAGCTCGGCGCCTACGAAGCCCTGCTGCTGGACGTGATCGAGGGCGATCATTCCCTGTTTCTACGCTACGACGAGGTGGCCTGGGCCTGGCGGGTGGTCGATCCGGTGCTGCGGGTCTGGGCCATCGAGCGTGATTTCATCCACACCTATCCTGCGGGCAGCTGGGGCCCGCGCGAAGCCAACCGGCTGTTCGATCGCGAGGATCAGCGCTGGCGCAATGCGATCGATCTGGCTGCCTACGAACAGGAGGCCTATCCGAAATGAGCGAACTTAACCATTTGAAGATCTGGCAGCGTCTGCGGGCGCACTACGAAACCGTGCGCGACATGCACATGCGCGGCCTGTTCGCCGCTGACCCGCACCGTTTCGAGCATTTCTCGCTACGCATGGACGATCTGCTGCTGGACTATTCCAAGAACCGCATCAACCGCGAAACCCTCGATCTGCTGCTGGAACTGGCGCGCGAGCGCGAGGTCGAGTTGTGGCGGGACAAGATGTTCGCAGGCGAACATATCAACGTCAGCGAAGACCGTGCGGTGCTGCACGTGGCTTTACGCAACCGCTCCAATCGCCCCATCTACGACCAGGGAAAGGACGTGATGCCCGAGGTCAATGCGGTGCTGGCGCAGATGCGCCGGTTTGTAGATAAGGTCCATTCCGGGCAGTGGACGGGATTCACCGGCAAGCCCATCACCGACGTGGTCAACATCGGCATCGGCGGCTCCCATCTGGGGCCGGAAATGGTCTGCCGCGCCCTCACGCCCTACGGCCATCCGCGGCTGAACGTGCATTTCGTCTCCAATGTGGACGGCACCGCCATCCGCGAGACCTTCCGCAAAGTCGATCCGGAAACGGTGCTGTTCGTGGTCGTTTCCAAGACCTTCACCACCCAGGAAACCCTGACCAACGCTCACACCGCGCGCGAGTGGCTACTCGACTACCATGAGGACGAGGCGGCGGTGGCGCGGCATTTCGTGGCCGTGTCCACCAACGAGCGGGGCGTGCGCGAGTTCGGCATCGACACCGATCACATGTTCCGGTTCTGGGACTGGGTGGGCGGACGTTATTCCCTGTGGTCGGCGGTCGGCCTGTCCATCGCCCTGTACATCGGCATGGACCGTTTCGAGGCATTGCTCGAAGGCGCCCACGCCATGGACGAACATTTCCGGCTGACGCCGCTTGATGAGAACATGCCGGTGATTCTGGCCTTGATCGGCATTTGGTACATCAACTTTTTCGGCGCAGAAACCCACGCCGTCCTGCCCTACGACCAGTATCTGGAGCGCTTCCCCGCCTATTTCCAGCAGGGCGACATGGAGAGCAACGGCAAGCATGTGGACCGCGAAGGGCGGGCGGTGGACTTCGCCACCGGGCCGGTGGTGTGGGGCGAGCCGGGCACCAATGGCCAGCACGCCTTCTATCAGCTCATCCACCAGGGCACGCGCCTGATCCCCTGCGATTTCATCGCGCCGGCGGTTTCGCACAATCCGGTCGGAGAGCATCATCGCATCCTGCTGTCCAACTTCTTCGCCCAGCCCGAGGCGCTGATGCGAGGGCGCACGCTGGAAGAGGTGACCGCAGAGCTGCTGGCCCAGGGCATGGACGAAGCCGCGGCGCACCGCCTCGCCCCGCACAAGGTCATGCCCGGCAACCGCCCAAGCAATTCATTGCTGATGGAAAAAATCACACCCTACAGCCTGGGGCGGCTGATCGCCCTGTATGAGCACAAGATTTTCGTGCAGGGCGTGATCTGGGGCATCGACTCCTTCGACCAGTGGGGCGTGGAACTGGGCAAGCAACTAGCGCGCACGATCCTGCCTGAACTCGCCGACGAGCGGCCGGTGACGAGTCACGACAGCTCGACCAACGGCCTGATCAATCACTATAAGCACCTGCGCTGAGTCGGCGCCGGTGGCGGGCTAGCGCCCAGCCCACGTGCTCGCGCACCAGCGGCGAAGGATGGTCGGCGCGTTCCTCGAGCGCCGCGATCACCTCCGGCGTGCCCGGCGCGTTTCCCAAGGCCACGGCGATGTTGCGCAGCCAACGCTCATGGCCGATGCGGCGGATGGCCGAGCCTTCGGTGCGGGCGAGAAATTCGGCTTCGCTCCAGGCGAACAGCTCCACAAGCCTCGGCGCGTCCAGCGCGTGACGGGGAGCGAAATCGGGTTCTTTGCTCGTTTGGGCGAAACGGTTCCATGGACATACCAGTTGGCAATCGTCACAGCCGTAAATGCGATTGCCGACAAGAGGGCGGAATTCCATCGGAATGGCCCCTTTTAGCTCGATCGTCAGATAAGAAATACAGCGCCGCGCATCCAAGCGGTAGGGCGCGACGATGGCTTGCGTGGGGCAAATATCCAGGCAGGCCATGCAGCGCCCGCAGTGCGCCTCGCCCGGGGTATCCACCGGCAATGGCAGGTCGGTGTAGAGCTCGCCCAGGAAAAACCAGGAGCCGGCTTCGCGTGCGAGCAGATTGGTGTGCTTGCCTATCCAGCCCAGCCCTGCCTTTTGCGCCAGGGGCTTTTCCATCACCGGCGCGCTGTCCACGAAGGCGCGATAGCCGAACGGGCCGATGCTTGCGCTGATGCGTTCTGCCAGCCGCTGAAGGCGCTTGCGCATGAGCTTGTGGTAATCCCGACCCAGCGCATAGCGCGAAACGTAGCCGGCGGTCGGCACGTTCAGCACCGTTTCGGCATCCGCGCCGGCGGGCGGCAGATAATCCATGCGCACCGAAATCACCCGCACGGTGCCCGGCACCAGTTCTGAGGGACGGCTGCGCTTGGTTTCATGCCGCGCCATCCACGCCATCTCGCCATGCATGCCCTCTGACAGCCACTTCTGCAGGCGTGTTTCGGCGTCTTCAAGATGCGTGTCCGAGATCCCGCACGCCAAAAAACCAAGTTCCCGCGCCCATGCTTTTATGCGCTGGGCGAGTTCTTCGGCTTGAGCGGGTGTGACGGGATTCATGTGGACTTTGTTTGCGCAGACTTTGGAATGATTGCGGTTATACTTTACCGCATGCAAGACGCTATTTATCCGCTGTTTACCGCCGAGCAATCCCGCATCATCGACCGACGTTTGATCACGGAGTTCGGTTACGCCGGCTATGACTTGATGCAACGCGCGGGCGAGGCGGCTTATGTTGCCTTGCGCCGGCGCTGGCCCATGGCTCAATCGCTGTGCGTGGTTTGCGGCAGTGGCAATAATGGAGGCGACGGGCTGGTGCTGGCTCGTCTGGCGCATGCCGCTGGCCTCGAGGTGCGCGTGGTGATGCTCGGCCGTGGGCCCCATTCTGGCAGCGAAGCTTCCCTTGCTCTGGCTGATTGGCTGGCCTGTGGCGGTAGAGTCGAGTCGTTCGCTGGCACTCTGCCTTCGACGTCATTGTATGTGGATGGTTTGTTTGGTACGGGCCTTGCGCGCGCGCCCCAGGGAGAGTGGGCGGCGGCCATTGAGGCTCTGGAGGGGCGAGACGTGTTGGCCCTGGACGTGCCTTCGGGTCTGGATGCAGATCGGGGCAGCGCGCCAGGAGTGACGGTGCGTGCGGCTCTCACGGTGAGCTTTATCGTGCGCAAGCGGGGGCTGTACACGGGTTTGGGGCCAGATTGCTGCGGTGAAACAGTCTTCGCCGATTTGGATGTGCCGCCTGAAGCCGTCGCCCGCCTTGCTCCCGCTGCTTTTCTGCGGCAAGGATCTCGCCCTTTGCCACCCCGCCCGCCATCATCTCACAAGGGGGAAAATGGTCATGTCCTGCTCATAGGCGGTGCGCCCGGCATGTCGGGCGCCGTTCGCCTGGCAGGAGAGGCGGCTTTGCGTACCGGAGCCGGTCTGGTCACCGTCGCTACGCATCCAGCGCATGCTTCTTTTCTCAACAGCGGCCGCTGGGAATTGATGGTGCGTGGCATTTCAGGAGAAAATGCGCTTGCTCCTCTGCTGGCCAAGGCAGACGTGTTGGCGCTCGGGCCGGGGATGGGGCTGGATGAATGGGGGGATGCGCTGTGGAGCCGCGTGACGAGCGAAAGCAAACCTTTGGTAGTCGATGCCGATGGACTGAATCGCCTTGCAAAGTCGCCCTTGTGCCGTGATGACTGGGTGCTGACCCCTCACCCTGCCGAAGCGGGCCGCTTGCTTGGCGTCAGTGCTGCAGAAGTGCAGCTTGACCGCTTTGCGGCCGTCCGGGAAATCAGTGGCCGTTATGGCGGTGTCTGCGTGCTCAAGGGGGCGGGAACGCTGGTGCAGGCGAGAGAGGAAGTTACGGTATGCGCAGCAGGCAATCCAGGCATGGCTACAGCCGGCATGGGCGATGTCCTGACTGGAATCATCGCTGCCTTGATGGCTCAGGGATTGCCTCCGGCCGAGGCGGCCCGCGAAGGCGTTTGCCTGCATGCCTCGGCGGGCGATGTGGCTGCCCTTAAGCATGGCCAACGCGGTTTGCTGGCTGGAGATGTGGCGATTGAAATTCCACGACTGATCAATCCTTAGTGATTCCCGAAAGCTTAACAAAAGCCGATCGTGCTGTTGAGAGGAGCGCGAAAGTGAAGGTCAAGATTCGCGTCAGCCTCGTGAAATGAGGTGTTTATTTAATGGAAAAAAGAATATTACCTAGACCGCATGATGGCTATGTCGACGATTCACTTGCCTGACGAGGCGGCTACCGCAGCGCTCGGAGCGCCTCTGGCGGAACTATTGATTCCTGGAACACGGGTTTTCTTGCGTGGAGAACTGGGAGCGGGGAAAACCAGCCTGGTTCGAGCCTATTTGCGCGCGCTTGGATACACTGGCGCAGTGCGTAGCCCCACTTATACACTGGTGGAAAGTTATACCCTGGCTGATCGGACAATGCATCACTTCGATCTCTATCGCCTGGCCGATCCGCAAGAGCTCGAGTTCATAGGAATACGCGATTATCTCGGTGTTGACGCTATCGCCCTTATCGAGTGGCCGGAACGCGCCGGAGATTTGCTTTTGCCGGCCGATCTGACGTTGGAGCTTGAGTACGCTCGTCCCGGACGCATTCTTCACTGCCACGGCCGGGATGATTTCGTGCAAGCGCTTGCGCGAACGATTCATCCTTAGGCTGATGGAGCATTCTGTTTGGAAGCCTCTATCCGGTCTTGAAGTAAAAGCACAGGTTTGGCGGCTATCTTCATAAATCATAGAAATTTTTACTTGCATTTGGCGCTTGATTGCATGATCATCGAGAGACTTGCAAAACGCTAGGGTCGGGCTGGGGAAAGCGTCCCGCCGGGGATTTTCACGAATTCAGCAGGATCCCGGTTCAAAGAGACGACCGCCCGCCATCGTGAGGGTCATGTGATGGACAGGAATGATGACAAACACGAACGCCGACTGTTCTTGCGCCAGCTGTTGGGCATTTCGGGCGCAGCGGCGGCAGTGCTTGTTAGTCCGCGCGCTCTGGCCGCTCCCCTGGCCACGGTCAAGGGAGTACGCATCAGCCGGTATGGCCAAGCGACACGGGTTGTCTTCGATCTCAGCGCCCCCGTGGCCCATAGCTTGTTCACGCTTTCCCGACCCGAGCGGGTAGTGATCGATTTCAAGCGGGTGCGCGCTCCGGAAAACATCCGCATCAAGCCCCTTGCCCTGCTTAGGGGGATACGTTATGCCCGCCGGCATGCGACGGATCTTAGAGTGGTTTTAGACCTCGCCGCGCCCGCCCGTCCCAGCAGTTTGCTGTTAAATCCCAACCACGCCGGCAAAGGCTATCGATTGGTGGTCGATTTGACGGAAGAATCGACCAGTGACAAGCCCCCGCCGGTAATCAGTGCTGGATCGGCACAGCCCAACCGACGTCTGCGGGACGTGGTGATTGCCATTGATCCGGGGCATGGTGGAGTGGATCCGGGTGCTATCGGCAAACGCGGTACGTATGAAAAGACGGTAGTGTTGGAGATCGCCCGTCGACTCGAATCACTGATTCGCAAAACGCTCGGTATGCGGCCCTACATGCTTCGCCGTGGCGATCAATTTGTTAGCCTGCGGGAGCGGTTGCGGAAAGCCAGAGCAAAACAAGCCGATCTTTTCGTTTCCATTCATGCCGATGCCTCCCCCTATCGTTATCCGAAGGGGTCTACGGTTTATGTACTTTCGGAGCGAGGCGCTTCATCTGAGGCAGCGCGCCTGTTGGCGCAACGTCAGAACGAGGTCGACCGGGTCGCTGGCGTCAATCTTTCTAACAAGGGCAACGAGGTGGCTTCGGTGTTGGTCGATCTGGCTCAGAGGGCAACGCGGGAAGCAAGCTTCAAACTGGGCGAGCACCTGAAATCCAATATCAACAAAGTCATACGCTTGCATTCGCGTACCATCGAACGCGCGGCGTTCGTGGTGCTTAAGTCTCCCGACATTCCTTCCGCTCTCGTTGAAACGGCCTTTATTTCTAACCCTGCAGAAGAACGATTGTTGCGCACGGCCGCTTTCCAGCAACGTATGGCCAGAGCGTTGCATGCCGGCATCGTGGAGTATTTTGACCAAAATGCTCCGCCGGGCAGCCTGTTGGCGGCGAGATCACGGGCGAAAGCGGCGTTTTCATGAGATCTTCGTCGCGGGCGGCATAAATCTCGCCAGGGCTCCGTCATCTAACAGCGGTCTCGTCAGTATAAGTTCATGAGAAAAGCTGTGAAAACATTCTAGTAGGCATGATCACGCCATCCATGTCCGGGCATTTTTACGGACCGCCGCTGCCCCCGCGCGCGACAAGCCCCGCCGTTCAGGGCGGGGAAGGATAGCGCGGACGGCATAGCCGTCCTTGGGGTTCAGTGGGGTGTCTGCTGCTGTTCGATGTACTGGCGCACGATGGAAATCGGTGCGCCACCACGGCTTGAGGCGAAGTAGGATGGCGACCACAGCACGCCCTTCCAGTAGCGTTTCTGGATGTCGGGCCGCTCTTTGCGCAGCAGACGGCTGGACACGCCTTTGAGGCTGTTCACGAGGTTGGAGACCGCCACATTGGGTGGATATTCCACCAACAGGTGAGCATGATCGCCCTCACCGTCCATCTCGGTCAGCAGCGCCTCGAAGTCGACGCAGGTCTTGGCGAAGATGGTACGTAGCCGGTTGATGGCGTCGCCATCGAACACGCTGCGGCGGTATTTCACCACAAAGACCAAGTGGACGTGCATCTTGAATACGCAGTGCCGTCCGTGTCGGATAGCGTTTTCATCGCTCATAGACCAAGAGTATGATTCAAGGCATGCAACGACTCCAAGCCTACAAGTACGAACTCCGGCCAGACGGCCGGCAAGAGCGGCAAATGCGTCGCTTCGCCGGCTCGTGCCGCTTTGTGTTCAACGAGGCGTTGGCGTTGCAGAAGGCCCGCTACGAGCGCGGTGAGAAAAAGCTGGGCTATGCGGGCCTGCGCAAGCGGCTCACCGAGTGGCGCAACAGCACAGAAACGGCCTGGCTGGCCGATGCGCCGGGAAGAAACGTTCGGGCCAAGTCGGGCCTGAATAAGTCCATCCTCGATCAAGGCTGGTTTGAGTTCCGCCGCCAACTGGACTACAAGCTGGCGTGGAACGGCGGGCATCTCATCGCCGTGCCGCCCAGGAACGCGAGCCGCGCCTGTCCGTGTTGCCGCCATGTGTCGGCGGACAACCGCCAGACGCAAGCCCGGTTCGAGTGTGTGGAGTGTGGTTTCGAGGAAAACGCCGATGTGGTCGGCGCGATCAATGCTCTAAGGGCGGGACACGCCCGGTTCGCCTGTGAAGTGAGCGGTGCGGTAATGCCGCCAGCAGCAGGAACCCGCCGAAGCGACTCGGCGGCGGCTCGATGCCGCGCCTGAGCGCCGTAGGAATCTCCGGCCTTCAGGCTGAGGAGGATGTCAATTCCATGCCAATTCAACGTCTCTCCCCCCAATTGATCAACCAGATTGCCGCCGGCGAGGTGATCGAGCGGCCTGCTTCGGTAATTAAGGAATTGCTGGAAAACAGTCTGGATGCCGGCGCGAACCGGATCGATATCGATATAGAGCAAGGCGGTATGCGTTTGATGCGGGTGCGGGACAATGGCAACGGCATTTCTCGTGAGGAATTGGCGCTGGCGCTTTCGCGTCATGCCACCAGCAAGATTGCGTCACTAGACGATCTGGAGCATATAAGCAGCCTCGGATTCAGAGGCGAGGCACTGCCCAGCATCGCCTCCGTTTCGCGACTCACGTTGACTTCGTGTCAGCGGGGCGCGATGTCGGGTTGGCGCTTACGCGGTAACGGACGCGAGGAATTCGGCCAGCCGGAACCGGCGCCTCATCCACCGGGAACCACCGTCGAGGTACGTGATCTATTCTTCAACGTACCGGCACGACGAAAGTTTCTGCGTACCGAACGCACGGAATACCTGCATATCGAAGAAGTGGCGCGCAAAATTGGCTTGAGTCGTTTCGATGTGAGTTTGAGCCTCTCCCACAATGGCCGCTCCCAAATCCAGCTTCGTGCCGCTGAGTCAGATGAGGCGCGTGAACATCGAGTATCCGAAGTGCTTGGTAAGGCGTTTATGGGACAGGCGCTTCATGTTCAGCATGAGGCGGCGGGTCTGCGCTTGCATGGCTGGTTAGCAGCGCCGGCTTATTCGCGAGCCCAGACGGATCAGCAATATTTTTACGTCAACGGCCGCATGGTGCGGGACAAAGTGTTATCACATGCTGTTCGCCTGGCTTATCAAGACGTGCTCTATCATGGCCGTCATCCCGCTTTCTTGCTGTTTCTTGAGATGGATCCCGCATTGGTGGACGTCAATGCCCATCCCGCCAAGGCCGAAGTTCGATTTAGGGAGAGCCGATTGGTGCATGATTACGTTCATCGCACCTTGAAGGAGGCCTTGGCTGAAACTCGACCGGGAAGACTCCAGGGAAGAGGTTCCTATCAAGGGTCGCGCGTTTCCGCCAATACGCCAAAAACGCACGAATCCCATCCCGCACCTCAATTGGATTTCAACGTGCCCAAGGCGCAAAAGGCTACACATCCATCCGCTTCGCCTCCCGAAAATGCCGTGCGTGAGCAATTGTCGGCGTATGTGCGTTTCTATGGAGAAGAGGAGGCTGTCCGGGCCACCAGAGAGGAGGGGCCTCCCCTCGGTTTTGCCTTGGCACAACTCAAGGGAATCTACATTCTCGCAGAGAATACCGAAGGCCTTGTGCTGGTAGATATGCACGCGGCCCATGAGCGCATTACTTACGAACGCCTCAAGCGATCATGGGGGGAACAGCGTCTCACGGCTCAACCTTTGCTCTTACCGCTTAGCGTGACTTTGAGCCCCCGCGAAGCCGAGTGCGCCGAGAAGCAGCGAGAATGGCTGGCGCGTCTGGGGCTGGAGGTCGATCGGATCGGCCCGGAAGGTGTCAGGGTGCGCAGCGTCCCGGCTTTACTCAACAAGGCGGATGTGGCGCAATTGTTACGCGATATCTTGGCCGATTTTCTCGAGTACGGCGTTAGCACCCGCATCGACGAGCGTATCGATTCGCTGCTTTCGACCATGGCCTGTCATGGGGCGGTGCGGGCCAACAGGCGTCTGACTCTAGAAGAAATGAACGGTTTGCTGCGTGACATGGAGCGTACCGAGCGAAGCGACCAATGCAATCACGGCCGGCCCACCTGGATCCAGCTCGGTTTGGATGCGCTGGATAAATTGTTTCTGCGTGGGCGATGAATACGACCGGGGATTATCCTCATTCGGCCATTATTCTGATGGGGCCGACCGCCACCGGGAAAACCGGTCTTGCCCTGGAGTTGGTGCGTCGCTTTCCCTTGGAAATCATCAGCGTGGATTCGGCGCTCGTTTATCGGGGCATGAACATCGGCACCGCCAAGCCATGCCCAGAAGTATTGGCCGAAGCGCCACACCGGCTGATCGATATTCTTGACCCGGAAGAATCCTACTCCGCTGCTCGATTTCGTGCCGATGCCCTGGAAGAAATGCGATCGATTCGGGCGGACGGCAAAGTGCCTCTGTTGGTAGGAGGGACGATGCTGTATTTCCGCGCGCTGGAAGAAGGGCTGTCGGCGTTGCCGCCCGCCAATGCCGCTGTTCGCGAGGCGATCGAACAGGAAGCGGCCAGCCATGGGTGGGCGGCCTTGCATGAACAGCTGCAACGCATCGATCCGGTTGCGGCGGCACGTATTCATCCCAATGATCCACAACGAATACAGCGTGCCCTGGAGGTCTATCGCCTGACTGGATTGCCGCTGAGTGAGCTGCAGTATCGCCGTAAAGAGCAAACCCAACCGTTCGAGGCCCTGCGTCTGGCGCTTGTTCCCGCGGATCGGGAAAAGCTAAGCAAGCGAATTTTTACTCGTTTTGTAAATATGCTTCAAGAAGGCTTGATAGAAGAAGTGGAGCGCCTATATAAGAGACCAGGCTTGGATCTGTCCTTTCCATCCATGCGGGCGGTAGGGTATCGCCAGGTATGGCGCTATCTTGCCGGAGAAATCGAACGTGATGAAATGGTCGTTCAGGCAATTACGGCCACGCGCCAGTTGGCCAAACGGCAGATGACCTGGCTGCGCCGTGATCAGGCTTGTGAGCGGTGGGAGGCGGACAATTTAAAGTTGAGCAAAATTTATGCAAGCGTCGCTAACTATCTCGAAACCTCATGCTAATATAGCTACCCGAAATAAAGCGATTGCTCATCGCGCTCTATAAATAAAACAGGAGTTAAGCACATGTCCAAGGGACAGACCCTACAAGAACCTTTTCTCAACATATTGCGCAAAGAACGCATACCGGTGTCCATCTTTCTAGTCAACGGCATCAAGTTGCAAGGCCAGATAGAATCGTTTGATCAATTCGTTGTGTTGTTGAAAAACAGCGTCAGCCAGATGGTCTATAAACATGCGATTTCGACTGTGGTTCCATCGCGTCCTGTCAAACTGCCATTGGCAGACGAAAACGAAGAAGATCATGATGATGCCGAATAAAAAAAGAACGCACTGAATTTTGTTTGAACGTCCCAAGAGCGGCGAATCGGCCTTGTTGATACATGTCGATTTCGCCGAGATTTCCGATCAACGCGAACTCGACGAGTTTTCCGAACTGGCGCGCTCGGCGGGTGCCCATGTTGTCGCCACCATGCGTTTGCGACGGCGTTCTCCCGATCCCAAATATTATGTTGGCAGCGGCAAGGCTGAAGAGATCGCCGCGCGCATCGCGTCTAGTGGTGCGCAACTCGTGATCTTCAATCATTCACTGAGCCCCAGTCAGGAGCGCAACCTTGAATCCTTGTTCAAGGCCAGGGTACTGGATAGGACCGGTTTGATTCTGGATATTTTTGCCCAGAGAGCCCGTTCCCATGAAGGCAAGCTCCAGGTGGAACTTGCTCAGCTGAATCATCTGGCTACGCGTCTCGTGCGCGGATGGACACATCTGGAGCGTCAAAAGGGGGGCATCGGCTTAAGGGGGCCGGGCGAAACCCAGCTGGAAACCGACCGGCGCTTGTTGTCTGGACGCATCAAGCAGATCCGCCGCAAACTTGAACGCGTTCGGCGTCAACGTGAACAGGGGCGTCAAGCACGGCGCAGGGCGCAAGTGCCGACCATTGCCCTGGTGGGTTACACCAATGCGGGCAAGTCCACCTTGTTCAATCGCCTTTCCGGCGCTGGCGTGCACGCCGCCGATCAGCTTTTCGCCACCTTAGATCCGACCTTGAGGCGCATCGGGTTGGCTCCCGGCATCGAGGCCGTTCTGGCCGATACGGTGGGGTTCGTGAGAGATTTGCCGCATGAGTTGGTCGCGGCATTCCACGCCACTTTGCAGGAAACCCGTGATGCCGATCTTTTGTTGCATGTGGTTGATGCGGCCGATCCCGAGCGATTGCAGACAATTACGCACGTAGAGCGGGTGCTGGAGGAAATCGGTGCGGTGAATAGGCCGATGATGCGGGTCTATAACAAGATAGATTTACTAGGGGAACTTCCGCATATCGACACTAAAGGCGAGGGGGGTGTAGAGCGTATGTGGGTGTCGGCGCAGCAAGGGCAGGGCCTCGATGCATTGATGGAGGTGTTGGCGCACCACTTCGTGCCGGACATGGCGCATGGCTGGATGCATCTGGGTCCGGCCGAAGGGTGCTTGCGGGCTCGACTATTCGATCTCGGTGCGGTGCTCGACGAGAAAGTCGAGGCCGATGGCGGCATGGAGCTGGAAATTCAATTACCGCAATCCACCTTGAATGACATGCTTGGGCAGTCGGATATGTCGTCCATCCAATGGCGTCCGCAAAGGGGGGGCGCGAGCTTGAATGAATCATCAAGCTGAAGAAATTGGCTGCACATGGGTCCGAATATCCTGATTACTTCGGGAAATTTAATTAATAAAAAGTCTCCTGATGGCATGGCAGCCCGCGCTCGCAGGGCATGGAAAGATTTCGGAAAAAGGGGCTTCGTCGCGAGTGATTCAATGGACGCTGGTTATGATTTTTGATATGGAGTAATGGCTAATGCCTTGGAATGAACCTGGTAGTAACAATTCAGGCAACAAAGATCCCTGGGGAGGGGGCGGGCGTGGAGGTGGCTCCGGCGGCTTTGACCTTGAGCGCTGGTTGCGACAATGGATGGATCGTCTCGGCGGTCGTGGCCGAGGTGAAGGGTCCGGAGGGGCGGGCTTTCCAGCAGGAGCCATCGCAATTGTTATCGCAGTAGCGTTGATCGGCTGGCTGGCGTCGGGGTTCTACATCGTTGGACCGGGAGAGCGAGGCGTCGTCTTGCGCTTTGGCTCATTTGCCGGAGAGACCCTGCCGGGCCCTCACTGGCACTTGCCACAACCCATAGAATCCGTGAACGTCGTCGATATTGGGCAGATCCGCAGCGCCCAAAGCAAGTCGGCGATGCTCACCAAGGATGAAAACATCGTCGATGTTGATCTTTCCGCGCAATACCGGATCAGTAATCCAAAAGAATATCTGTTTGACTTGCGCAGTCCAGAAATGGTGTTGCGCGATGTCATGATAAGCGCGATCCGTGAAGTGGTCGGGCACAGCAAGATGGATTATGTGGTTGGCCCGGGGCGGGCTGACATCGCCTTGCGTACCCAGCAGATCATGCAGACCACGCTGGATAGCTACAAGGCGGGATTGCAAGTGGTAAAAGTCAACTTGCAATCCGCGCAACCACCCGAACAGGTACAAAGCGCTTTTGCCGATGCCATCAAGGCGCGTGAGGACGAAGTGCGTTATCGCAACGAGGCCGAAGCCTATGCCAATTCCATCCTGCCGCAGGCACGGGGCGAGGCGGCTCGCATTACGCAGGAAGCCGAGGCTTACAAACAGCAGGTGGTAGCGCGCGCCGAAGGTGATGCCACGCGGTTCGATGAACTGCTCAAGGCCTATCTCAAGGCGCCCAAGGTGACAAGAGAACGGCTCTATCTGGATGCGATGCAATCGGTGTTGGCCAATAGTTCCAAGATCTTGGTCGATACCAAAGGACAAGGCAAGAGCCTGTTCTACCTGCCATTGGATAAACTTATGAGTGCAGGCAGCGAAACCCGGCCGGGAAGCGCTGGCGGCTCGGCAAATGGCACAGCAACTTCTACGCCGCCCTTGACGGCTGCCGCCGCTATGGCCGCGGAACGCCTGCAGCGCGCGGAACAACGCGCCCGGGGAGGACGTTGACATGAAAACAAAAATCGCCGCCATCGTTCTGGCGCTCATCGGGCTCGGCATCTATCTGTCCGCCTATGTAGTGTGGCAGGGGCAACATGCCATACTGCTCAAGCTAGGTGAGATAAAACGCACCGATATCGGTCCTGGATTGCATTTCAAGCTGCCGATCGTCGAAGAGGTGAAGTATTTCGACACCCGCTTGCTGACCCTGGATTCGCAGCCAGAACGTTTTCTTACCAATGAGAAGAAAAACGTCATCGTTGATTACTTCGTGATGTGGCGTATCGCCAATCTGGACCAGTACTATCGTTCCACGCGAGGAGATGAACAACGCGCCTTGCTGCGTCTTTCCCAGATAATGAAAGACGCCTTGCGAAGCGAATTCGGCAAACTGACCATTCAACAAGCCGTTGCCGGCGAGCGCAGCAAGATTCTCGGTCCCGTGGAGCGCCAGGCCGACAAGGCGGCCAAGACGCTTGGCATTCAGGTCGTCGACGTGCGCCTCAAGCGCATCGATCTGCCGCCTGAAGTGGCTTCATCGGTGTACCGGCGCATGGAGGCTGAGCGGGCCAGGGTGGCCGCCGAGTTCCGCGCCCGAGGTAAGGAAGCTGCTGAGCGCATTCGGGCAAACGCTGATCGCGAGCGGACCGTAATTCTGGCCGATGCTTACCGCAAGTCCCAGATTCTGCGAGGCGAAGGAGACTCTAAGGCGACGGAGATCTATGCCAAGGCATATCAGAAGGATCCTTCTTTCTATGCGTTTTACCGCAGTCTCAAGGCCTATAGACACACCTTCAATGGCAAGAATGATGTGTTGATACTGGAACCTGATTCGCAGTTCTTCCAGTTCTTCAACAATGCCAATGGATCGATGGCGAGAAAATAGAGGAATCCAGGCTGGATTCGATGCAAGCGGGTTAGAGGAAACCATTCGCCCGACATGGCGGTCTCTGCAAGGCCTGCCCTGTCGGGGTTGAATGGTTTGAATTTTTCTGACCCTTATTGGCTGTCGGAAGGGCTCGAGCAGTTAAGCAGTTACTTGCACGCTATTGCGCGTTCATATACAAATTAAGCATGTCTAGTAAGATGGTCAGTATTCGCGAAGCCGGCGAGTTCCTGGGCGTCGTGCCTCAAACGCTGAGACGATGGGAACGCGAAGGCAAACTTTTGCCCG
>JALUXU010000068.1 GCA_027013225.1 Acidihalobacter sp. | reverse complement strand
GCAGAAGGCAAACACGTCGTAGAAGGTGAAATCACGCGCACCGTGCGCACCATCGGCCTGCTCATCGGCAGTCTTCTGCTGCTTGCCGTGGCCTTGGGCGTCTGGCGGGGACTCACCTCGCCAGAAACAGGCAAAGCCGCCGTTGTGGCCGGTTTGGTCCTTGCCGAGGTGATTTTCTCCGCCGCCCTCATCATGCTCGGCAGCATCGTCGAAGGCTTTGGCTTCGGCCTGGCATTGGGCACTCACTGGCCATATACCCGCAATATCCTGGTGCTCACCCTGCGCGGCGATCCGGAAGCCGCCCACCGCGTGCTGGCCACCGCCGTGGGCCTGTGCGCGGTGGCGCTCGCCGTTCTCGATCCCCGCTACGAAACCTTTCTCGGCGTCGGCCTGATCGTGATCACCGCCTTGTTCGGCATGGGCACGCTGTACGTGCTGGCCGGCAAGGCGCCGGCCTTCGTGCATGGCACCCACGGGCTGCTCGCCTATTCGGTGTTCTTGAATTACCTCCTGCTCTTGGCCCATCCCGGCATCGATCTTTTCACCTACATCGAGGTCACCGTGGCCTTGCATTCGATCCTGTTCGCTATCTTCATGGGCGGCATGGTCACCGGCGGACGCGGCTTCGGCACGCCCATCGAGCCTTTCTTGCATCCTCAAAAGCCGTCGCAATGGATCTTCGTGGTGCATGGCCTGGCCGCCCTGATCGTCATCGGCACGCTGGGCTGGCTCAGCCCCCTCTATCCAGTCGCCTTCGCGTTGGCTCTGCTGCAGGCGGCGGTGGGCTTCTTCCTCTTTTATGCCGTCAACCTGAAACCCAAATCCCCCGGCGTGATGGTGGTGTTCCATCAAATCATGGCCCTGCTGATCACAGTGGGCGTGGTATTGCAATGGCGAATTTGACAAACCAACCCGTCGTAGTCGGGATGAATCCGCTAGGGCCGTAGGGTTTAGAAAAATCTATTGCGGCGAAAGGGATAGTGGCACTGCCCCGCTATGATTTTTGAAATCCGACTGGCTCCTAGCGCTGTTGAAATGGGTGATGCGATGACATTTCCTAACAACAGAATGGAACTAATGAGCTATTTTCTTGTCCAATTACCAGCAAAAGAGAAGATGCCCATGCAAGCAGGCAAATCGATCTGCGAAGGGTTTCCTCAGAACAATATGAAACTCGATACGGGAGACAATATCGATGATGGGAGATGCCGACATTATTTCACGGCAACGAAAACAATCGTTGTCCATTTTTTCCGCTCGGGCCTTTGCGTCTTGGTCGCCTCATTCCTTGTGGCGCAGACTCATGCGTGCGCTTAATAGCAAACGAAAAGTCCCCGCCCCGCCCCCGTTCACTGCCCAGGACGCTTTGTCCGCTTTGCTGCATGAAATCAACAATCCTCTCAGCACTCTGGTCAATGCCGCCTTCGCTCTCAGCGAACGAGAAGCCGCGTCGCCGGAAAGCCAGCGGCTGGCACTGGCCATGCGTAGTGAGGCAGAGCGAATCCACAGGCTGGCCGACAACATAAGAATGCTCTGCAGAAAACAAAGCATCACAAACGAAAGATTCGACCTGATTGAAATCGTGAACGACCTGCTTTTACTGGCTCGGCTCGAACCCGGACTGCGCAACCAGCGTCAACTCATCACGCATTTTCCCGAAGGATCTCTTCCGGTCAAGGGTAACGCCGAACAGATTGAGCAAGTGCTCTGGAATCTGCTGCTCAACGCTTCCCGTCATGGCATCGGCGACGTAGAATTCGAAGTTCAGGTCCTGAAAAGCCATATTCGTATCAGCGTACGCAATCAGTACCGCGACTCAGCTTCTCCTTCCACCGGCGGCATGGGACTTGGTCTAAGCCTATCCAGTCATATTCTCCACCGCCATAATTCAGCCCTCTGTCTCATGAAGCAGGATGGCATTTTTGAAGCCAGCTTCCTGTTGCCTCGGGTGCGCAAGCTAAATACGCCATCGGGAGACTCGAGGACGTGCGCATCCTGATCGTTGACGACGAGCCGCCGCTGCGCGACTCGCTGCGCTCACTGCTCGAAACCTACGGGCATGAAGTCATTGAGGCCAGCGATATTGTAAGTGCGCGGGATATAATCGCAGGGCAAACGTCCATCGAATTGGTACTACTCGATCTGTTTTTCCAGAATTCACCGGACGGCTTGATTCTGTTGGAAGAATTAAGCTCCAGACCTGGCACACCCCCAGTGATCGTCACTTCGGGCATGAGCGAAGTTTCGCATGCGATCAAGGCACTCAAGCTCGGCGCCCGAGACTATCTGGTCAAGCCGCTCGATCCATATGAACTGCGTCAACGCCTCGCTTTTTTTGAGCAAGATCAATCCACGTTAAAAGTTCCAACGTCATTCGATCCAGACAGTGACTGTATTCGTTTCGATCATGGACGTTGTCTGGTTTGCAAGAGCCCACCGATGAAGCGCCTGTTGCGGCGGATACACAGCATTATCGGACAGGAATTTCCAGTGTTGCTGCAAGGAGAAACTGGCGTCGGCAAAGGTTTACTGGCCCGCCTGATGCATTTTTTCAGCATCCGCCAGACACAGCCGTTCGTGGCTGTTAACTGCAGCGCCATTCCGGCTGAACTAGCGGAAACTGAGTTATTCGGTCACGAAAAAGGAGCCTTCACTGGAGCACAAGGCAAACGCGTTGGCCTGTTGCAACAAGCCAACGGTGGCACCTTGTTTCTGGACGAAATCGGCGAACTCCCCTTGGAAATTCAAAGCAAGCTGCTGACCGCACTGGAAGAACGTCAGATTCGGCCCGTTGGCGCCAACAACACAGTCGGGGTTGATGTCCGACTGCTTGCGGCCACCAACCGCGACTTGGCCGCAGAAGTCGAGGCAGGCCGTTTTCGCGCCGATCTCTACTATCGTATTTCTACCATTACATTGACCCTACCGCCGTTGCGCGAACGCTCCGAAGATATCCAGCCATTGGCTGAAATGATCGTCGGAGAACTTCGCCATACCTTTCATCGTGAATATATAACCATCCCCCAAGAAACTATCGGCGCACTTAAAACCTATGACTGGCCCGGTAATGTACGCGAGTTGCGCAATATACTGGTTCGCGCCATGACTGAAACTACGGGATTGGAACTGCGACTCGACACCATTCCCAAATACACGCCCACAGACAAATCAATCCCTTCAGCCGATACGGCCGAGGATAAAACGCTGGTGATAGAAAAAATCCTGCCGTTGGAAGAAGTCGAGCGCCGCTACGTGCAAGCCGCCCTGAACCGCTTGGGCGGCAACAAGCTGGCCACCGCCAAGGCGCTCGGTATAAGCCGCGGCACTCTGCGGCGCAAACTCTGCGAAGGTGATGATCAGTAAGGACTGGCGTGGCGATTACCATGGAATCTGCCGGATTCTGGGAAATCTAATGAGGCATGGAGTAGCGGATCACTCGAGATCGATTTCTTCAAAAAAACGCTATTTTCCTCAAGATAGCTCAGAATCGCAGCCTCCGATCCACTAGAATGGCGCCTAGCAGCAAGCTGTTGTTGTCGCTTAGGCATGAGCAAGGGAAAGAAAATTAGTTGAAAAAGTGCAGTTTGCAGAGCATAAATGCGTATTTCGAGTCCGATTTTAATGCGCTTCCGTGCCGCACATAAGTAGAGTTTCGACAGTTGCTTCTGGAAGTACTGATATCGCGATTTACAGATGAAAAAGAGTCTATCGTATCCACTATCTCATGAGCGACCGATGACATGACACCTCCCAAAGTGCCGACTCTCACGCCCCAGAAAGCCTATAAACTGCTTCAGGAGGACCCTCGAAGCTTGTTGATCGATGTGCGCTCCAGCATGGAATACCTGATGGTTGGTCATCCGGTGGGTGCGATTCATATACCTTGGCTGGATGAGCCTGACTGGACTCCCAATCCGCGTTTCGTGACCCAAGTACGCGAATTGTTGCTCGGTGGCGCGACCTGTGCCGATAGCGACTGCCCCGCCATCATCCTGATCTGTCGAAGCGGACGCCGCTCGGCCGAAGCGGGTGCTGTTTTACTCGAAAACGGTCTTAAGCGTGTCTATAACATAGTGGACGGATTTGAAGGTCCTTTGGATGAAAACCATCACCGCAGCACCATCGGCGGCTGGCGCCACGCCGGTTTGCCTTGGGAACAATGCTGAATAAAACATTTTGAAAAGGAGGTTAGCGCACTCGCAGATAGCTCAGATGCGCTTTGAAAAGACGCCGCTGTTTGCCGATATCGCGTTCCATCACAAAAGCATCCACTCCAATCCGGTCTAAATGAGGCGCAAACAAGCGTATGAAATCATACATGAAACCGCGCAACACCAAACCGCGACGCAAGCCGATACTGGTCGTTTCGAGTGAAAACAGATGTCTTGCGTCCAGGCAAATCAAATCAGAGTCTCTCTCGGCTTCGTAGGCCATTTTCGCAATCAATCCCACTCCCAACCCCTCACGTACATAGGTTTTGATCACCTCGGTATCCGGCGCGGTCAGCACCAGATCAGGCTCGAGGTTGCGCCGTGCGAACGCGGCGTAGGTTCCTGATTTGTCGCCGAACCCAAAACTATAGCTAACCAGTGGATAGCGGGCGAGTGAGGCCAGAGTCAGCCTACCCGTGTTTGCCAGAGGATGACCGGGTGGCACCACCACTGCTCGCCCCCATCGATAACAGGGCATCAACACAAGATCGCTGAAATGATCAAGCCCTTCAGTGGCAATAGCGAAATCGACCTTACCCTCAATTGCAAGGTGGGCGATTTGCTCTGGTTCGCCCTGATGCAAATGTAAGCGGACTGTGGGATGACGTCGCCGAAACGCTGCAATAACCGGGGGCAGTGCATAGCGCGCTTGATTATGTGCTGTAGCGATTGACAAATCCCCTTTCTCCGGCGAGGCGAGATCCGTGGCGACGCGGCGTATGTTTTCCGTTTCCGCACGACAACGTTCAAGAACCGGCAAGAGACCACACCCGAACTCGGTCAGACGAGTGATCTGCTTGCCATTACGCTCGAAGATCTGACCACCAAGTTCATCTTCCAGCAAGCGGATCTGCTTGCTCACCCCTGGCTGTGAAGTAAACAGCGCCTCGGCGGCGGCCGTAACGTTAAAGCCTTGTTCAACCACGGCGCATACATATTGAATTTGGCGCAGATTCATAGCAATACGAATGAGTTCGCCCTTTTCCTCCAGAGCCTTCTTATTCCATTTAGATATAACAAAATGAAAAACAATTCTTTCACAAAATGATTGCCGAAGGCTAGCATCGTTGTCGTGAATTCTCACTAACAACCAGGTAAAGAGGGGTAACTCATGGCATTGGATTCTCTCTCATTGATGCATCAACCCGCCGCGCCGGCGATCCATTTCAGCATCATTTACTGGGTCTGGCCGAATGTGGCTTTCTGGGGTGCCTGGCTGATTATCTTGTGTATTGGCATCTATGCGCGCATTCCCGAATTCATGGAAATGGACGCCGAGGCGCGGCGCCGCTATCACGCCGAAAAAGCACAGGAGGACGGCAATGAACATAAGTAAGTTTATGCAAGACATCATCAAAAAAAATATGACCTTGGAGGACTTGCTGCCCACGCAGATGCCTGTTTATGTAAACTCTTTCGCCTATTTCTTCGGAACGATGACCATTTCCTCAATCGCTGTGATTTTCGCCACCGGCGTTGTGTTATCCATCTTCGGCCCCGACTGGTGGCATTTCACGGCAATAGGGGCATTCGTCAATGCCATGCATTTCTGGTCGGTTGAGGTGTTTTATCTGTCGGTCATGCTGCACATGACATTCAAGTTTTTCAAGGCGGCCTGGCGGGATGGCCGCGAGCGCACATGGATGAACGGCTGGATCATCTTCGCCGTAAGCATTTTTTCCGGTATTACCGGCACCCTCCTGCAGGGCAACTGGGACTCACAATGGAATTCCCAACAGGGTAAAGATGCGTTCAATGCCATGGGTCTGGGCTGGCTGGGATGGCTGAATTACACCACTGTGCTTACCCTTCATATCGTCTTTTTTGCCGCTATCGTATTGATTCTCATCATGGCGCACATCACTTTCGTGCGCAGCGAGAGTCCTGTGCGACCGATAGTGGAAGAAGACGAAAAATATATAGAGAAAGCCGAATAATCCAAGAGGATGACACCATGAGCGAACTGTCAGACAAAAACCTGCAAGGCATCCCGATGAAGCCCTACGATCTCATTCGTGAGGCATTGATGGTGCTTGGCGGCATTCTCATTGTTGTGCTTTTCTTGGCCGCCTTCTGGGGCTTTCCAGGAAGGAACTATTGGCCGCTTACGATCAAGGAGGTGGCCACCAAAGCGCCCGTGGCATTCCTCAAGCGCACGATTTCATATTTCGATGGCACCAGTGGTCTGCAAACCTACGGCCCGCCGTATACACATGACAACGAAAACGCCCAGCATATAGGTCCCGTCTGCCCGGCCTGCTGGGCGGGGGTGGTGTTTCCTCTCAATGCTAAAGAAGATCTGGTGATGCAACCCCTAAAACAGATAGCTCAGCTAGATCCGTCCATAGCGAAGGCGCTGGCGACGTATCAAGAAGCCGGCTCCAAGCAGCAAATGGCCTGGGATACGGCCTACACTACCGCGCTTGACAAGGCTCAGGTCAAGAACGGGCACGTTATCCTGCCAGTAGGCAATTACGGTCCAGTGCCGATACTGATGAATGGCATGCTCAAATTTGCCCGCGCCGGCCTTCTGGAAGCGGCATTGACCTACAATACGAACCCCAAACTCGCCCCGTATGAGACGGACTATACCCGTGCACTCCTCTACTTGGGGGGCAATATCATGAACACCGTAGCGACCCACTTCCATGAGCAAGGCTACCAATGGGGCATGACACATATGGCCGGTCCTTGGCCGGGTGCCTGGTGGTTATGGTCTTATTCTTTCTGGTATCAGATCCCACTCGCCAATTCTCCCAGTGCGGATTTGATCAATTTTCTAATCTTCGTCGGCATACTGCTGCTCGGCATTACCGTACCATTTAATCCCTTGTTGCGGCGCATCCCCTATCTGATTCCAGTGTACCGGGTCATCTGGCGGGATTGGTATGCGCGTTATCCAAACGGCGATCCAAGCCGACCAGCAAAGAAATCAAGAGAAAGATGAACAAATGTTCATATCAAAAAATAACATTGACAAGGATAATCGTCATGATTCACAGCGATTGGGCCTTCTGTCCGGTTGCCCCCGCTGAGAATCCATGGCAAACGGATTCATACACACCTCAATCGACAAAGAGGACAAAATGAGATGAACGAAGCAAATGAACAAACGCAACTGGGGTCATTTTTCATTGAACTATGGAAAGATGCCAAGGTGTTCGATTGGTGCGTGGTTCACCATATACTTTATGGTTTATCTTTAGGGCTGACCCACGCCGGCAAACCAAATGCAGATGTTGATCTGCTCGCCACCCTGTCTGGATATCACTGGATGCATGAACTCGCACGTTCAATGAAAGCACACCACCCCGATCAATTCAGAGAAAAAATGGGAAAAAATAGAAACGACACCATAGAAAGGATATTCCTGACGACCTGGGGTGAAGCGCGACACGAAACAGGGGATTGGCGCGCGTGTGAGAACCGGTTGCAAGGCATGGCGCTGATTCTGAAAGCCATGAGTCAGCATGAATTAGCGGAGAATGCGGCCTTACTAGCTAGGATCGCCGCTGAACACGAACGACGCGCGTCCGTCATGTGCCAGATGGCAACCCGGCAACTGCGCATTCTTGACGGTTTTACTGATGTTGCCAATCAGGGATGATTGGCCTTTGTAAAATCTCAACAAACTGTTGAGTGTTGAGGCAGGCTCATACGAGGCGGAGAGAAAAAAGCCGAGGAAAAAGATGGTTCCGACGAGATAGCTGCAAGCAACAGAGATGCTCTATATTTAAGGAGAATTAGAGCTTGACTTTGGGAGGTTTCCGTGATGAAACATTCGTTGACTTTACCCTTCTCACATTTACAACCTTCCGGTTGCTGCCTTTGGATAGCAGCCAATGCACTTTCTATCGGCATCTTACTCGGTCTGAACATCCATGCCGGGCATTTCACTTTACCTATCGTCCTTAGTATCGAAGCCTTGGTCATAAGCCTGTGCGCCAGCCTCAGAATCGCCGCACGGATTGGAAAAGCCCTGAATCCATCCCCTTGGCTCATACTTATGGCAACGACAGCCACCCTGATCCTGACAGGACTGGCAGTGTTTCTGTGCTTGAAAGCAGCTTCTGTATCCACTCTGATATTGATGATCTGTGCCCTTTCATTAACTGGCGGCGTGTATGTGCTTTTGGGTGCGGTACTCAAAATGGAAACGAAGCAACGTATTCCTCGCCAAATCCCAAGCCGCTGACACCACGCAGGACTGAGTCGCTTGTTGGCGTGAATCCTGGCTGGCTGCGGCCTTGAAAAATGTCGCATGGAAACAATTTCATCTTACCTGTGCCTAGGCACCAATGATTTAACAGCTTACGTCAATGGATCCATAAGCTGGATAGGGCTTGTAATTGGGTAATAGAAAAGAATTTTTTTGTGTGCTCAGATCGTCATGTAATCTGGCCCACAGCGGTTATCCGTTCTTCCTTAGCCTTCCAGCGAATACATCCAGGCGTCAATCGAAACAGAAGCACTGGCGAGAATTTCAAGCTGACGGTCTTCAAGCACATCTCGTCCCGGCTGCTCTTGCTGTCGGGCTGAAATCAATCTGTCACGATGCTTAAAAAGCATGCGGATGGCTGGCGAGAACAAGTCTAGAAATGCGCTCAACCATCGGTTGGTTGGCCATGAAGGCCAAGCATGGTCAATTCTGAATTGCGGGAGTAATTGCATCAAAGTATCGCCCGAGTACCAGGTTTCCCCCGTTACCCAACGATTACAGGCAAATAAACCCAACGGCTGCCCCCACTCATCCATGCTAATTCCGATGAGGTGGGCTACCGCCGCATCCCTTTCTGGCCAGGCAGCCGATTGCTCATGACGAGGCGCCGGCAAAGGCGGGCCTATAAGCGAGCCAGTGCGCAGAAATGTATGAAAATGTCCATGTTCCCCCCACCGATCCCCATGTGCATGATAGTAATATTGGCTATGGTATTCCATATCGAAGACGTCACCGTCGGGGTAATGCCTGAATTCAATGAATTCTCCCTGGCCGCGAAGCAGCTCGCCGACCAAATTGAGGCCGGCCTTTTCCAACACGCGCATGCATTCCCGCACATCATGGCCCGCCTTGATGAGCCTGCGCTTTTCTTCGAGACAGAGCGTTGCCGCGAGCGAATCCCAGTCCAGATCAATCGGATTGGGGTAACAGAAAGGCACGAGTGAGCATCAGGGGAGTTATGGTTACTTCATCCCCGCAGGGGAACAAGGCGCGCAGGGATTTTGACTACCACCAGACATAGAGGACTGTCCAGCCACGCCTGGCGTGGCCATGGGGTTCTTTTTCACAGCTTGAGCGCATCCCGATTTTCCAGGCATAGAAGCGCTGCAGGGATTGCATGGATTGGCTTGTGGGCATTTGGTCGTTGTGGAAGGTTTTTGCATCGTGGCTGCCGGGGAACAGGGGTTGCTAGTCTGCGCGGCGTAAACTGGCACAGCATAAGCACCCAAACTGATCATGCCGGTGGCGGCGAGTGCCGCAGTTATGCGTTTGGCTTTTGGATTGGATTTCATAATAACTCCCTCATTGTGGAAACAGTTGACACAAGCACATCAACTCTAGTCATACACGCTGGCAGGTGTTTTGTCAAAGCCAAAACCGCTTTTGGATGATGAGGTTTGGTCGCTGCAAATCACCTCCATTCACCCCCTTTTCCCCAACCACTGGTGATACCACTGGACGACATTATTACGTAAGCGCTGGAAGAGGCTTCCCTGGGGATCCGTCTGTAATGCCACTGCCGGATCGCTGGCGAGAGTTTTGCCGTTCAGGCTAATGATTATCCGCCCCACGCGTTCGCCCTTGCTGATGGGAGCGGCGAGCGGCTTGATGGGATGCAACTGTGTGGCGAGGCGCGAAGAGGCTCCGCGAGGAAAACTGACATACAGCGCCTTAGCGATCCCGACTGTTACCGTAGGCTGGGCGCCGCCCGCCACTTGTACCTCTGTGATACGTTCTCCCGGCGTGTAAAGACGACGGGTTTCATAGAAGCGAAAACCATAGTTGAGCAGAGTTTCTCCTTCACGGGTGAGAACGTCGAGATTGCCGAACAGCTTACTTCCCGGCTGGGAGGGCACGTCCAGAAGCGTGGCCAGCATGCGTTGATGACCTTGCTGCGCACCGGCGGCAAGCGCCCATCCAGAATGCTTGCCTCCATAGCCGGTTTCAAAGCCTACTGCCTGGGGATCTCGCCATAGCAGCTTGTTGTAGTTGTATTGCGTGATGCCGTTCCAGGTGAAGGATTTTTGCGAAAAATAATGCAAGTACTGCGGAAATTGCGTCCACACTGCCCGCGTCAACCGCGCCAAATCCAGAGCAGTGACGGCTTGACCCGGCGCATTGAGGCCGGTCACGTTCACGAAACGGGTATGCGTCATGCCCAAGGCCTGCGCGTCGGCGTTCATAAGACTGACGAAAGCGGCTCGGGTTCCGGCAATTCCCTGGGCCAGGGCCACTGCCGCGTCGTTTCCGCCGTCGACGATCAGTCCTTGCAACAAGTCGTTGACGCTGACCTCGGCGCCCTGTTTGAGGAACATGCGTGTACCGGGCTGGCGCCAGGCCGCAACCGTCACTGGAAATCGGGTACTGAGCTTGATCTGGCCTGACCGAAGTTCCTGGAACACCACATAGGCGGTCATCAATTTGACCACGCCTCCCGCCGCAATGGGCTGATCGGGATTCTGTTCGGCCAACACCTGGCCGCTGCGAAGTGCCATCAACACATAAGCCTTGGCTGTGAGTTGAGGTACAGCCGGCATCACAAATGGCGTTTGCGGAACCACGGCCGCCTGAGCCAATGGCACCCAACCGGCAATCAAGAAAGGAAGCACGCTGAGGAAACGTTGTCTCATCGCATTTGAGATAAAGAAAAAGAAAAATTTCTAAAGCGACCGAGAAGACATTAAAACGCCGTGAACGGCCAGCACCATGGGTGAATGTTTCTGGGTGCCTATGATCCATAAACGGCGTCAACCGGAAAAGAGGCAAGAACGAAAATTCATGTCAACGTCATAGAACAATCCCTGTCCAAAAACGCCGCAACCCACTCTATGAATTCGCATGGTTCGTGAACCAGCCTACAAGGCTCCCTGCTTTCAAACTGCCGAAAATCCCACTGCAGTGGACTGCTGGCCGGTCAGAAGCAATGTTTTCAATTCGTTGCGGTTGCAAGCGCCGCCAATTGATCCGCCAACTCAAGATAGCGTTCCCCTCCTTGAGTCCCTCTATAAACCGCCGAGGAATGCCTCCCAGACCGACTTGTGCACCTACCAAAGCGCCTGTCAACATCGCCCGTGAAAGATTCTGACCGCCACCATTGACGGCATGGAGCACCGCGCTTTCAAAATCGTCGCCAAAACGGGCGCTGAGATAATACACTGCGGGCATCTGATGGTAGATGGCGCAAGGCATGCCATAAACCAAGCTTACTTTCCATGCGGATTGAATGCTGACATCCGGGTCTTTAGCCGCGCGGGCGACGTAGCCAGCCGTGAGAAGCGCATCCGGCGAAGGGAGCCATCCCCTTCTTCCGATGGTGCGTTGTCATTCGCCAGCGCATCCAGACGCCCTCCTGTGACTGTATAAAAGGGCAATTCGCCCGCGCGAACGGTCGCCATCAGGGGATCGGAGATGGATTCGTCTAGTGACCTGCCGCGAAGTAGCAAGGCGAGCACACAGGTATAAGCAAGGCTCATGGCCAGGACCGTCACGTCCTTTTGAGTAAGGGCGATATGGCTGAGCACGGCAGTGGCCAGGGAGGTGAGGTCACGATGGAAAAGAGCCGCCAATGGAATACTGCGCTCCGCGCCTTCGGCAGTGTCGGCATATCCAGCAACCTGGCCCCAGGGTTTTCGTTCGATTATCCGCTTGCGCCAGGTTTCGCGGATTGGCTGGCTGGTATAACCGCCAGGCCCCTGATTGGCGCGTCCATCCAGAAATGGAAACAGAGACTGATCCAGACGATGAGCAAAATCGGCTTCACTGTAACCATCGCAAGTGACTATGGACTCCATCACCATGACGAGTAAACGGCCGCTTTGGGAGCATTCTCCAGCTTCCAGGCCAGCATGATAGTGATTCAGCGGCGGTCGCCGGTAATCGCGCACCCATTCCTCACAGATGCGGCGCATGGCATCGAGATCGTAATACCAGTGACAACCGGTGGCCAGGGCATCGCCGATCAGGGCGCCGAGAATGGCTCCCCGGCCACGCGTCTTCGGGGCGCTGGTTCGATCCGCTTCTGCGAGCCGCTCATTCCGATCTCTTTTCCCAGATCGTGACCTCGGCCAGCGTGTGCTGATATTTGCGGTCCGTTTCCCGGATCACGAATGGCACATCGCGGGGAAAACCCAGCAACAGGCGGAAATGGGCATCCAGGGCGTCATGCAGACCCTGCAAGGTGGTGTAGTTTTCGCCGTCTTTCTTGAAGCCGCCCAGCCAATGCTCGCGGGGCGTGAATTCTTCCAGCCAGGTGTATGGCGAGCTGATCACCAGCAGCCCTCCGGGGCGCAGGCGGAAGGTGATGTCTTCAAGGAAACGCTTCGGCTCGCGCAAGCGATCGATGAGATTGGCGGCGAGCACCAGATCGTAATCGGTGAAGACAGGCTTGAGGTTGCAGGCGTCGCCCTGGAAGAACTCCACCTTGCCGGCATTTTCTGAAAGGCCCGGCGGGGCAAGCTCGGCGGTGTGGTAGCTCAACAGTTCTCCTTCGTCGACCACGGCATAGGGAAAGCGGCCGCTGCGCTGGAGGGCCACACCCACCTGGATGAAGCGGGTTGAAAAATCGATGCCCGTCACTTGCTCGAAGTGACGGGCGAGCTCGAAGCTGGCGCGACCCACCGCGCAGCCGATGTCCAGTGCGCGCCGGCATGGGCGGCCCGCCATGGCCTCCATGGCCAGCCTCACCATGGCGGCGGGGTAGTTCGGGACCTCGAAATGCTCGGGGCCGTAGTGGAAGTCGCAGTATTGGGCGACCAGGGCATCGCTTTCATAGACCGGCACCTGCGGCAGGGGGTTGTCCGAGCGTACGTAGCGGAACCCCGCATGCTGGAAGAAATGGCGGCGGAAGGCGTAGCGCGCCTCGCGCTGGGTTTCGTTGCCGCAGCTGATGAACGAGCCGCCTTTGATCAGGCTGTGCTGCTGGTCGAAGGTCGGCACGGTGAAGTCGTCGTAATAGGGGTGGACCTCAAAACCCGGGAAGGGGTAGATGGGCGTTTCCGTCCATTGCCAGACATTGCCGATCACGTCGTAGAAGTCGCCGTGGCGGAATTTGTCCACCGCACAGGGCGAGCATCCGTAGGCCAGCGCGATCTGGCCCGGCGCCGTCTCCCAGGCATCGGAATCGGGCAAGCCGCTCAAGACGCGAAGACGCCGCCATTCGTCTTCAGTGGGCAGCCGCAGGCGTTCGCCGCTTTGGGCTGATTTCCAGGCGAGGAAGGCGCACGCCTCGTGATAATTGACCTCTACTGGCCAGTCCCAGGGCATGGGGCGTTCTTCGGCGATCAGGCGCAGCTTCCAGGCATCGCCTACCCGCCGCCAGAAGGTCGGATGCTCGACGCCGGCGAACCGGCGCCAGGCGTCGCCTTCCTGGGTCCACCACCGGGCATCTGCATAGCCGCCGGCTTCCACAAAGGGCAGGAATTCGCCGTTGGACACCAGATAGCGGCTGGCGGCGAAGTCGTCGAGATCCAGCTCATGCGTTCCGTATTCGTTGTCCCAGCCATACAGCGGGCTGTCGCGCCGTTTGCCCAGATGCACCCGTCCGCCTGCCACTGGCTGGAGCGCATTTTGCGGCGCCCGGCGCACCTCACCCATGGGCTCTGGGGCGAAAGCGGCCACCGCCCGCACTCGTGGCAGTGGAAGCTGGCGCATGAGTACCGAGCTGGTTTCCAGGTGGATGTTCTCATGCTCGATGCCCATCAGTATCGCCCACCAGGGGGAACCCCAGGTGATGGGCAGGCTCAGCGGCAGGCGGCGGATGACGGTGTCGACGGTGTCGCGTACCGTGTCGCGGTAGGCACGCACGGCCTCCACTGCCGGCCAGTCGTAATGGGACTCGTCCAGATCGTCCCAGGACATCTCGTCCACGCCCACCGCGAACAGGGATTCGAAACGCGGATTCAGGTGCTCGTCGAGAAGTCCGGCCACGATGAGTTTGTTGATGAAGAACACGGCCGTATGGCCGAAATAGAAGATCAGCGGGTGGCGCAGCGGAATGGCTTTTTCATACCAGGCGCGTGCGTCGGCCAGGTGTTCGAACAACTGTTCGTAGCGGCTGAAACCGGAATGAAACAGATCCAGAATCTGCGAGCGCTTGGCTTCGGCGTCTTCACCGTCCAGACGCAGGATCGGCAAGTCATTCGGCACGGCACACGTCCTTCGCTATATGTCGGTTTATGTCAATCAGAGTATTTATTATAGGCTCAATTTTGGGTTTATAGCCCATGCGAAACACAATACGGCCTCATGCCTGAACAATAGCCCTTCTATCCTGATTCACTCATTCCCCATCCTCTCTCTCCGGGAGGAGTTGCAGTTCGAGCACGGATTCGGCGCGATTCAGGCGCAGTCGTAGCACGCAATATTCCTGCTGCGGGATTTGTGGATCGGGATCACCGGCGCAGGCACAGCCGGGCAAGCTGCTTTGGTAGAACACGCCGATATCCATAACAACCTGACTTCCTTGCTCATGGCGATTCAGTTCGAGGAAGGCAGCATCCTCCGGATGAGCATAACTGCCGTGGGCCATGGCTTGCTGCAGGGGTGCGAACAAAGCGTCCATAAACAATAAGGCCTGTCTCATCAAATCCAGGAAATCAGGACTCCCCCAAGCATTCACCACATTCTCGGGCAAGGGATAGATACCAAACGATACCGCTTCAGCTTGCATTCAGTTTTTCCAGATATTGACGGGCGAGGTCCAAAAACTTGGGCGTTGGGCCTATATCCTCATAGATCGGATCTCCGAATTCATCCTGGCTAACGATCGTATTTCCAGGCTCATAGGGCAGTGCCTCATCGTACTCTTCTTGCCTGGCGGTTGGAGAAGCTACGATACTACCGCAGATTGCCCTCAACCATCAGTCAGAGTTGCACTTGTGAGTTGAATCCGCGAGTTCATACAGTTCCCTCAAGGCCATCAGCCTGGTAAGATCATATTTTGTCAAAAAAATATCGAGCCTCTGATCACGCCTGGGGTGATCAGAGTCAATTTGCCAAGTTTCAACAAGGCGTTTGATTTTCGTATGAGTTTCTCATGAGATTGAGTTTGGCGCGCCAAAATTGCTGAGAAGGACGTAAGTTGTCCTCTAAAACGAACTCAGGTCATGGAAGCAGCCTGACGACGAATGTAATCAATCAATCGCCTGCTGGCCGAACCTGGATTGCGCGGCGACAGCATATAAATCTGGCGTCTTAGGGAAGGATCCAGAGAAATCCCCCTCAACGGCCCTCGGTCATGGCGCAAAGCCATTTGTGATGCAAACCCGATTCCTAGACCTTGCCTAACGGCTTCCTTGATGGCGGCGACTCCCGCTAAGCGAATGCCGGTGTCCACCTCGATGCCGGCGGCGCGAAACGCCTCTTCGACCTGGTCACGCAATGCAGAGCCCTCCTCTCTCCAAATGAGCGTTTCTGCACTAAGCTGTGCAAACGTAACCGTCGGTAAAGCCGCCAATGCATGATCGTGGCGTATCACCGCAACGATTTCATCGCGGGCAATAGCTTCAGCCTCCCATGAAGGCGGCAAGAAGGATGACGGCTGAGCTTCAATGAAAGCCAAGTCGGCGTATTCCAGCCGTGCGAGCACCTCACCTGAATTGTAGCTTCCCAAATCGATATCAATACCCGGTGCCTGACGTCGGAAACCAGCCAGCAAAGAGGGTAGAACATAAGCTCCAGCCGTTTGGCTGGCTCGGATTCGAACCATGCCGCTTTCCCCGGCGTTGAGCTTATCCACCAGAGCTTGGACATCCTCAAGCGTAGCGATCATCTCACGCGCGTGAACATACAGTTTTTTACCCGTATCGGTTAATGCAATTTTTCGTCCGGATCGCTGGTAAAGCGGTTGGCCGATACGTTCCTGCAGTTTCCGCAACTGATTGGATACAGCCGGCTGGGTGAGATGCAATCGCTTGGCGGCATTGTTCACGCCACCCTCACGAACCACTAGGGCAAAGGTAATCAAATGCTCAGGATTAAAACGCATACTTCACCAAATATGATATATAAAGTCATTATAAATTATTTTTAATAATATAACTTTGGCGCTAGACTGATCTTGATCGTATGAATGAGACATCAAGGAAATCCATATGAACGTCAAGATATTGCATGAGATCCAAAATCCACGAGAGATGATTCGTCAATTTACGCCCAACTGGTTTACCTTGAACATGGGTACTGGCATTCTGTTGTTGATGATTCACGCCTTCCCCTACCCTTTTGCAGGGCAGCACGTATTGTCACATGCGCTGTGGTGGTTCGACGGCATCCTATTCATCTCGTTTTCAGCGATATTTTTGCTGCGCGCAATGCTGTATAAGGACACCATCTGGCCCTTGCTGCAACATCCAGTGCAATCGATGTTTCTCGGCGCGATTCCCATGGGACTGGTACCCATCATCAACGGCGGGCTGCTGTTTGGGATGCCGGTGGATTGGGCGCAAGGATTATGGTGGCTGGATGTAATCCTGGCCGTGGGCAGTGGATGGTTGGTGCCTTATATGATGTTCACCCGCCAAAAGCACAGCCTGGAAAACACGACAGCAGTCTGGTTGTTGCCCATCGTGGCCTGCGAAGTGACAGCATCGTCCGGTGGCTATCTGGCCCCCCATCTTGCCCCAACCCTCGCTGCAGACGTGGTTGCTGTGAGTTATATGTTATGGGCCTTCTCAGTTCCTCTAGCCTTGGGCATCATCGCCATCGTGTTCTTGCGGCTCGCTTTACACAAACTCCCCGATGCCGGCATGGCAGCCTCCAGTTGGCTGGTGCTTGGGCCTCTGGGAACGGGCGCCCTGGCAATGATGGTATTGGGCCAAGCGGCACCAGCGGCATTCGTCGGCACTCCACTCGCGGCCACTGCGACATTGGCCACGCCGCTAGGAATCTTGGCCGGCGCATTGTTATGGGCCTATGGAGCCTGGTGGTGGGCGATGGCCTGGTTTTTCACATTGCGCTATATTCAGGACGGCTTGCCGTTCAATATGAGTTGGTGGGGATTCACATTCCCGCAAGGTGTTTACACCGCAGCCACTCTGGTGCTGGCTCAACAAAGCGGTTTTGTCGCCCTCAAGATTTATGGTGCTCTGCTGGTGGCGCAACTGGCCGGTTTTTGGGGGGTGGTAATGGTGCGCACTTTGCAAGGAATGTGGAGTGGCGCTTTGTTTCATGCGCCCTGTCTGAAATCGGAATGCGACATGCTGCAACGACCGGAAGCAAGAAACAAGCATCAGAGCGACATGCTATAAGCAGCAAACGACCCAAGGGGCGGGCCACCTTCGCCCCGATCCATCCGCCCACAAGCGGAATTTCATGAGGTGAGTAATAGTCGGTTGGATACGGCTGATTATAAGATTTGGCGGAGAGAGAGGGATTCGAACCCTCGATGGAGCTTTTAACCCCATACTCCCTTAGCAGGGGAGCGCCTTCAGCCTCTCGGCCATCTCTCCATGGTGCTGGCTTTTGCGACGAAACCTCTTTTGAAAGAGATATTCAGCGCCTTACAACTGGTTGCGTAGCATAACCATTGATGCTGATTTGGTAAACCCATCGGATTCATTTTCCCCCGGATTCCTTCCCCGCCCCATCCTCTTCCACATTAATCCGAGCGCGAATTTCCTCACGATGTACGGAGATATCCTCAGGCGCTTTGACTCCTAACCGCACCTGATTGCCTTTAACTCCAAGGACGGTGACAGTAATATCGTCGCCGATGATGATGCTTTCCCCCACCCGTCGCGTCAGAATCAGCATTCTTAGAAGTCTCCAATAATTTTCAACATGGCCTCAACAAGCAACCGAATTCGTGACGCCGGCGGGCGGCTTTGCCAACTCGAAAGCCTCATGCAATGCGCGCACGGCCAGCTCAAGATATTTCTCATCAAGGATAACGGAGATTTTTATTTCCGAGGTGGAGATCATCAATATATTGATACCTTCGCTCCCCAGGATTTCGAACATCTTACTGGCAATCCCGGCGTGCGACCGCATACCCACGCCGACCAATGAAATCTTTGCAATTCTCGGATTACCGTAAATCTCTCTGGCACCAAGTTCAGCAGCTGCGTGCTGGAGGGCTTCCAACGCGCTTTGGTAATCGTTGCGGTGAACCGTGAAGGAAAAGTCGGTGGTGCCATCTGAACCGACGTTTTGTACGATCATGTCGACCTCTATATTAAGATCGGAAACCGCACCGATAATTTTATAGGCGACACCCGGATGATCTGGCACGCCGGTCATGGTGAGTTGGGCTTCGTCCCGGCTAAAAGCTATGCCAGATATCAGAGCTTGCTCCATAATTTCGTCCTCAACTGTGATCAGAGTGCCTGGCCCCTCCTCGAAACTGGATAACACACGCAAAGGAACGTTGTATTTTCCAGCGAATTCCACTGAGCGGATCTGCAAAACCTTGGAACCAAGGCTGGCCATTTCAAGCATTTCCTCAAAGGAAATGCGATCGAGCCGACGTGCATCATTGACTACCCTTGGATCCGTGGTATACACGCCATCGACATCGGTATAGATCTGACATTCGTCTGCTTTAAGCGCGGCGGCAAGAGCCACCGCGGTTGTGTCGGAACCTCCTCGCCCCAAAGTGGTGATATTCCCCTGCCCGTCCACGCCCTGAAAGCCCGCAACCACCACTATGCGTCCTTTCGAGAGATCCTGGCGGATGCGTTCTTCACCGATAGAAAGGATTCTCGCCTTATTGAAGGCACTATCGGTTTGAATGGGCACTTGCGCTCCGGTGTAGGAACGCGCCGGACACCCCACCTTTTCCAGGGCCAGGGCAAGCAAACCAATAGTGACCTGCTCACCGGTTGCCAGGATCACATCGAGTTCCCGGCCACGCGCCTGAGGGTGTATAAATCGCGCCAGGTCAAGCAAACGGTTGGTTTCTCCGGACATGGCAGAAACCACGACCACCACGTCGTCCCCTTGCTCTCTGAAGGATTTGACTTTGCGAGCCACCTTCTTGATTCGTTCGGGCGAGCCTACGGAGGTGCCACCATATTTTTGGACGATCAGTGCCATTATTTAGGAGATTTCCAGCATTCAAGCAGCATGATGCGCCAATTGACGCGCCACCCAATCGTATACGGAAGCAAGCGCGGCATCTAGATTTTCAGGTTCATTGCCGCCCCCTTGCGCCATGTCGGGACGCCCTCCGCCTTTACCCCCCACCTGACGGGCCACGTGCTTGAGCAAATCGGCGGCGCTGATATGCGCCGTTTCTTCTTTACTCACGCCTGCTGTTAGAACAATCTTCCCCTTGTCGTCGACAGCGGCAAGCACGATAGCGGCGCGATCCAGTCGATTCTTCAGGCGATCGAGAGTCTCCCGCAAGGCCTTGCTATCCAGCCCATCCAGGCGCGCGGCCAGAACCTTGGTATTTCCTATGACTTTCGCCTGCTCGGCGAGATCTGCACCGGCCTGCTGGGCGATTTTGGCGCTCACTTCCTCGAGCTTTTTTTCAAGCCGGCGGTTGCGGTCCAGCAACTGATGCAATTTTTCTTCAACCTCATCCTTGCCCGTCTTCAACAAACTGGCAATCTCACCGAGGCGGAATTCATTGGCTTGCACATAATTCAGGGCGGCTTCGCCAGTTTCGGCCTCAATCCGACGAATACCTGCGGCTACGCCGCTTTCGGAAATGATCTTGAAAAAACCGATATCCCCAACCCGACGCACATGGGTGCCGCCGCATAGCTCCGTTGAAAAACCGATATCCAGCACCCTGACATGCTCGCCGTATTTTTCACCGAACAGTGCACGCGCACCGGCCTGCCTGGCCTTATCAAGCGACATGACGCGGGTTCGCACATCAAGATTTTCACGGATCTGCTCATTGACCAGGCGCTCTATCTGACGCAATTGATCGAGCGTAAGCGCTTGAAAATGAGTGAAATCGAAACGCAACCGGTCGGCGGCAACCAATGAGCCCTTTTGTTCGACATGCTCGCCCAGCACACGCCGCAAGGCCTCGTGAAGAAGATGCGTTGCGGAATGGTTCAGGGCGATGGCCTGGCGCCTTTTTGCATCGACTTTGGCTTCAAGTCGATCTCCGACGCGCAAAGCGCCTTTTTCAAGACGCCCCAAATGGCCATGCGCCTTGCCATACTTGCGAGTATCTACGACCTCGAACTCAACTTCCGTAGCATAGAGTTTGCCCGCATCACCGACTTGTCCCCCCGATTCGGCGTAAAAAGGCGTGCGATCCAAAACCACCACACCCTCCTCGCCTTCTTCTAGCGCTTCGACTGGTTCATGGCCGTTTTTGAACAGCGCCTCGATTCGACCAGTATCCTCCAAACGCTCATAACCGGTGAATTCTGTTTCAGCACTGAGCTTGACTGAGTCTCCATAATCAGCCTCGAATCGGCTCGCCGCTCGTGCCTTGGCTCGCTGCAACTCCATCTCCTTTTCAAAGCCCTTCATATCGAGCTCCAGGCCATGCTCGCGGGCTATGTCCGCCGTCAAGTCCACTGGAAAACCATAGGTGTCATAGAGGCGAAAGATTACGTCTCCCGGCAAGCGACGGCCTGACAATCGATCGAGGGTTCCTTCAAGCAATCGCAATCCGTTTTCCAGAGTTTCTGCAAAGCGCTCCTCCTCCTGGGAAAGTATTTGCTCAACTCGAGCCTGGGCGGCGGCAAGTTCAGGATAGGCTTGGCCCATCTCACGCACCAACGGCGCCACCAATCGATAGAAAAAAGGCTCTCGTAATCCCAAGCGGTGGCCATGACGCGCCGCGCGCCGAATGATCCGGCGCAGCACGTAACCTCTACCTTCATTAGAAGGCACGACCCCATCGACGATCATGAAACTGCACGAACGGATATGATCCGCGATGACGCGAAGAGAGGGGTTATCCAGGCTATCCATCGCGGCGAGGTCGGCAACAGCATGCATCAGATTCTGAAACAGATCGATTTCATAATTGCTATGAACGCCTTGCACCACAGCAGCCAGACGCTCAAGCCCCATCCCCGTATCGACCGAGGGATGAGGCAAAGGGGTGAGATTGCCCTGCCGATCACGGTTGTACTGCATGAACACCAGATTCCAAATCTCGATGTAACGGTCACCCTCCTCTTCCGGCGTGCCGGGAGGGCCGCCAGGCACTTCAGGGCCATGGTCATAGAAAATTTCAGTACATGGTCCACAGGGGCCGGTCTCGCCCATCGTCCAGAAATTATCGCTTTCGTAACGCTTACCGCCCGGCTTGTCGCCAATGCGGCTGAAACGCGCGGGATCGACGCCGATCCCATTCAGCCAGATATCGGCGGCCTCCTCATCATCGACATACACGGTGACCCATAGTTTTTCAGCCGGCAATCCCAGCTCTTCGGTGAGGAACTGCCAGGCATAGGCGATCGCCTCACGCTTGAAATAATCGCCGAAGCTGAAATTGCCCAGCATCTCGAAAAATGTATGGTGACGAGCCGTATAACCCACGTTTTCCAGGTCGTTGTGCTTACCCCCAGCGCGCACGCAACGCTGCGCTGTGGTCGCCCGAGCATAGGAACGGTGCTCCTGGCCAAGGAATACGTCCTTGAACTGCACCATGCCGGCATTCGTGAACAAAAGCGTGGGATCATTGGCCGGCACCAGCGGGCTTGATGGCACGATTTCATGTCCCTGATTATGAAAATAATCAAGAAATCTTCTTCGCAGCTCCGCGCTCGTCATTTTGTCCATCAATCTTCCTCAAGTCGCGCATCACTCTCCATTGATACGCGCAGTGTATTCATATCAAAGCCACGCTGTTGCATATGCCGCAAACGCTTCGCTCGTTCTTTATAGTCAGCGGGCGACCGCTCTTTAAATTGCCTGCGGTAATAACGCCTGCCAATCTCGGCCCAATCTTCACCCGATTCTGCCATTGCCCGATCTATCAACTCCGGATCGATCCCACGCCGTAATAATTCCATGCGAATCCGCCGGGGTCCATATGCTTGGGAGGCGCGTCCACGAATAAATGCCTCGGCAAAGCGGGTGTCGCTTTGTAAGCCGCGAGCTTCTAGCTCTTTCAATACAGTCTGGATCTCTGCCTCGGAAATCTTGCGCATGCGCAACTTCGTTTCGAGTTCCTGGCGAGAATGCTCGCGCCGAGCTAGAAGACCTATGGCGATATCGGCCGGCGAACGCTTTCGGCTCAACAGATTTCCCGCCCTCAGCTCTCTTTCGTTTCGACTGCCGCTTCATCTGCTGTCCCTCGCGGGAGCAATTTTTCGCGCAAGGTGCGATCGATTTCAGCGGCCATCTCCGGATGCTCCTTCAGGTAATTACGCGCATTGTCTTTGCCTTGCCCGATTCGCTCGCCCTGATAGCTATACCAGGCGCCAGATTTGTCCACCAGGCCTTCGCGTACTCCAAGATCGATCAGCTCACCTTCGCGCGAAATTCCCTCACCATAGAGAATTTCAAATTCGGCCTGGCGAAAAGGCGGCGCGACCTTGTTTTTCACCACCTTGACACGAGTTTCATTGCCGACAACCTCATCACCCTTCTTGATTGCCCCGATTCGCCTGATATCAAGACGAACCGAAGAATAAAATTTCAAGGCATTGCCTCCAGTCGTCGTCTCAGGATTCCCAAACATCACCCCGATTTTCATTCGGATCTGATTAATAAATATCACTAATGTATTGGATTTTTTGATGTTTGCAGTCAGTTTACGCAACGCCTGCGACATCAATCTCGCCTGCAATCCCACATGTGAATCTCCCATGTCCCCTTCTATTTCCGCCTTAGGAGTCAGGGCGGCCACGGAATCCACCACCACCATATCCACCGCCCCGGATCGCACCAGCATATCAGCGATTTCCAGAGCCTGTTCGCCTGTATCCGGCTGAGACACAAGAAGATCATCCACTTTGACGCCGAGTTTTTCGGCGTATATGGGGTCTAGCGCATGCTCGGCATCGACAAAGGCGCAGGTGCCTCCGGCGCGCTGGCATTCGGCGATTGCCTGCAAGGTCAATGTTGTTTTGCCAGAAGATTCCGGTCCGTAGATCTCAACCACGCGGCCACGAGGAAGGCCACCGATACCCAGGGCAACATCCAGGGCCAGAGACCCTGTTGATATGGCTTCGATATCCCTGGCCGCAGAGCTCGCGTCCCCCATGCGCATAACCGACCCCTTGCCAAACTGCTTCTCGATCTGCCCAAGGGCGGCAGCAAGCGCTTTTTTGCGATTCTCGTCCACTCTATTCTCCATTAAAAGACTGTTGAAATAAGTTTAGATGACAGAAAATGACGCCCTCAATTCACCTCGAGGAAAAGCAAGCCTTTGGGAGCCGCCTTGCGTTCATCTTGCTGCAAGGTGGAAATTCAACAGCGTAATTGATCATGTAATGATTTCCATTATCCCATAACCTCCATACCTTGACACCTGCCTAAGAAACTACAAAACATCTGGCGAAAGGCCATGAAAACTCCGGAAGCCTCACGTCAAATCCATCTTCCTAGGAGTGTCGCTACTTAGGCAAGAACAATCGCACGGGCGTGTAGCGCACTCCATGGGGAGTACTCACCGATTCCATCAGAGCAAAACCATTTGATTTCCATAATACTTCGGTGTTGCGGGGATTTTCTGGTAAACGCCGTGCACCGCGCACCAAAGTTACATGAGGAACGAAAGGACGGGGGTCGAGATGAACGCCGCAGCGGTGAAGTACCTGATTGATATCATTGGCCAATGATTCGAGCCGTGAATCTTCTTCAGCAGGGCCCATCCACAGCACCCGGGCGCGCTCAAAGCAGGCAAATCTGTTCAACTTTATATCCAGACACATGGGTTGGACTGATTCGGCCTTTGCAATCAGACAGCGCAACTGATCTTCATCCACGCTTCCCGCGAAAGCCAGGGTAATATGCAAATTGGCTGGCCGAATCTTGCGGCCCGCTGAAAACAGCAGTGCGTCCAAAACTCGCTCGAGTTGTTGGCGGGTGGCGCGATCAGGCAAAGCAGCAAAAAACACCCTTCGCATGCCCGAGCCAGTCTGGTTGTCGGGCTCATTCTTGGGTAAATGCAAATTGGGAAGTCCTTCGTAAGCAATAAAGGAAGGCGCTATCGATTGGGGGCACCCAAATCGGGAGAATTTAATTTTTCTAAAAGCAGTTGTAAGGCAAAATGCGTCGCAGCGCGCCGAACGTCTTCCCTGTTGCCCGGAAAATGTTGCCTTAGCGCCACTTCGAGTCCTTCGGTACCAACAAGGCCGAACCACACTGTACCCACTGGTTTGTCGGCAGTTCCTCCAGAGGGGCCAGCAATCCCGCTCACGGAAAGAGCCCAGGAAGCACCGCTTACTCTTTGCGCGCCCGACGCCATGGCCTTAACGCACTCTGCACTAACCGCGCCCCATTGTTCGAAAATGCTCATTGGAACGCCCAATAGCTTATGCTTGGCCTCATTGCTATAGGTCACAAATCCGTATCCAAACCAATTTGAACTACCCGGCACATCTGTGATGACCTTGGCAATCCACCCCCCAGTACAGGACTCTGCCAACGCCAGCGTCTCATTACGTTGCAACAAGCGGCTGCCAACTGCCCGTGATAATTCAAAGTCCGAATTCATAGCCTTCTCGCATGTTGGTTATGAAAGTTCCCAGGAAAAACGGGGGCGAATAAAATGTCATAACATCGTCCGACCTGTTTCTTTCATCCGAATTTCTCAAAATACCAGGCAAAATACAAGCATGACAAAATCTGTTGAACATACCCCCATGATGCGCCAATTTCTCAGCATCAAGGCCGAATACCCTGATTACCTTCTGTTTTATCGCATGGGGGATTTCTATGAGCTTTTCCATGAAGATGCCCGTCATGCCGCGAAACTGCTTGATCTGACTCTGACTTCAAGGGGTCAATCAGCCGGCGAGCCCATCCCCATGGCGGGTGTACCGGTACATGCGGCCGATCAATATCTGGCCCGGTTGGTCCGCCTTGGCGAATCCGTGGCGATCTGTGAACAGGTGGGCGATCCGGCGACGAGCAAAGGGCCGGTAGAACGAAAAGTTGTACGCATCATCACGCCAGGAACGATCACCGACGAAGCGCTGTTAAACGGTCGTCAGGACAACCTGATCGCCTGCGTGCATAAGGGAAGGAACGGCGCTTGCGGCATCGCCGCACTCGATCTTGGTAGCGGGCGGTTCACGATCAGCGAACTCAATGACGATGAAGCGCTGGTGGGTGAGCTTGAACGCCTGCACCCTTCAGAACTGCTGTACAAAGAAGGGAGACCTCCTCCCCTTCCAGGCGAACCTCGCCCTTCCTGCAAGGCTTATCCTTCATGGCACTTTGACGAAGAAACGGCCAAAAGACTATTGACCCAACATTTTGGTACCCGGGACCTGAGTGGTTTCGGCGCTGAATCGATGTCTCTTGCAGTCGCCGCCGCCGGCGCGCTCCTGCATTATGTTCAGGAAACACAGCGTAGCGCGCTACCTCATATCATCAGCTTGAGCATAGAGCGACGTGAAGATAGTCTCATCCTGGATGCGGCGACCCGCCGCAATCTCGAAATCGAATGGAATCTTTCCGGCGCCCAGGACCATACATTGGTGTCTGTTCTAGACGAAACGGCGACCCCAATGGGAGGACGCTGTCTGCGAAGGTGGCTAAATCGCCCCTTGCGTGATTTTGCTATCTTGCGCTCCCGCCAGAATGCTATTCAGTCGCTGATTGACAGGGAAATGTATGGCGAGATTCATGAGGTATTAAAAGGCATAGGTGACATAGAACGCATTCTGGCGCGTGTCGCCTTGCGCACAGCACGACCCAAGGATCTTGCCAGACTCAGGGATGCGCTCGCCGCCCTCCCCTCCGTCCAGACCCGCCTGGACTCTATCGATGCCCCTTTAATCCAAAAACTTCGTGAAGATCTGGGTCCGCATCCCGCCTCGTCAGAATTACTCACCAAAGCGTTAGTCCAAGAGCCTCCTGCAATGATTCGCGAAGGCGGCGTCATTGCTTCCGGATATGATGCTGCCCTCGATGAATTACGAAGTCTTGCTGAAAATGCAGATCAATTCCTGCTTGAACTGGAAACACGTGAACGGGAGCGCACTGGCATCTCTGGCCTTAAAGTCGCCTATAACCGCATTCATGGTTATTACATTGAAATATCGCGTCTTCATGCCAAGAATGTGCCGGAAGATTATGTTCGCCGACAAACACTGAAAAATGCGGAACGGTTCATCACCCCCGAGCTCAAGTCGTTCGAAGACAAAGTGTTATCTGCGCGGGAGCGCGCACTGAGCCGAGAAAAACTCATTTATGAAGCCATCTTGGATCAACTTCAGCCCAATCTTTCCAGTCTTCAGGCCACCGCTAGTGCACTTGCCGAACTCGATACGCTCAATACCTTGGCCGAACGAGCAGTCACCCTTAATTATTCCGCCCCACAATTAATCGATACTCCCGGAATTCACATTAAAGGAGGACGCCATCCTGTTGTTGAGCGTGTCCTGGATGAACCATTCATACCAAATGATCTTGATTTGGATGAAACCAATCGCATGCTCATCATCACCGGCCCGAACATGGGAGGGAAGTCAACTTACATGAGGCAGACGGCGCTGATTGTCCTCCTTTCCCATACGGGCGCATTCGTGCCCGCCGACAGCGCCATCATCGGTCCGGTGGATCGCATCTTCACTCGTATTGGAGCGGCTGACGACCTGGCCTCGGGACGCTCCACCTTCATGATTGAAATGACCGAGGCGGCTAACATCCTCAATAACGCCACATCTCGCAGTCTGGTACTGATGGACGAGATAGGACGAGGCACCAGCACCTTCGATGGTTTATCCCTGGCCATGGCATGCGCGGAACATCTGGCGCAAAAGACCCGTTGTTTCACCTTATTTGCCACACATTACTTCGAACTAACCTCTCTGCCAGACGATATTGCAGGCGTCCGCAATGCTCACACCGAAGCAATGGAACACAAAGACAAGATCATATTCCTGCATCAAGTGCGCGAAGGGCCGGCCAGCCAAAGTTATGGTATACAGGTCGCTCGCTTGGCTGGAGTGCCGCCTGCCGTGATAAACAAGGCCCGTCAACATCTAACAAGATTGGAACAGGAGGCGATGAACCATATAGATAGCCCGCAACTCTCACTGTTCGACGTCGCCCGCCCACATGAGACGCGAATACCGGAACAGATAGCCGAGCTGTTGGAATACCTTCGTCAAATCGAGCCTGACGAGGTATCCCCGCGCGAAGCCTTAAACTTGCTGTATGACTTGAAAGCGCGTGGAAAGGACGCAACCCAAGAAACTTTTTCTTGAACGGGGATTCGCCAAACATACCCGCCAAGATCGCAGGGATAGGGGTCCAGGCTTACAATCCAATTGTAAGCGCCCACGAATCGACACCTGTTCTCTGATCACCTACTGCCACAGACTTTCTCCTGCCTCACCACAACGCAGGAGAATCCCATGGCACCGACCGACACCACTGACCGCACCACCTTCTGGCAG
>JALUXU010000067.1 GCA_027013225.1 Acidihalobacter sp. | reverse complement strand
AGCCGACAGCGCATTGCCCAGGACAACCACCGCTCCCAATCCTGGCGCACCCAAGTCTTGCTGACGTACTCCCACAACGACATGGCAAACTCCTTGATGGCCAGGCACGGGCGGTCTTCAGCGTGGAGCGGCCGGTAGCCGTTTGAGAATACCCGCCTCGGCCCGTTCATCGTGTTCTAAAATGGTAATATTCAGGCCAGGCCAAATTCCAATCACGGGAGATGCAATCCATGCGCAAGGTACAAATCGCCATCATCGGAGCGGGCACCGCCGGCCTAACTGCTCTTGGCTTGATACGCAAGCATACACAGGATTTTGTCATCGTCAATGAGGGTCCTTACGGCACCACCTGTGCCCGCATTGGTTGCATGCCTTCCAAGGCTCTGATTCAGGCAGCGGATGACTACCACCGCCGTCATGCACTCAATGAACTCGGCATTCGAGGTGGTGAAGGACTGAGGGCTGATCTTCCGGCCATACTGCGACGGGTGCGCGATTACCGCGATGCACGAGTAAACAGCGTATTGGCAGCCACGGACGCCCTCGGAGATCGCAACATACCGGGCCGCGCCCGCCTCGACGGTCCTCACCATATCATCGTCAAACGAACTGACAATGACAATGAAGAGCGCATAGAAGCGGACCGCATCATCGTGGCTACTGGTTCACGACCTGTAATTCCCGATGCTTGGCGCCCTTTTGCCGCAAATATTTTGACCACCGATAATTTGTTCGAACAAAAGGATTTGGCTCCACGAGGAGCCGTCATTGGTCTTGGAGTGATTGGGCTCGAACTTGGTCAAGCCCTGGCGCGCCTCGGTCTGGATATCAGTGGTTATGAAATGCGGGAAACTCTTGGTCCGATAAGTGATCCAGTCGTACAAGAGGAAGCGAAACACCTAATGAAATCCGACTTCCCTATCAATCTGGGGCGAGCCGTTCAATTGCGGCACAGCGCGAATGGAGTGGCCATTGATGATGGCGAAACGGCGCATGAGGTAGATTGGGTGCTGGCCGCAATGGGGAGGCGTGCAAACATCGAAGGATTGGGACTGGAAACGCTGAATGTAACTCTGGATAGACGCGGACTGCCACCATTCGATCGGCATACGATGCAAGTCGATGATTTGCCAGTATTCATTGCAGGAGATGCCGACGGTGAGCGGCCTGTACTGCATGAAGCCTCGGATGAAGGCTTCATTGCCGCCTGGAATGCCCTGCATGGCCCAACAAGCTTTCGCCGCCGCGTTCCCTTGTACATCGCATTTTCGGATCCGCAGATTGCCGTGGTCGGGGAAACATATGCACAATTACGTGCCAACGAGGAAATCGTCACCGGCGAATACGATTTTTCCCATCAGGCCCGAGCCATTGCCATGCTCAGAGCTTCAGGGAAATTGCGCATTTATGCCGACCGAGGCACCTCTCGATTGCGGGGCGCCGAAATGCTGATTCCCGCCGCCGAACATTTGGCCCATTTAATCGCCCTGGCCATCCAGCAGCAAATGACCGTAGCTGAATTCCTGCGAATGCCCTTTTATCATCCAGTGCTTGAGGAGGGGTTGCGTTCAGCGCTTCGCGCGTTGGCAAAAAAAGTTTATGGCGAAGCCCCCCTGGAACTCGAGCGACTCTGATCGAATACAACAACCCCTTTTCCTTACTTATCAGATGCTGGGATCGGTGAACAATTGGTAAATTTGCATTGATTAGAGCACCTAAATGGGTAGATAATAAAACCATTGGGCAGAGAGATGCCTGCCAATAGTCAGAAAGGCAAGAGACTGTCGCCAAACAGGTGACTAGACTCATCGGCGGCCGCGGGAAACAGCCGCGAGCTGAGGGTTCTTCGACTAATCGAATGAATGAGCCAATACTATGAACAATAACATTGAATTACACGGAAAGATGATTATTTCGGGATACCGTAACGGTGCCAAGTTCCGGCCATCGGCATGGTCGGAGATGCTCAGTGACATGGCGGCCGAGTTCGATTCCCGGCATCATCTCATCTACGCGCCTTTTTTGCGGCCAGCCTACACTGAACAATATGGGCATGCTGTCGAAGTCGATTTCGATGAATTGCGAAAACAGCGGCCGGATGTATATAAACAAGTCCTTGCATTCATCGCCAGCAACCATCTCGAGCTTTACACGCCCGATGGCCAAAGGGTCTACTACGAAGAACCCAACTCATCGGACTCATCCCATACCGAAGCGGCCTGAACGCGCGCTCCCTTTTGCGCACCCGAAAGAGGGTCTACGGCGGTGGCGAAAGATAAAAAACATGCTCACGGAGCGTGCTTTCTATATTCTCTGATGCGATGCTCTTTACTTCCCATGCGTTCGCATAAAGCCTCCGCACCTCCTCTTCATTGACGGCGAAAGGGGGCCCCTGGCGCGCCTCTTTGGGATAATCCAGCGTAATAAGGAGTATTGGCGGCCGGCTGGGCAAAATCCGCCGCAAATGCCTGGCGTATTCAATGCGCGTTTCAGAAGGCAAGGCGATCAAGGATGCTCGATCATATACACCTCTGGCATCTCTGAGATGCAAGCTCTCGAGATCAAAAAAATCCCCGCAGAGTATTTCGATTTCGCCATACACATAACGCTCGAATCCACCGCTTTTCTCGATTTTTGGAGTCAATCCATTTTCGCGGAAAAAGGCGGAAACGGCTATCGGGCTGAGTTCAACACCGAATACCCGATGTCCTTGTGACGCCAGCCACAGCATGTCAAGGCTTTTCCCGCACAGTGGGACAAACACCAGTTCCCCCGGTGGCACATTCAGCTGCGGCCAAAACCGCTCCAGATGAAAATTGATTTGAGTTTGATGAAAACCGATGCGGTTCTCCTGCCAGCGCTGATGCCAAAACGATGGATCCATGCTTTCCCCTCTTATTCTGGCGTTATATCGGCAAGAGGCCATACCAGGAAGCAGCTGGTCTGTGTAAACAATTCGCTATTAAGACGGCACAATACGATGCTGAGCTGCCTCCAAGGAGAGCATATACGCTACATGCTGGCGCGCCATTCGAAGTTTGGCGGCGAGCAGGCGCGGTGACAAGGGTTTTTCGATGATGTCGTCGGCGCCGGCCTCCAACGCCACGAGGCTCTGATCCCTAGGCGTGTTGGAGGAAATCAGATAAATATAGACTTGCCCACCAAACCGCTCTCGTAATCGCTGACAAAAGCCCAAGCTATCCTTCTCTGCTTGCCTCCAGCCCACGAGCAGGATGCGGGGCATCTCCCTTTCCACGACGGCGATGGCGGCATCCATTTCTTCAGCCTCTAATACGCGAAAACCGACAGGTTCAAGCATATGTCTCAGTATCGCACGGCTGTCAGTATCATCATCCACGAGCAAAACCTTTCGCGCCGCTTCGCATGAATACCATTCGGTGGACTCGGCTTGATATGGTTCATTCTCACGCAGGCTATCCAAACGCCTCAACAGATCGGGAGGCGCCTCCAGTTCGAACAAGTCCGCCAATTCACGCCATTGCGAAGCCAGTTCGCCCTGAAGAGATTCCACCGCGGATTCATCAAGCTCGAATTTCGCCAACACCTCTTCGCTCAATGGAGGCGGCACGTCTGGAAAAAGCCCTTCGGCATAGTCGGAAAAACGGCGCGCCAAATTCAGTTGTTCCCGCAACTGAAGGCTTCGGCGCGGCAGCCTTTCTCCCTCCCTAGACGGTGATCCGCAAATAGCCAAGGTCATGACTGCAGGTAGTTTCCATCTCTCTAGAAGCGCAGCACTGAGCTGATGATGATCGAAACCGAATTCCCCGCGTTCGAGCTCGCAACAATGAGAATCGTCACGGGCGGTCGAAAGAATTGGCTCCATAATTTCGGGCGTAGCACAAGCCATGGCTAAACGGCCGATTTCAGCGAGCAGCCCCAAGGTAAAAGCCTCGGTGGGTGAACCTGAGTTATAGCGGCGGGCCAGCGCCTGCATGACAACACCACGCAGCAGGGCCGCGCTCCAGTAACGTGGCAGGTCCATAAATTCTCCGAGAGCGGGATGCTGCTGAATCAATGAGATGCCCAGCGCCAGACGGGCTAACGCCGACAGGCCGATGCGAGTGATGGCATCTTCTATGGCGACGGCCGGACGCAAACCCTGGTAAAGAACTGAATTGGCCAGCTTGATGGCCTTGGCAGCGATCACCGGATCACGACGAACCAGATTGGCGATGTCACTGACCCCTGCTTGTGGATCCTCCATACGCTCGAACAGCTGCAGCACCACCCGCGGTGGAGATGGACAATCGCCTTTTTCAATAGTATGGAAAAAATCGTCCATCTTCATGAGCATTGCCTTATGACCCCATCACATGTAAGCGCCCGGATAAATGTGAAAGTAAAGAAAGACAGTTAAAACCTGCTTATTGCCTATCATAGCCCAAATTAGGCGCCAACCAGCGTTCAGCGGTTTCCATGTCCCAGCCTTTGCGGCGGGCGTAGTCTTCCACCTGGTCTCGGCCGATCTGGCCGACGCCGAAGTAGTGCGCCTGGGGGTGGGAGAAATACCAGCCGGAAACGGCCGCCGCCGGCCACATGGCGTAGCTGTCGGTGAGCTCGAGGCCGGCATGCGCGCGCGGGTCAAGCAGGCGCCATAGCGCGCCCTTTTCCGTATGTTCCGGGCAGGCGGGATAGCCCGGCGCGGGGCGGATGCCGGTGTAGGCTTCCTTGATCAGCGCCGTGTTGTCCAGATTTTCGTCGGGCGCGTAGCCCCAGAATTCCTTGCGCACGCGTTCGTGCAGGCGTTCGGCGAAGGCTTCGGCCAGGCGGTCGGCCAGCGCCTTGGCCATGATGGCGCGATAGTCGTCGAGCTCGGCTTCGAAACGCGCGACGTGGGCGTCCAGCCCCTCGCCGGTCTGCGCCGCGAAAGCGCCCAGATAGTCGGCCAGGCCGCTGTCGGCGGGGGCGACGAAGTCGGCCAGGCAGCGGTTGGGCTTGCCGGCGGGCCGTTCGGTCTGCTGGCGCAGATGGTGCAAGGTGGCGAGCACTTCGCGGCGGCTGTCGTCGGTGTAGAGGGCGATGTCGTCGTCACCGATGCGGTTCGCCGGGAAGAAGCCGATCACCGCCCGCGCGCGCAGCCAATTTTCCGCGATGATTTGCTCGAGCATGGCCTGCGCGTCGCGAAACAGTTTGCGCGCTTCCTCGCCCACCACTTCGTCGTCGAGGACGCGCGGATAGCTGGCATGCAGCTCCCAGGCATGAAAGAAGGGCGTCCAGTCGATGTAGCGGGCGATTTCCTCCAGCGGATAGTCGTCGAAGGTTTTGATGCCGAGGAAGGCCGGCTTGGGCGGGGTGTAGTTCGTCCAGTCGATGGGGGTGCGGTTGGCGCGCGCGACATCCAGGGAGATGAGCTTGTCGCGCCGCTTGCGGGAAGCCAGCTGCTCGCGCACCTGGGCATATTCGGCACGGATTTTCTCGGTGTAGGGGCCACGCAGCTCAGGACTGATCAGGCTTTGCGCCACGCTCACGGCGCGCGAGGCGTCCTTGACCCAAACGGTGGCGGCGCGGGTGTAGTTGGGCTCGATGCGAGAGGCGGTGTGCGCGCGCGAAGTGGTGGCGCCGCCGATCAGCAGCGGTATGTCGAAGCCCTGGCGTTCCATTTCCTTGGCGATGTGGGCCATTTCGTCCAGCGAGGGGGTGATCAGGCCCGACAGGCCGATGATGTCTACGCCCTGTTCGCGCGCGGTATCGAGTATCTTCTGCGCGGGCACCATGACGCCGAGGTCGATGATTTCGAAGTTGTTGCATTGCAGCACCACGCCGACGATGTTCTTGCCGATGTCGTGCACGTCACCTTTGACGGTGGCCAGCAAAATGCGGCCCTGGGCGCGTTCGCCGGCTTTCTTTTCGGCTTCGATGTAGGGGATCAGGTGCGCGACGGCCTTTTTCATGACGCGCGCGCTCTTGACTACCTGCGGCAGAAACATCTTGCCCGCGCCGAACAGGTCGCCGACCACGTTCATGCCGTCCATCAGCGGCCCTTCGATGACTTCGATGGGATGCGCCGCCTGGCACCTGGCTTCTTCGGTGTCTTCCACCACCCAGCTGTCTATGCCCTTGACCAGCGCGTGTTCCAGGCGCCTGGCCACCGGCCACTCGCGCCAGCCGAGGTCTTCCTGCTTGGCCTGGGTACCGTCGCCTTTGTATTTGTCGGCGATTTCCAGCAGGCGCTCGGTGGCGTCCGGTCGGCGGTTGAGCACCACGTCTTCCACCCGTTCGCGCAGTTCGGCGGACAGTTCGTCGTACACGGCGAGCTGGCCGGCGTTGACTATTCCCATGTCCATGCCGGCGCGGATGGCGTGATACAGGAACACGGCGTGGATGGCTTCGCGCACCGGATTGTTGCCGCGAAAAGAGAACGACACATTGGACACGCCGCCGGAGACCAGCGCATGCGGCAGGCGGCGCTTGATCTCGGCGGTGGCCTCGATGAAGTCCACGGCATAGTTGTTGTGTTCCTCTATGCCGGTGGCGATGGCAAAGATGTTGGGGTCGAAGATGATGTCTTCGGGCGGGAAGCCGAGCCGTTGCGTGAGCAGGCGGTAGGAGCGTTCGCAGATTTCGATCTTGCGCTCGCGGGTGTCGGCCTGCCCGATCTCGTCGAAGGCCATGACCACCACCGCCGCGCCGTAGCGGCGCACCAGACGCGCCTGCTCTAGGAATTTGTCCTCGCCTTCCTTGAGCGAGATGGAGTTGACGATGCCCTTGCCCTGCAGGCATTTGAGGCCGGCTTCGATGATGTGCCATTTGGACGAATCGATCATCACCGGCACGCGCGAAATGTCCGGCTCGGCGGCGATGAGGTTGAGGAAGCGCCGCATCGCCGCTTCGCCGTCGAGCATGGCTTCATCCATGTTGATGTCGATGATCTGCGCGCCGTTTTCCACCTGCTCGGCGGCCACCGCCAGCGCTTCGTCGTAGCGTTCGTCCAGGATCAGGCGCTTGAATTTGGCCGAACCGGTGACGTTGGTGCGCTCGCCCACGTTCACGAACAGCGAGTCCTTGCCGATGTTGAGCGGCTCCAAGCCGGACAGGCGGCAGGCGGTTTCGATCGCGGGCAGGGGGCGCGGCGGCTTGCCGGCCACCGCTGCGGCCATGGCGCGGATGTGCGCGGGGGTGGTGCCGCAGCAGCCGCCGACGATGTTCAGGAAACCCGCTTCGGCCCACTCGCCGATTTCGCGCGCCATGGTTTCGGCGTCCAAGTCGTAGCCGCCCATCTCGTTGGGCAGGCCGGCGTTGGGGTGGGCGGAGACGTGAAACTCGCTGATGCGCGCCATTTCCTCCACGTACTGACGCAGCTCGAACGGGCCGAGAGCGCAATTGAGGCCGATGGACAGCGGTTCGGCGTGGCGCAGCGAGTTGTAGAAGGCTTCGGTGGTCTGGCCGGTGAGGGTGCGGCCGGAGGCGTCGGTGATCGTGCCGGAGATCATGATGGGCCGCTCGATCCCAAGCTTTTCGAAGGTCGCCTTGAGGGCGAACACCGCTGCCTTGGCGTTGAGGGTGTCGAAGATGGTTTCTATCAGCAGCAGATCGACGCCGCCTTCGAGCAGCGCCTCGGCGGCTTCGCTGTAGGCCGCGACCAGGGTATCGAAGTCGATGTTGCGAAAGCCCGGGTCGTTGACGTCCGGCGACAGCGAGGCGGTGCGGTTGGTGGGGCCGAGCACGCCGGCGACGAAGCGTGGCTTGTCGGGGGTGGCGGCGGTGGCCGCGTCGGCGGCCTCGCGGGCCAGGCGCGCCGCTTCGCGGTTGATCTCGGCGGCCAGCGCCTGCATGCCGTAATCGGCCATGGAAACGGCATTGGCATTGAAGGTGTTGGTCTCGATGATGTCCGCGCCGGCTTCCAGGTAGGCGGCGTGGATGGCGCGGATGATCTCGGGCTGGGTGAGCGTCAGCAGGTCGTTGTTGCCCTTGAGATCGCTCGGCCAGTCGGCGAAGCGTTGGCCGCGATAATCCGCCTCGCCGAGCTTGTGGGACTGGATCATGGTGCCCATCGCGCCGTCAAGGATGAGGATGCGCTGAGAAAGCGCAAGCTGGAGCGCTTTCAGTGAAGGGGGATGGTGGGCAGTGTTCATGGCGTCTTTAATCGCGTAGGGAGTCTCGATTTCTCGGCATCGAGGAAGGCTTTTGCGTCGTTCAGGACGTCCTCGACAGTGATGACTTTAAGGCAAACATTATCATTGCATGGCGTTTTGCGGTGGTTGGCCGCGCTCACGCAGGGCGAGCAGGCCAGGCCGGCATACAGCGTGCGGGCGTTGGGGTTCAGCGGACCGTACAGCGCCGGCGTTTCCGGCCCAAACAGGGCCACGGTTGGCAGCTGCGTGACCGCCGCGAAATGGCCGGGCCCGGAATCGTTGGTGATCAGCAGCGCGGCTTCATTGTATAGCGCGCAAAGTTCTGAAAAGGCAACCTTCCCAGCGAAGTTGAGACAACGCGGGTCAGCAACCTGGCGGCCCAGCGCCTCGGCCTGCCCCGCTTCAGCGGGCGCGCCGGTGATGAGAACAAGTATCTGCGGGTATGCGTCGAGCAAGCGCCTCATGAGAGCCACGAAACGCTCCGGCATCCAGCGCCGTTGCGGCAGCAGGTCGCTGGCGTTGGGATTGATCAATACAAGCCGCATCGAAGCGGGATTGTATTGGGGATACAAGGCAAGGATGCGTTCGCGTATCGCCGCTTGCTGCTCGGGCGCGACATTGGCGCGCGCAAGGCGCACCTCCTTTTCGCCCACGCGCTTCTTGGAATAAGGCGATTCGACCGTCTGGGCAAGACTGGCGTTGACCAAAGCCACGAATGATCGGGCGATATGTTGATGAGGGTTGTACCAGACACGATGGGTGAGCATCTCGCCGCGATAAAGCCCCTCGTTGTGATAGGCATAAAAACCGATGCGCCGTTTCGCTCCCGACAAGCCCGTGAGCAAGGCGCTGTAGCGCGAAAAGAGCTCAAGATCATAGACCGTGTCGATACCCTGCCGGCGTGTCCAGCGGAAAAATCTCAGTGTGTCGAATGCCAAATGCCAAAGGCTGTCTTCGCGTATAGTATAGATGTGCGATTCTGGCACGGTAGCGAGCAAGCCCAGACTGGGCGCATTCTTGGCGAAGATGACGAAATAAAGCTCGGCGCCGGTTTCATGCACGAGCTTGCGCATCGCCGGATCGACCAGCACCGCGCTACCCATTTCCGAAAGCTCGATGAACAGCGCGCGCCGGATGGAATCTTTTTTTGCCGACGAGAATACGCCGACCAGCCTTGTCCACACTGTAGCCAGCCAGCAAAGAGGGATGCCGGCCCAGTAATCGATGCGGCGCATAGTGTCGACTTTCATTCCAGAGACATCCTCACTTCACGCTTCTGTCCAGCAAGTAAACGATCAATCCCGGCAGGCTGACCAGGATCAAAATACCGCCATAGGCAAGAGACATGGCCAACACCGGCGCTTTGCCCGCACCAAGCAACATAAACAGTCCCACGAGACCGCCTTCGCGCACCCCCCATCCAGCCAGCGAAACGGGTACGATGGTGAGCAGGATAACCGGCGGCACGATGACCAGATAGCTTAACGGACCATAAGGCAGGCCGACGCTCAGGCCGAGGCAATAAAAGGAAAACACCGCCGCAAGCGTGATCAAAAATGACAATATCAGGATGGCAATCGCCGTGGCCGGACGATGGAAAATCCGATGCATACGTTCGGAAAGGATAGGAAACAGCTTAACCACTGGCCAACGCTCCAGCCAGAGAATATGGCGGAATACGAACAGGAAAGCAAAACCGAGTAATCCCGTGGCGGCGATGAAAAGAATCGGAACCTGCACAGCGCTCGGCAGCCGATCGAGAAACAACAGACCGGCCAAGAGATTCACGCCCAACAGGGCGGCCAGACCGATGATCCGGTCTGAAGCCACGCCATAGAAAGCGTCGCGTTTGCGAAAACCCTGCCTGGCGACATCCAGCACACGAATCGCATCCCCACCGATGCTGGTCGGCAATCCCTGATTGAAAAACATGCCCTTGAAATAACTCTTGATGTAAAAGGCCACATTCTGCCCAAAGCCCAGGGCATGCATCAGTAGCCGCCAGCGAAGCGCCGCCAGCACGGTGCTGATAAATTGCAAAAGCACCGCCAACAACAAAAAGCCTATATGCATATGGCTGAAGGTTTCCGCCAGTCGCTCCAGGTTTACGGAACGCAGAATCAAGGCGAACACCAACAGCGTGACGAGTAAGCGCAAGAGAACTTTCATGGATGAGCGCTATCCGATCGCCAAGAATTGGAGGAGATCGTTCCGGGAAAAATGCGGGCCATCGCGAAATTTGGTCGATAAAAAATTATTGTAACCGCCGCAGCGTAGCCACGGGTTTACTTTGTCAGTGATAGGAACAATTCAGGCAGTTTTTCAGGCAAGCGCTGAATATTGTCGACCACCGTGTAATGACGTCCGAAAATATCGGAAACATAGGCATCGGCGCGGGGATCCAGACTGATGCAATAAGTGAAAATACCTTGGCGATCAAGTTCCTTGACCGCCTGACGGGCATCCTCTATGAGCTGGCGGTCGTCCTGCACGTCCACATCCGAAGGCTCCCCGTCGGTGAGGATCAACAAGAGTTTTTTATCGCTTCGGCGCGCGCCAAGGTAATGGCCGGCATGGCGCATGGCGGCACCCATGCGCGTGGAATAGGCCGCCTGCATGGCCGCCAGCCGCGCCTTGACCTCATCACCCCAATGTTCTTTAAATCCCTTGATGTGCTGATAACGCACTTCATGACGAGTGTTAGAATGAAAGCCGGCGATGGCCAGTGGATCGCCCAGTCGCTCGATCGCCCAGGCCAGCAGGGAGACGGCTTCCTGGGAAAGCTCGAGAATCGTTTGCTCACTCCCCGGCACCTTGTCGTTGAGCGAGGCTGAAAGATCCAACAATACGGAAACAGCGATGTCCCTGCCGGCCGTGCTGTGACTCATGTTGATACGCGGGTCGGGCGTGGCGCCGGCCTTGAAATCGATCAAAGATCGAATGGCCACGTCCAGATCCAGCTCGCTGCCTTCTTCCTGATAACGGATACGCACCTTGTCCTGGGGCTTGAGGCTATCCAACAGGCGCTCGAGGCGACGCGCGAGCTGGGCGTGCTTTTGCAGCAAACGGTCGATGTCGCCAGCTTGGCCGGCCGGGTGTAGCGCCTCATAGACGCTGACCCAGTCGGGCCGGTAACTGCGGCTGTGGTAATCCCACTCCGGATAATGACGTGGCGGCAGGCTTTGGCTTTCCGGCGCTTCTGGCGTGCGGCGCTGTTCCTCGAACGACTCCTCTTCATCACCCTCCTCGATGAAACGCCACAGATGACGATTGTCGTCACGATAGCCGATGACGGTTTCCTCGAAATGCACCTTGGCGAATTGGTCACTGGCCCGGCGCGTGCGGGTGACGTAGGCCAGCGCCAGTTCGGCCATCGCCTCCGTCGAAGCCTCACCCTGTGACAGCAAGGCGTTGAAACGGGATACGAACTCATTGAGAACCACATCCTTATAACCATGTTCCGGATCGAGCAGCGCCCGCGAAAGCATGGCCAGGCGGTGACGAAGGCAGGATGTGGTTTGTGGATCGCAGGCATCCTCTACCGGTTTGGGATGCAAAGCCAGAAGCAAACGCCTCAGGCCGGGATACTCGCGGATCAGGAGCGTATCGATGCGGCTATCCTCGAAAAACTCCACCGCCATCCGCTGAAAAGGGCTCCAGTTGTCAGCGATCTGCGGCGTCGACCAGCGCCGATGACCAACCATGTGGGCCAGCATGGCGCGATAGCAATTGATGCCGCTGATACCGGTGGCATCGTCCTGGGCGTCGGGCAAGCGGATGCCTAGCGAATCATAGTAAGGCACGGGCTTGCGCAGCGTGTCGAAAGCGGTGGAATACGGTATCAACACGTCACTGTCATGCCACAGGCCGCGCAGATAGAGATCCAGGCGGCGCTCCACGTCAACCAGAAGGGTACCGTGACGCTCACGTTGCAACACCGCGCGCGAATCCGCAGAATGCAGACCGAAATAATCCTTTTGCCTTTCCGGATGGCCGACATAATTGCACACGCCATAGTCCACCCAACGCCGAAGACCCGCGATATCCAGCTGAGCCAGCAAAGCCGGCGCCTGAACCAGGAAATCCACTAGGCCGGGACTGGGCTGGGTAGCGTGAAATCCGTGAATCGAGGTGGTGGTGCGATCCATCAAATCGCGCACGATATCCAGATAGTGACGCAATTGCTCGCCAGACTGAAGGCGACGCGCCACCGCTGTCAAGGTCTGTAGAAAAGCAGCGATGGCATGTCCATTGGGAGATTTCTGCATGTGGCGAACCAATGTCATGACGTCTGCCAGCACATCCTCGCCGGCGTTGCGGGCAATATCCGGCCATCCCTCCAGAAAGGCCAGCATGGGATCGGGGCCGCGCCCCAACTTACCCAGAGAACGCGCCGCCTCTACAAAAGCCTCTACACCATCCGGCGTCAAGCTCGACTGCGCCTGTGCCATGCATTCGGCTAGCACATCGATAACGATGGAGAAGCGCGTATCCAGCCGCTCCTGCCAGTATTCCACGGATTCATCCATGTTCTGAATCAGGCGAAAGTCACATCAATGGCGTGCTCGATGACTTCGCGGATATCGGCATCGTCGGTCAACGGCCGCGCCAACGCCATCCGGCACGCATCGCGCGGCTCGACGCCATCGGCGATCAGGGTGGCGGCATAGACCAGCAGACGCGTGGAAATACCCTCATCCAACCCATGCCCCTTGAGATCACGGGCGACCTGGCCGATCTTGACCAGTTTGGCGCTCATAACTTCGTCCAGCCCCGTTTCCTGACTGAGGATTGTGGTTTCAAGCGCCGCTTCCGGATAATCGAAATCGAAGGCGGTGAAACGCTGCCGGGTCGATTGCTTGAGGTCTTTCATCAACGATTGATAGCCCGGGTTATAGGAAATCACCAGCTGAAAATCTGGATGAGCGTGGATGAGCTCGCCCTTCTTGTCCAGCGGCAAAGTACGGCGATGATCAGTCAGCGGATGAATAACCACAGTGGTATCCTGGCGAGCCTCCACGACCTCATCCAGGTAGCAAATTGCGCCGAGACGCGCGGCGGTGGTGAGTGGCCCGTCGAGCCAACGTGTGCCATTGGCTTCCAAGAGATAGCGTCCCACCAAATCGCTGGCCGTCATGTCTTCATTGCAAGCGACGGTAATCAGTGGCTTGCCAAGCCTCCACGCCATATATTCGACGAACCGTGACTTTCCACAGCCGGTCGGCCCCTTGATCATCACCGGCAGGCGATTGCGGTAGGCAGCCTGGTACAGAGCGACTTCCCGCCCCTGCGCCTCGTAGTAGGGTTCTTTTTCGATCAAGTATTGGCGCACATCGACTGTCATCCTAAAAACCTCTTGCTCTAAAAACAAATAAATATATATCGCTTTTTGTCGTCCATCGCACGCGCGTTTAGCGAAGCGAGTGGGCTGAGGGACGGATTTTGACGTTCCGAGCCAGAACTAGCATGAATGCTTCATCCACGTCATGAACCTGCCGGTTTTGGCAAGCATCCAGTACGGGTTCCTCGAACTCAGGATCCCCCAGAATTTCAACACACTGTCAATGAATCGGGATACGGGCGGTCAGGATACCTGACCGGGCCCTCCCACGCCACCCGGCATGCGAGTCCGCACCGGGCGGTTCGGGAAGTCAGGGTCATGAGTGCCGGGGCACGCCCAGCTGGTCGAAGAAGGCGATCGGCATTACCGCGATCCGCCGAGCCACCTCGCCGGTGGCACCCAGCGCCTTCAGTTCCCGGCACATAGTCTTGCCCCATTTCCAGTGCGCGAGCTGCAAGGCCCGAAGGCGGTAGCGCAGCCATTCGTCCAGGCAGCGGAACACCTCGGGTGTCCGGGCCAGCCGGAAGCAAGCCTTCCAATCGTTCACGCACTCCCGCAGGCGTTCGGCCAGCGTTTTTGCGCTCTACAGCTCCTCCCCACGGTCGGTTACCCTTCCGCAGTCGCGCTTCGTTTCACTCAACGTAACCAGCTCGCGGCGGGATTTCCACCCGCGGAGAGCACCCATGCTGGACGCACCAAAAAAAAAGCGCGGCGAGGCCGCGCTAAATACCACCAAAGGAGGAGGATAATAAGGAGGAGATACCGAACTGATTAAGAAACAACTCGATATCAGCATTTAATAATATATTAACGATCTAGTCAAGCATAAAATAACGCTATGTTAGGAGCAAACAAACTGTCCGGGTTTGTAGCGCGTGATTTGTCCGGTTTCATATTCACCGAGAAGGTGGATCATGAGACGGACAGAACGACTACAGCAGATTCGGATAATGCGATTTGAATCGGCGCCGTGAGCGGAGGCCCATGGCCGGCATGATGCTCCACCACTACATACCATATCGTCCACCACCAGGTGGACTGCCTCTGCTGAGACCCCCTGCAGCACCAAACGGACAAACTGCCGGGCCAGCCACAACCAGAACCATTTCCCCTGCTGCATCCACGTGTAGTCGCTGGCCTAATGGTTGCGCATTTCCAGCGCCAGGTAAGCCTCGATGGCGAAGCCCGCCGGCCTGGCAGGTAGCGCCTGAGCAAAAATGGCATCCAATTGCAAAGTGGGCGCGGCAACCGCATGGCTGCCGCTTTTCGCTCCGCTATGCCTCTGAAACCCCCACTCTAGATTTACTTGCGGAACAGCCAGAAAATGAGCGAAAGCAGTAGACTGACGATGATCGAAGTCGTCAGCGGAAAATAAAAAGTGAAACCATTGCGGCGGATGAGAATGTCACCGGGCAGGCGCCCCAGACCAAGCTTCGAAAGCCAGGGCCAGGCCAATCCGATAAAGATCAGCAATGCGCCGATGATCACCAGCGTTTTCGTCATCGCATTTCTTCCGGACGGCACTTGCTGCTCACCAGCAGGGCTTCAGGCACCTTGGTTTTGATGGCCGCCGCCATCTCGAGGGTGATGCCATGCACGGGACGCACGCTGATCCACAACACGTTGAGCTTGAGATTCATGTCCGCGAACAACACTACCTCGCGATAACGCTCCAGAACACTCCGGATCGCGCCCAGCCTGCGCTCGATCTGCGCCTCCGGGCGCCGCCGCAATCCTGGAATGATCATCATGAAATCGCTCGCCAACTGTCCCTCCGGGGTGCGTGTCGGCACACGCCGCCAAAGAGGCGCTGAGGGCTTGAGGCCGACTTGCCCAGAAATCTGCATAGAAGTGTCGTTGTTGCTCACGAGAAATCGCTCCCTCGATCGGCGTGGATGTTTAATACGCTTGTTTCCAAAGCCAAGCATCGAGATCGGCGAGTTCCGCGTCACACACGCTGTGACCCATGGGGTAGGTTTTAAAAACACTATCCACATCCGCCGCTTGCAGGGCGCGATGCGCGGCCACCCCCAGCGCCAGGGGGATGACCGGATCGTGTTCGCCATGCGCCTGGAAAACGGGCGGCCTTGTTTGGGATGCCGGCACATCACGCCAAAGGTAGGTGGAAAACGCCACCACCCCGTCCACCCGCGCTTCGGCTCTCAGTCCCGCCTCCAGCGCGATCACTCCACCCTGGGAGAATCCACCGAGTATCAGTTTACCGCCTTCGCCGAGTCGCGCGCGTTCCTCGCGCAGCAGATCCATGACCATGGCAACCGACTGCGCGATATCATCACTGGATTCCCCGCGAGTGAATTCCATACTGAGAAAATCGTACCAGGCGCGCATCCGCTGGCCACCATTGATCGTTACGGCGCGCAGAGGCGCGTGTGGCAGAACCACACGCCACCCAATCGATCGTTGACCCAGTAGCTGCTCGAAAACAGGCTCGAAATCGCTCCCGTCCGCGCCCAGACCATGGAGCCAGGCCAACGTATGGCGAGGCAAAGTGCCGTATTCATGCACAATGGAATCAAGTTCGGCCATCGTTTGGCGTTCCTTATCATGCGGGATTTTGTTTCGACGAAGTTGATTCTACCTCACCCCAAAGGGCTCCTCGTATTTATAAACAAGGCCATATCGGTTAATTTAGCGCATGTTCACTCTCTCGATCACTGCCCATGAAACACAATCTGCCGCTTTCTACATTGATCGCCGCCTTGCTGAGCCTATGCATGTTTTTCACTCTCAGCGGCTGCGGTCAAAAGGGCCCTTTGTATCTGCCCTCACCCCATCAGCCCGCAAAAACCGCCCAAGGAGGCTGAAATTGGATTACTTTGACTATCGCCGCGGACTGCTTCATGCCGAGGATGTTTCCTTGCAGCATATAGCCGAGCGCTTCGGGACACCGGCCTACGTGTACTCCCGCGCCACCCTGGAGCGCCACTGGCGGGCATTCGACGAGGCGCTGGCGGAACTGCCGCACCTTGTCTGCTTTGCGGTCAAAGCCAACTCGAATCTCTCCGTTCTGAATCTGTTCGCACGCCTCGGCTCGGGTTTCGACGTCGTCTCGGGCGGCGAGCTGGAACGCGTAATACGTGCCGGCGGCGATCCCGCCAAAACAGTGTTCTCGGGAGTAGGCAAACAAGCGGCGGAGATGCGCCGGGCACTCGAATTGGGCATTCGCTGCTTCAATGTCGAATCGGGGCCGGAGCTGGAACGCCTGGAGCAAGTCGCCGCAGAACTCGGAAAACCTGCGCCGGTTTCGCTGCGGGTCAATCCAGATGTCGATGCCGGCACTCATCCCTATATTTCCACAGGCTTGCGCGAAAACAAGTTTGGCGTGGATGTCGAAACTGCCCTGCACCTGTATCGCCAGGCCGCACAATCTCCCCATCTAGAGGTCGTCGGCATCGATTGCCACATCGGCTCGCAGCTCACCCGCCTGGATCCCTTGCGTGATGCGTTGCGGCACCTCGGGGAAATGATCGGCGCCCTGGATCGCGAAGGCATCCGCTTGCGCCATATCGACGTGGGCGGCGGGCTGGGCATTCGCTACCACGATGAAACGCCTCCTACTCCCGCCGAATATAGCGCGCTGCTGCGCGAGGAATTGGGGGATTGCGGTCTGGAAATCCTGCTGGAACCTGGCCGCGCCATAGCAGGCAACGCCGGCGTGCTATTGACCCGCGTCGAATACCTCAAGCATACCCCGGAGCGGAACTTCGCCCTCGTCGATGCCGGCATGAACGACCTGATTCGGCCTGCCCTCTACGGCGGCTGGCATGAAATCATCCCAATCAAGGAAACGGCTTCAGGTGAACAATGCGTGTATGACGTGGTCGGACCGGTGTGCGAATCGGCGGATTTTCTTGGCAAGCAAAGAAGCCTGTGCCTCGAAGCCGGGGATTTGCTGGCTGTGCGTTCTGCCGGCGCTTATGGTTTCGTCATGAGTTCGAACTACAACACCCGCCCCAGGGCGGTGGAACTCATGGTAGACAAAGGCGATGTGTACGAAATCAGGTCGAGAGAGACCTTCGAGCAGATGGTGGCGGGAGAAAGCGTTTTGCCATGAAGGGAGAAGGAGAACGGGGTGGCCGTTCTCCTTCATGCGTCTTCAGGACTTCTTGATGAAGAAGATGAATTCGCCGCCAGCCTCGCTGTGCTCCATCAGCTCATTACCAGTCTGCTTGGCGAACGCTTCGAAATCCTTGACCGCGCCAGGATCGGTGGCGACAACCTTCAGCACTTCACCGGAGTTGAGTTCGGCGAGCGCTTTTTTGGTGCGCAGAATCGGCAAGGGGCAGTTCAATCCACGGGCATCCAGTTCTTTGTTGAAATCGGTCATCTCAATATCACTCCTTTTTCTGATGAGGGTTGAAGTTTTCGCCGCCTCGAACACCGCAAGCCATTGGCATTTTTGTCAGGCGAAGCCGGGGCACATTGAAAACCGCAGCAGTATTACTCAGTGTATGATTCAATTTCAAGTCATAAAATATCGAGTCGGAGATAAACCAAACTAATGAGCCTCAAGGGATTGCGCTTTTCAAAGATGCATGGTTTGGGCAATGATTTCATGGTCATCGATGGCGTGCGCCAAGCCGTCGATCTCGCTCCCTCGGCCATACGGCGACTTGCCGACCGTCATCGCGGCGTGGGCTTCGATCAACTGCTTTTGGTGGAGCCGGCGCAGCGCGGCGAAACTGATTTTCGCTATCGCATTTTCAACGCCGATGGCAGCGAGGTCGAGCAATGTGGCAACGGCGCCCGCTGTTTTGCCCGCTTTGTCATCGATCAGGGGCTCGCCGAAGGCCCCGTAATCCGCGTGGACACGCTGGGCGGACCGATGCGTCTTGAACTGTGCAGCGATGGGCAGGTCAGGGTCGACATGGGCGTCCCGCGTCTGCGGCCCGAAGACGTGCCCTTTGACGCAGCGGCCCAAAAAACCGAGTATGAACTAGAAATCGATGGAGTGAACCACCCCATCGGCGCCGTGTCGATGGGCAACCCGCATGCCGTTCTGCGGGTGCAGGACACAGAAACGGCGCCGGTATTGGAACTTGGGCCCAAGATTGAACGCCATCCGCGCTTTCCCAAGCGCGCAAACGCCGGTTTCATGGAGGTGGTGTCGCCGGAACACATCCGCCTGCGTGTTTTCGAGCGCGGCGCCGGCGAAACGCTCGCCTGCGGAAGCGGCGCCTGCGCGGCCGTGGTCAGCGGCCGCCTGCGCGGCTGGCTGAACGAACGGGTGGCGGTTGACCTGCCCGGCGGTCGCCTTATGATTGAATGGCAAGGACCGGACACGCCGGTGATGATGACCGGCCCGGCGGTCACCATATATGAAGGACGAATCACATGAACCCGCATTCCAAACCCACCTCGGCGAATGAGTCCATCGGCGAGGATGAGGTGGTGCGCTTCTTGCGCGAGCATCCCGATTTTTTTACGCGCCACGCCACCCTGCTCGACATACTCCGCATTCCGCATCCGGTTCGCGGCGCCATTTCCCTGCTCGAATGCCAGCTCGACCGTTTGCGCGAGCGCAACAGGCAACTGGAACGCAACCTCTCCGGGCTGATCCAGCGGGCCCGGGAAAACGAACGGCTCAGCGCCCACCTGCATCATCTTGCCTTGGGTCTGCTGCGCGCCGACGGCATCGACAGCATCCTCGCCACGATACGGGAATCGCTGCGCCAGGAATTGCACGCGGATTTCGTGGCGATGCGGCTGATCGACCATGAGGGCACATTGCAGGCGCCATATGCTCTCCCGCCTCAGGCGCCGGAACTGACTGAATTCGACTCCCTATTTGCCAGTCATCGCCCCGCTTGCGGCCCCCTCATCCCCTCGCAAGCCGGATTTCTGTTCGGCGAGCACACTCAAGACATCGCCTCGGCTGCTGTCATTCCCCTGCAAGACACCCGTCCACTGGGTTTGCTGGCGATTGGCAGCCGCGATCCAAATCGTTTCCAGACCGGCATGGGCACCCTGTTTCTCGGCTATCTGCGCGACTTGGTCGCCACCGCGATCAGTGTCGAACTCGGGCGTGGCTGAACCCCTGCCATCACCGGCCGCCGCATGGGTGGACACCTTTGTGGATCACCTAGGAGGCGAACGCAATTATTCCCCTCACACCGTCGCCGCCTATCGGCGCGACCTGCAGGTATTCGTCGCTTATCTGCGCCGCCATGGGCTTTCGCCTGAGGACGCCAGCGATGAGACGGTACGCCAATTCCTCGCCAAAGAGCATCGCCGGGGGGTATCCGCAAAATCCCTGAAACGGCGGCTTTCGGCGATACGCGGCTGGTTTCGCTATCTGCGCGCTGAAGGACGAGTCGCAAATCCGCCCGTACTCGATCTGCGGGCGCCGAAAGCCGCCGGACGCCTCCCCCAAACGCTCGACCCTGAGCAAATGACCCGTCTTCTGGAGCAAGAAGAGCGCAACCTCCTTGACGTGCGCGACCGCGCCCTGTTCGAACTAATCTATTCATCCGGCTTGCGTCTTTCGGAAACCGTGGGACTCGATCTGGCCTCGCTGGATCTGAACGGCGGCCGCGTTCGCGTGCTCGGCAAGGGGCGCAAGGCGCGCGAGCTGCCGGTGGGCAGCAAGGCGCAAGCCGCATTACGTCGCTGGCTCGAGGTGCGCCCGCAGCTGGCCAAGGAAGGCGAACAGGCGCTTTTTCTCAGTCGGCGCGGCCATCGTCTCGGCGCCCGCTCCGTGCAACAACGCCTGCGCCGCCGCGCGCAAATGGCCGGACTCGAAACGCCGACGCATCCGCACATGCTCCGCCATGCCTTCGCCAGCCACTTGCTCGAGTCCTCGGGCGATTTGCGCGCCGTGCAAGAACTGCTCGGCCATGCGGACATAAGCACCACCCAGATTTACACTCACCTCGATTACCAACATCTGGCGCGAGTCTACGATCACGCTCACCCGCGCGCGCGCCGACGCGAGCGCGGAAAGTGATAAACTTCAACATTGCCTTCGATAGCAGGAGATAAGTTTCATGGAACAATATCGTGGCACCACAATTCTTTCGGTCCGCCGCGGGGGGCAAGTGACCATGGGCGGCGACGGCCAAGTCACGCTCGGAAACACCGTCATGAAAGGCAACGCCCGCAAGGTTAGACGGGTGTACCATGGCCAGATCCTCGCCGGATTCGCAGGTGGCACCGCCGACGCGTTCACCCTGGTCGAACGCTTCGAAGGCCAGCTGGAGAAATACAGCGGCAATCTCAAGCGCGCTGCAGTCGAACTGGCCAAGGAATGGCGCAGTGACCGCGCTTTGCGCCGTTTAGAAGCCCTCCTGGCGGTGGCCGACCGCGACGCTTCATTCATTATTTCTGGAAATGGCGATGTGATCGAACCCGAAGACGGGTTGATCGCCATTGGCTCGGGCGGTTCGTTTGCGCTTTCCGCCGCTCGCGCGCTGATGCAAAACACCGACCTTAAGGCCCCTGTGATCACCGAGCAGGCCTTGAATATTGCGGCGGACATCTGCATTTACACCAATCATCACCTCACCATTGAAACCCTGGAGACTTGACCCTCGGCCATCGTGGCCAGGACACAAATCAGGATCAGACCCACAGGCATGACAACAGCATGATACCCATGACCCCCCGTGAAATCGTCCAGGAACTGGACAAACACATCGTCGGCCAGCAACAGGCCAAGCGTGCGGTGGCCATTGCGCTACGCAACCGCTGGCGCCGCCAGCAACTGGAACCGCGCCTGCGCCAGGAAGTGACGCCCAAGAACATTCTCATGATCGGCCCCACAGGCGTTGGCAAGACGGAAATCGCACGCCGCCTGGCGCGACTCGCCGATGCGCCCTTCATCAAGGTGGAAGCAACCAAGTTCACTGAGGTCGGTTATGTCGGCCGCGATGTGGAATCCATCATCCGTGATCTTGCCGACGTCGCCGTCAAGATGGCACGGGAAAAAGAAGTGAAAAAGGTACGCCATCGCGCTGCCGAAGCGGCCGAGGAACGCCTACTTGACGCCCTGTTGCCGGGTGCCAGCACCGGCAATGAATTCCTGGCCGAACCCGAGAGCAAACCCGCCGAGAGCGCCACCCGCAGGAAACTGCGCGAACGCCTGCGCGCCGGTGAGATGGATGAGCGCGAAATCGAGCTGGAACTTAGCGTGACCCCCACCAGCGTGGAGATCATGACCCCTCCCGGAATGGAGGACATGGCCAGCCAGTTGCAAAGCATGTTTCAGAACCTCGCTGGCGGAAAGACCAAGCGGCGCAAGCTGAAAATCGCCGAAGCGCGCAAGCTTCTCGTCGACGAAGAAGCGCTGCGGCTGATCAATGAAGATGAACTCAAGCTGAACGCCTTGCGCGATGTCGAGCAAAACGGCATCGTCTTCCTCGATGAAATCGACAAGATCGCCAAACGCGGCGAATACGGCGGCACCGATGTCTCCCGCGAAGGTGTGCAACGCGATCTGCTGCCGCTGATCGAAGGCAGTACCGTGACCACCAAACACGGTGCGATCAAAACCGATCACATCCTGTTCATCGCTTCTGGCGCCTTCCATTTGTCCAAGCCATCCGACTTGGTGCCCGAACTGCAGGGTCGGCTGCCGATCCGCGTCGAGCTGAATGCGCTCTCGGCCAAGGATTTCGTGCGCATTCTGACCGAGCCGGACGCCTCGCTGGTCGAGCAATACACGGCCCTAATGGCCACCGAAGGCTTGACGGTGGAATTCACATCTGACGCTATTGATCGCATCGCCACCATCGCCCATCAGGTCAATGCACGCACTGAGAACATCGGCGCCCGGCGACTGCATACGGTGATGGAGCGTCTGTTGGAAGACATCTCTTTCGATGCGCCGGATCATGCCGGCGACAAAGTCGTGATCGACGCCGCCAAGGTAGACGCCACACTCGGCGATCTTGCCGCAGACGAAGATCTCAGCCGCTATATCCTTTGATTTTTGGACGGAGCCGTCAACCCCCATGAACACGCCGCGACTCACCGACATCCGCCTGCATCAGCAGTCCCGCCTTCTCGAACTCATCTACGAAAATGGCGAGCGCTTCAACCTGTCCTGCGAATATCTGCGGGTTTTCTCGCCATCGGCCGAGGTACGCGGCCACGGGCCGGGACAGGAAGTACTGGTGACCGGTAAGGAAGACGTCACCATCACCACCATCGAACCGGTTGGAAACTACGGCGTCAAGCTGGTATTCAGCGATGGTCACGACACCGGCATCTATGACTGGAACTACCTTTACGAATTGGCGGAAAATCAGGCCGGCAACTGGAAGGCGTACCTCGAGCGCCTGAGCGAAGCCGGCTATCAACGCAACACCAAGGCGTAACTGCCCCGACCGTGTCAGGAGCTGCATCCAATGGACAAACAGGAAACCACCGATTTCGGCTATCAAAAAGTCAAGGCTGAAGAAAAGACGCGCAAGGTCGCCGAAGTCTTTCATTCCGTCGCCGACCGCTATGACCTGATGAACGACCTGATGTCGTTCGGCATTCATCGACTGTGGAAACGCTACGCTATTGCGCTTTCCGGCGTACGCAAGGGCCAGCGAGTGCTCGACCTTGCCGGCGGCACCGGCGATCTGGCCGCCCGCTTCGCCCGCCGTGTCGGCCCTGAAGGTGAAGTCGTGCTCGCCGATATCAACGCTTCGATGCTCAGGCACGGCCGCGAACGCATGCTCGACGAAGGGCTTGTCGGCAACCTGCATTTTGCCCAGGTGAACGCGGAAAGCCTGCCATTTCCAGACAATCATTTCGACATCATCACCATCGCCTTCGGGCTGCGCAATGTCACCGACAAGGACGCCGCCCTGCGCTCGATGTATCGCGTGCTCAAGCCCGGCGGCCGCTTGCTGGTCCTCGAATTCTCAAAACCCCTTCTGCCCGGCCTGAAACCGGCTTATGACCTGTATTCGTTCACCGCCCTGCCGTTGATGGGCAAACTGGTGGCCGGCGATGCGGACAGCTACCGATACCTGGCCGAATCCATCCGCATGCATCCCGACCAGAAAACCTTGAAAAAAATGATGGAAATCGCCGGTTTCGAGCGTGTCGAATATTTCAATCTAAGCGGTGGCATCGTGGCCGTTCATCGTGGCTACAAGTTCTGACGATGCGCCGCTTTTTCCGTCTGCGGCAGGAGAGAATTGGCGATGAATATACCGGAGTCATTTTTCGGCGCGCTGGGAAAAGCGCTCAACGCCTGGCTGGATCAGGATCCTGAAACAGCCGCTGGCCTTGCACGAATCGAAGGCAAGCGCGTGGCTGTGGAACTCGACGGCCTTGGGCCAGGCTTTCTCATTACGGTACGCAATGAACGCCTGTATGTAGGCAAGGCCGGGGAAAACCCCGCGGATGCCGTCATCCACGCTCTGCCCTTGGCCTTGCTGCGCATGGCTCTGGCCGAGCAGCCGAATACCGCCATGACCTCGGGCGACATACGTATCGAAGGTGATGTCGAGGCCGGGGAACGATTGTGGCGCGTGCTGAGCGGGATAGACTTCGACTGGGAAGAGCACCTCAGTCACCGCCTGGGCGACCCCGTGGCGCACCTCATCGGCACCCGCGTCCGCGCCATGAAAGCCCGGTTGCGAAGAAACTTCAGCCATCTTGCAGAGGATTTTGGCGACTATCTGACAGAAGAAGCCCGCCTCAACCCTGCCCGCGCCGAAATGGAAATATTCTTCGATGATATAGACAAATTGCGTGAAGACCTTGACCGCCTCGAAGCGCGGCTGAAACGGCTTGAGTCCAAGCGCCCAATTGATGATCCGCGTTCATGAGCGCGTCCTACCGCTCGCCCATGCGCCTGCTGAATCAGGCCCTGCGGCTTGCTCATATCAATATCGTGCTGGTCCGCAACGGTCTGGATGAAGTCGTCTTCGCCATTCATCTGCTCCGTCCACTCAGGTTCTTGCTGGCATTGGCGCCGTGGAACTGGTTTCGTCGCATAAACCGCCCGCGCGGCGAACGCATTCGTCTCGCCCTGGAAGAACTGGGGCCCATTTTCATCAAATTCGGCCAGGCGCTGTCCACCCGCCGGGATCTATTGCCGGATGACATCGCCGACGAACTCACCCGCTTGCAAGACCGCGTGCCGCCTTTCGAAGGCGCGCGCCGCGTGATCGAACAGGCTTATGGCCGCCCTGTCGAAGCTTTATTCACCCGCTTCGACGCCCGTCCCATCGCCTCGGCTTCCATCGCCCAGGTACACGGCGCGCAACTCCCCGATGGCAGCGAAGTGGTGGTCAAAGTCGTGCGTCCCGAGATCGACCGCACCATCCGCCGCGATCTCGACATTCTCCACGTCATGGCCGAACTCGCCGAACGCTACTGGCCGGATGCCCGCCGGCTACGCCCGCGGGAGGTCGTCGACGAATACGAAAAAACCATCCTCGATGAACTCGACCTCTATCGTGAAGCCGCCAATTGCAGCCAGCTCAGACGCAATTTCGAGCACTCCAATCTGCTCTATGTACCTGCGGTCCACTGGAAATACGTGCGCAGAAACGTACTCGTCATGGAGCGCATCCATGGCATTCCGGTGGCCGAAATCTCTCGCCTGAAGGCGGCCGGCATTGATCTGAAAATGCTGGCGGAACGCGGGGTGGAAATCTTTTTCACCCAAGTTTTCCGCCACAATTTCTTTCATGCCGACATGCATCCCGGCAATATCTTCGTCGATCCCGAGCGTCCCGGCGACCCGCGCTACATGGCCATCGACTTCGGCATCATGGGCAGCCTGACGCCCGCCGATCAACGCTATCTGGCCGAAAACTTCTATGCCTTTTTCAAACGCGATTACCGGCGTGTGGCTGAATTGCACATCGAATCCGGATGGGTACCCGCCAGCACGCGCCTGAACGAATTCGAATCGGCCATTCGCACGGTCAGCGAACCGATCTTCGAGCGGCCGCTGAAGGACATCTCTTTCGGCCATGTGCTGTTGCGGCTGTTTCAGACCGCGCGCCGCTTCGACATGCAAGTTCAGCCTCAGCTCGTGTTGTTGCAAAAAACCCTGCTCAACATAGAAGGGCTTGGGAGACAGCTCTACCCTGACCTCGACCTTTGGAAAACGGCCAAGCCTTTCATAGAACGCTGGATGCACGAGCAAATGGGTCCCCGCGCCTTCATTCGCAAGACCCGCGAACAACTGCCGAGACTGCTGGAGGAGTTCCCGGACATGCCGGGGCTGGCCTACGAGCTCTTGCGCAAGAGCGCCAACGGGAAGCTCGTGGTGGAATCGCATTCACGCGAACTGGACGCCTTGCGGCAGGAACTGCGCCGCAACCGACGGCTGGACATTCTGCGCGCGCTGGGCGCCGCCCTGCTGATCGCCGCCGTGCTCGCCATCGGCCTGGCGCCGCAGGATGCCCACCAATGGCTTGGGATCTCGGTATTCGGCTGGATTCTCGGCACCGGCGCATTCATTTCCTTCGCCGCCGCCTGGTGGAAAACACGGTAACGATCCCGGCCGCTTGCTTGGATCAAGCGGCCGGGATCGCCTGGGCTTACAACTCCTGAGCGTGCTTCGCCAGATATTCGGCCACGCCTTCCGGCGTATCTTTCATCGCTTCCTTGCCTTTTTCCCACTCCGCCGGACACACTTCGCCATGTTCCTCATGGAACTGCAGCGCGTCCACCATGCGGATCATTTCGTCTATGTTCCGTCCCAGAGGCAGATCATTGACCACCTGATGGCGAACCACGCCGTCGCGGTCGATGAGGAACGAACCGCGCAGAGCCACGCTCTCATCGAACAGCACATCATAGTCACGGGCGATATGCTTCTTCAGGTCGGCCACCAGGGGATAGCGGATGGGACCGATGCCGCCCTTCTCGACGGGGGTCTGCTTCCATGCAAGATGGCTGTAATGCGAGTCCACACTGCAGCCGATCACCTCCGTATTGCGTTTTTTGAACTCTTCCAGACGATGATCAAAAGCCAAGATTTCCGTGGGGCAAACGAACGTGAAATCCAGTGGATAGAAAAACAATACCGCGTATTTGCCTTTCACCTGATCGGCGAAATGAAAATTCTCGTCGATTTGATTATCGGGCATCACTGCCGGAGCGACGAAGTCCGGTGCTTTCTTGCCAACTAATACAGCCATTCTTTTCTCCTTGAGTTCCGGGTTTGCGCACATGCTTGATTGAAAAGGATCCGCCAAAGCGGATCCTGGCTTTATTCTGGGGCATGCCGGCCGTTTTTCAACCCTCCATCCGGCGTTCCTGTTCCGCCGCGCTTCTTGCCCGCATGATCCGGGCGCTTTCCACCATGTTGGCGAGCGCCGGGATGACTTCTTTCCAGCGGCGGGTTTTGAGGCCGCAGTCCGGATTCACCCACAGGCGCTCTGCTGGAATGCGTTCGGCGGCCTTTTCCAGCAAGGCGGCCATCTCTTCCACGGTGGGGATGTTGGGGGAATGAATGTCATACACGCCTGGACCGATGGCATTGGGATAGGCGAAATCCTCGAAAACATCCAGCAACTCCATGTTGGAGCGCGAAGTCTCGATGGTAATCACATCGGCATCCATGGCGGCGATCGCCGGCATGATGTCATTGAATTCGCTGTAGCACATGTGCGTGTGTATCTGCGTGTCGTCGGCGACCCCGTTGGCGGCGATGCGGAACGCTTCCACCGCCCAGCCGAGATACTCCGGCCATTGCGAGCGGCGCAGCGGCAAGCCTTCGCGCAGCGCGGCCTCGTCTATCTGAATGACGCGGATGCCAGCCCGCTCCAGATCCAGAACCTCCTCCCGCACCGCCAGCGCGAGCTGGCGGCAGGTGGCCGCACGCGGCTGATCGTCGCGCACGAAAGACCAGTTCAGCATGGTGACAGGCCCGGTCAGCATACCCTTCATGGGTTGCCGGGTGAGCGACTGCGCGTAAGTGATCCAGCCAACCGTCATCGCGCGTGGACGGTGGATGTCGCCATAGAGAATCGGCGGCTTAACGCAACGGGAGCCGTAACTCTGAACCCAACCCTGCCGGGTGAAGGCAAAGCCTTCGAGCTGTTCGCCGAAATACTCCACCATGTCATTGCGTTCCGCTTCGCCATGCACCAGTACGTCCAGACCGAGTTCTTCTTGCTGCCGAACGCAATGCGCAATTTCGCCGCGCACAAAATCGCGGTATTGTTCCTCGTCCAGCGACCCCTGGCGATAATCCCGCCGCGCCTTGCGTATGGCCTCGGTCTGGGGAAAGGAGCCGATGGTGGTAGTGGGAAACAGCGGCAATTTCAACCAGTCTGCCTGTTTGCGGGCGCGCTCGGGATAGGCGCTTTTGCGCCGTCCCATGGAAGGCTCCACCGCTTCGACCGCCGCTTGTACTTCGGGGCGATGAACCTTCGAGGATGCGCGCCGCGCTGCTATCGCGCTGCGGTTTTGCGCCAGCGGAACGGCCACGGCGCGGCGCCCTTCGTGCAAAGCGCGCGCCAGCGTTTGCAATTCATCCAGCTTTTGCACCGCGAAGGCCAGCCAGTCGCGGATTTCCGCATCGAGAGCGGTTTCGCTGTCCAGATCGACCGGCACGTGCAGGAGGGAACAGGATGGCGCCAGCCACAGCCTCTCGCCGAGGCGCGCATACAAGGGCTCCAGCCAGTCGAGCGTGGCTTCGAGGTCGGTTTTCCAGATATTGCGTCCATCGATGACGCCCACAGACAGCACCTTGTGCGCCGCCAGTTGATCAACCAGAATTGCGGCTTCCGCCCTGGCGCGCACAGCATCTATGTGCAGGCCCGCCACCGGCAAATTGAGCGCCAGGTTGAGATTTTCCTCCAAGGCGCCGAAATAAGTAGCGAGCAACAGCCGCGGCCGACAGGCCGCGAGCCGATGATAGGCCAGCCGGAAGGCGTGCTGCCATGCGGCATCCAGCTCGGTGACCAGCGCCGGTTCATCGATTTGCACCCAATCGGCGCCGGCCTCTCCCAGCGCATCCAGCAGATCAGCGTACACCGGCAGCAGACGTTCCAGCAAATCCAGGCGATTACTGCCATCGCGCGCCTTGCCCAGCCACAGATACGTCACCGGCCCGATCAGCACCGGTTTCGGAACCCCCCCCGCGGCCTGCGCCTCGGCCAGTTCCGACAGCAGGCGGGACGCATCTAGACCGAAGCGGGTGTCGGCATCGAATTCGGGGACAATATAGTGATAATTGGTATCGAACCACTTGGTCATTTCTCCGGCCGCCACGCCCGCACCGGTTTCCGGGGCCGAGCGGCCGCGCGCCAGCCGGAAGTAATTGTCCAGCGGGTCGTGGGAAAAATCGCGCACCCGCGCGGGCAGATTACCGAGCGTGAAACTCATGTCCAGCACATGATCGTAAAAAGAAAAGTCACCGACCGGCATGCGCCCCAGTGCCGCTTGTTTTTGCCAGTGACTGTGGCGCAATGCCGCGCCCGTGGCCCGCAGCGCTTCGCGGGAGGACTCCCCACGCCAGTAGGCTTCGAGGGCGAATTTGAGTTCCCGGCGCGCGCCGATGCGGGGAAAACCCAGTGAATGCGTTGTAACCATTTGTGTGACCTTTTCCTTGTGTGTAAACGGACCGGTTTAGACTAACGCTTGTCTTTCATGAATTGAAATGATATTTTTTCAGTTAATTATGAGAATATTTCATACATGATCGAGAGGATCCATCTCGCCATCTTGCGCGAAGTACGCCGGCGAGGCTCCCTCACCGCCGCCGCCGACGCGCTGCATCTCACCCAACCGGCGCTCAGCCACGCGATGAAAAAACTGGAAACGCAGTGCGGCACGCCGGTATGGCGGCGCGAGGGAAGAAACCTGCGCCTGACGCCGGCCGGCGAGCAGATTTACGCGCTGGCCGAGCGCCTCCTCCCCCAGCTTGAGCAGACGGAGGAAACGCTCCGCGGACTCGCCCGCGGCGAACGAGGCTGCTTGCGCATCGGCATGGAATGCCATCCCTGTTATGAATGGCTGCTCAAGGTAGTACAACCTTTTCTCGAACGCTGGCCACGCGTCGATCTGGATGTCAGGCAATCTTTCCGCTTCGGCGGCATAGACGCCTTGCAAAGGCATGAAATCGATCTTCTGGTCACTCCCGACCCCGTGCATGGCAACGGCCTGCGCTTCGAGCCGGTGTTCGCCTACGAACTGGTGCTGGCAGTGGCCGGCGGGCACCCTCTTGCGCAAGCCGCCTGCGCCGAACCGGAGGATCTCGCAGACGAAATCCTGATCACCTATCCCGTACCCGTGGATCGCCTGGACATCTACACCCGCTTTCTATTGCCGGCCGGCGTGCGGCCGAAACGCCGCCAATCGATAGAGGCCACGGCCATCATGCTGCAAATGGCCGCCAGCGGACGCGGAGTGACCGCGCTGCCGCGCTGGCTGGTGGACGAATACGCCGCGCGCATGCCGATCGCCGCCGTGCGCCTCGGCCAGGCGGGCATCCACAAAGCCATCCATCTTGGAGTTCGCGCCGAAGAAGGCTCGATCCTCTATCTTTCAACTTTCATAAGCCAAGCCCGACAAACAGGCGACCCAAGCCCATAATTCCGTGTGATGGAGACTTTTTTGTCATGCCCCCCCCTTCCCCCGACAACGAGCCCACCTTCTTCCGCCGGTTGGCGCGCCTGCTGGCCACAACGCGATCCACACAGGCCTTGCTCGAGGATCTCGCCCCACTGCTCACCGCCTGGAAGGTGGACGCCTACTGGCTGGGTCATGCCGACGCCGACGGGCGCCTGGCCGTCGATTACACCTCCAGCCAGGTAATGGCCGACTACCTGGAAGCGCTGGACATGCCCTGGGAGCTGGGTTCATGGGCGCGCGGCCCGACCGCCCGGGCGATACAAAGCGGCCGCCCTGCCTATATTGCGGACTGGAACCAAGCCGACCCCGGCCTGCCTTTTTTGCCCATCGTGCGCCGCTTCGGCTGGCGCTCCACCGCCAGCCTGCCGATGCGCGTCGGCGGTCACACCTATGTCCTCACTCTCTATAGCCGTTCCCCCGCTACCTTTGGCCGCCGCCACGGCAGGGCCCAGCTCGAGGAACTGGCAAATTTCCTCGGCGCCGTGTTAGCGCGCGATGCCGCGCTGGAAGAAGGAAAGCAAAAGCTTTCACGGATGGCTTTTCACGATCCGCTGACCGGCCTGCCCAATCGCGCCGCGCTGGACCTTCGCATTGAAGAAGCGCTGGCCCGGGCGGAAAGGCACGAACGCCTGCTGGCCGTCGCCCTGTTCGATCTCGACGACTTCAAGCCGGTGAACGATCTTCATGGCCATGCGGCCGGTGACGCTCTGCTGATCGAACTGGCCAACAGGCTCAAAGACGTCTTGCGCAAGAGCGACTTCGCCTGCCGCCTGGGCGGCGACGAATTCGTGCTTATCATGGAGGATCTAGAAGATCTGGACGACCTCGAGACATTGCTCGAACGCCTGCACCAGGCGCTCACCGCGCCGGTGCGCGTGGACGAACGGACGCAAGTCGCGGTGGGAGTGAGCATGGGGGTGGTGATCTATCCCTTGTGTTTCGAATGCTCTCGCGATGCCGCCGGCACCCTGCTGCGCGCCGCCGATCAGGCGCTGTATCAGGCCAAGGAGAACAAGGGCCGACGCGCCCACTGGTGGAGCCTGTTCGAAGCCCGCCGCCCCACGGGCGGGCCGAAGGCCGCCGAACGCAAAGAGGATGAGGCGCGGGTGCCGCCCGCCTACGGTCCGGCGGCGCGTTCGGTGCTCGTGCGCGCGCAAGCGCCGCTGGCCGCGATCCTGCAGGAAGTGATCGAGGCCGTGTACCGGCGGCTTGCCGACCAGGCCGACACCAGCCGCCTGATCAACGCCTTAACGCCAGAGGAACAACGCCATCATCGCGACCGCTTAAGTGACTATCTGCAGCAGCTGACGCGGCCCGATCTGGATCAGAACGCGCATCGCCAAGCCGCCCGGGCGCTGGGCCGCGCGCACGCCACCGTGGGCGTGCGTCCCGAATGGGTGGTCGGCGCCAGCGGCCTGATCCTGGGGTGGCTTGTGACCGGTCTGCCGCCTTCCGAGGCGCTGTTAGGCATTCTTCTGCAACGGATGACGGTCGACCTGCAGGCCCAACTCGAAGGACACGCGGAAATCGAGGCGGCATACGACAAGGCCCTGGAATGTATCGACGCCTTGGTGGCGCAGAGGAGCGGTTTTGCGCGGCTCGCCGAAGGCAGCCTAGAAGCGTTGTGCCAAATCCCGGGTGTGATCTCGGCCACCCTCGGGCGTCCGGATGCCAAGGGGCGTTACGTGTTCGAATTCGTCGCCGGAGAACCGTTCAAGGCCTATCTCGAGCGGCTGCAGGCCGGGCGCGCCGCGCCGATCGAAGCCACCCCGAATGAGCTCGGTCAGGGGCCGACCGGCCGCGCCTGGAGAAGCGGGCGCATCGAACACACCCTCAACTATGCCAGCGATCCGAGCCTTGCGCCCTGGCGGGAGGTGGCGCGCGAACTCGGCGTCCGTTCCCAAGCCGCCGTGCCGCTTGCGCCGAACGGTGCGCCCCAGGCGGTCCTGTCCCTGTACAGCGACCGTCCCGGCGGCTTTTCGAGCAGAGAACAACGCCGCTTCCTGCACCAGATCCAGCAGCACTTCGCAAAGGCGCTGCGGCGGCATCAACACACGGCGCAAGACGTGTTGCCCGAGATCACGCGCTGGAAGTGGCGCACGCGCCTCGACCACAAGGACGGGCTGGTCATGCACTATCAGCCGCTGATCGATCTCAAAAGCGGCGCGGTGGCCGCCGTCGAGGCCCTCGCCCGCCTGCAAGCGTCCAGCGGCGAACTCGTCCTGCCCGGGCGGTTTTTGTCCAGCTTCGGTGACAGCGATCTCAGGTGCCTGTTCGAGCGGGGACTTCAACAGGCGCTGGACGGCCTGCGCCGCTGGGAGGCGCAAGGGCTGACGCTGTCGTTGTCGCTCAACCTGCCCGTGCAGGGGCTGCACGACAGCCGCTATCTCGGGCTTGTGGAAGAAGCGCTCGCCAGGCAGTCTGTCGATCCGGCGCACCTCACCCTCGAAGTACTGGAATCGAGCGAAATCGCCGATTTCGGCTCCCTCGACCGCACCCTGGACAGTTTCAAGGCACTGGGCGTCAAACTGAGTGAAGACGACCTCGGTTCAGGCTACAGTAGCCTGCTGCGCCTCGACCGTCTGCCCTTCGACAGCGTCAAGATCGATCAGGCGCTGGTACGCCATTATCTGCGCGATCCCGTGCGCACGCTCACCTTCGTCCTCCACCTGACCCGGCTGGCTCAGGATCTCGGCAAGCGCGTAATCCTGGAAGGACTGGAAACACCGGCCCTGGTGGAAGCCGCCGCCTTCCTGGGCGCCGACAAGGGACAAGGCTACGCCATCGCCCGCCCCATGCCGGCCGCGGATCTGCCGGCATGGATCGCCGCCCATCCGCCGGCCGAAAGGCCCGCCACGCCAAGCTCCGCGCTGGGCGCGCTGGCCGTCTATCTGGCAAACGGCGGCGGCCTCTCCGCCCTTGCCGGGAGGACTTCGTTCCTGACCGACGATTATCTCTTGCAGCGATTTTGCACGGAAAACAATCCGGTGCAAGCCTACATCCATGCTCTGGGCGAACAGGGCGCGCCGCTCCTCGAGGCCTGCGGACGCATGACTTTGCTGGCCGCGCGAGGCGTGCTCGACGATGAATTCGAGCAGGCCCGGCGAACGCTGTTGCAAGGGCTGGCCGACAAGGCGCGGCAGGAAGGGTGAGGCCGGCGCCATTCTCGATTACAAGGCAGGGGGGATTTTGGCGGCCGAAACCCATCCGGACAGTAGAAGAAACGGCCGGCTTGGGGAAATTGCCGCGTAATCAAGGCACAAGCAAACGGACGGTTTTTTGGCTAGACTTGTGCTTGGGGCTGATAAGGCAAAGGATCAACCATGCGCTTGGGTCGTTGTTATCTGCGTGACAATCAGAAACTGGATGTGTCGGCGCCGGCGGATAGACTCGACGCCTGCCGCCCCGAGCGGGCAAGCGGCCTGCTGGTTCAAGTGTTCAGCTCCTTCGCCGACCATGAACGCCTGCTTCCCGCAGTGCGCGAAATTCAGCGCCGCCACCCGGAGGCCGTGGTGATCGGCGCCAGCACCGACGGCGAGATAGAGGGCCGCCACATGCGCCAAGGCGGCGCCTTGTTTCTGTTCGCCTGGTTCGAGCAGAGCAGGCTGCGGTCTGGTTATGTGCAAGCGCCCGATTCCACTGAGGTGGGCCGCCGTCTCGCCGAGGCGCTGCTTTCTCCCCGGGCACGGGTGGCGATTGCCTTCATCAACGGTCTGAATGAAGACGGCGATGCCTTTTTGCGCGGTTTCGACAGCGCCAATCCCAAGCGTTTGCCCTTGACCGGCGCCGTGAGCGCGGACGGCACCCGAATACAAAAGTGCCGGATACTGGCTGGCGACCACTGGCTGGATGCCGGCGCGGTGGGCGTCGCCCTGGAAGGCGACGCCTTGCAAATAGGCCAGGAGTCTTTGCTCGGCTGGCACCCCGTCGGCCAGCCGATGCGCGTTGAGCGCGCCCAAGGCACGCGCGTCATGCGTATCGACGGGCGTTCCCCCCTCGAACTCTATCGCCACTATCTAGGTGAAGGCATCGCCGCCCGCCTGCCTCAATCGACCCTGAGCTTCCCCCTGTTCATCGAGCAGCAAGGAATAATCGTCGCGCGTACCGCTGTCAGTGCGCCGGACAAAACCGGCGCGATCCATTTCGCCGGTGAGATCCCCCAAGGGGCCAAGGTGCGTTTCGGCATTGTCAACAGCGAGCTGATAGACAAAGAGCTCGAGGCGCTCGCCGGGCGCTTTCGCGCCTCCCCGCCGGAAGCGCTGTTTGCCTATTCCTGTATGGCGCGCAAGGGATATTTCGGCAATGCGCTGGAAAGCGGATTCGCCGCTCTGGAAAGCATCGCGCCCGTAGGCGGCTTTTTCAGCTATGGAGAGTTACATGCCACCCGCGACACCCGCGCCTTGCTCAACGGCACCACCACCTTGCTGGCGCTGGGAGAAAAGACCTTGCCGCCTGCGCCAGCCCGCGAGTTCACCTTCCAGACCCCACGCATGTCAACCGTCGTAGAAGGCTTGAGCCATCTGATCGAACGCGCGCTGGAGGATCTCGATGTCCATCAGCGGGAAATTCTCCTTTTACGCGAACACGACAGCCTGACCGGCCTGCCGAACCGCTATTTGCTGGCCCGGCAACTGGAAGATGCCTTGTTGCGGGGAGCGAATAACAACACTCGAACGCTCGTGGTCTTTATCGGCATCGACCGTTTCAAAGATATCAACGACGCCCACGGCCACAGCGCCGGCGATGCGCTGCTGCGTCAGTTCGCCGACCGCCTGGCGTCCCTGGCGCGCGACAGGGATCTGGTAGCCCGCTTCGGCGGCGACGTTTTCGTGCTGGCGGCCCAAAATCTGCACCCAGCCTGGGGCGAACGGGCGGCAGAAACCATCGCCCGGCGCCTCATCGAGGGCCTGGAAGCGCCGTTCGATTTCAACGGCTTCGGCCTTGGCGTCCGCGTTCATATCGGACTGGTGCTGAGCGACGGCGCCGACCTGTCCGCCGAAAAACTCTTCAAACAGGCCGAGCTCGCCCTGTTCGCATCCAAATCCGATCCGCACCATCGCTTCCGTTTCTACGACGACAGCCAGCAAGCGAAACTGATAGCCCGCCTTTCGAGCGAAAACCGCTTGCGCGCCGCATTGGCCGAGCATCGGCTCCGCTTGGCCTTGCAACCGCAAGTCGATCTCGAAGGCCGGCTGATCGGCGCCGAGGCGCTGCTGCGCATCCAGGGCGACGATCCCGCCTGGCAGCGCAGCGCAGCGTTCATTCCGGTGGCCGAACAGGCCGGACTGATCACCGAGTTTGGCGCCTTCGCGCTCGACGAGAGCGCCCGCATCCTGGCCGAATGGCAAGGCGATCCCTCGCGGCGCGGCCTCAAACTATCGGTGAACATTTCCGCCGAACACTTCACCCATCCGGATTTTTCCGACGAAGTCATGCTTGCGCTCGAACGCCACGGCGCCCAGGGCCGGGGACTCGTCATCGAACTCACAGAGTCGGTCTTCGCCACCAATACCACGCACATACGCAACACCATGGAACACTTGAAACAACAAGGCGTAAGCTTCTCTCTAGACGATTTCGGCACCGGCTATTCATCGCTGGCCTACCTGCGCGATTTCCCCTTAAGCGAACTCAAGATCGATCAGTCTTTCATCCGCCGATTTCAGGAAGATACAGGGGACGATCGTTCCATCCATCTGATCCAGGCCATCATCGAAATCGGCGAAGCCTTACGCCTCGACGTGGTCGCCGAAGGGGTGGAAACCGAAGCCCAGTGGCAGTCCCTCAAGGCACTGGATTGCCCGTATTTTCAGGGATGGCTGTTCGGCAAGGCGGTACTGTATCCTGAACAGTGGCCGCCGCCGGAATTGCAGCGATGAACCTGAGGCCGCGCTTTATCCTGCTCCTCTGCGCACTGTTTTTGCTGGCGGCCCCCCTGGCCTGGTGGGCGACCCATCGGGTGGCTGAAAACATCGTGGCGCAATGGGCACGCGCCTACACCAGAAACCAGCTGGCCCATGAGCGCGCGCACCTGCGCCCCGTATACGAACAGATTGCGCAGGTGCGCGCGCTGGCCGCAAACCCCGCCATCAGGGAATGGGCGGCGCACCCGGAAAACCTCGAGCTACGCCGCCGGGCCGTCGCCACATTGCGCCGCTCCCCCGCCGTCTTCCCGGAGCATTCCTATTTCATCGCTTCGCACAAAACCCAAGCGCTCTACTATATTCCGCCCTCGCCTGCCGCGGCGGCGCGTCGTTTCCACCTGAAACCCGGGTCGCCCAAGGATCGCTGGTATTTTGATCTGCTCGTTGGCAGCGGCGCCGGAACGCGTCTGTCCATCCACCCTGATCCGATAAGAGGCGTGGATCATCTGTGGATCGCCACTGTCATCAAGAAAGGAGAATTCGCCCTCGGAGTGACCGGCACCGCCACGGAATTCGCCCAACTACTGAAACGGGTGAGCGGCCCGCTGCTACCCGGATTCTCGACCGGCTTCCTGGACGGGGAGGGCCGGGTTCTGCCAGGCCAGCCGGCACTCGGCGACACCTTCGTTTCCGCCCCGGCCGACCGGGCCGGCGCATTCCTGCGGTCACTCATGCGTCGAGCGAAAACCGCGGATGGGCACTTGGCCAGCGCGTTTTTAGCCACCGCCGACAAAAACCTCCTCCTCAGCGTCGCCTACCTGCCCAGGCTGGACTGGTATCAGGTCAATCTGCTCGACTTGGGTGCCTTGCTTCCGGACAAGCAGTTCGTCATTCTCGGCCTGGCCTTTTTCGGCCTGCTTATCGCCACCCTCAGCCTGGTCTATGTGGGACTCAGCCGGTGGGTGATCATTCCTCTGCGCCGCCTCGATCACAACATCGGCATCGTGCAGGCCGGCAGGCTTCCCGACCCACTGGCGGTCCGTAACGGCGAAATCGGGCGCTTGGCGCGCCATTTCGAAACCACGGCGCACACCTTGCTGGAAACCAACCGCCGTCTCGAAGCCAAGGTCAAAGAACGCACCCGCGCATTGGAACGGCTGAGCAAGCTCGACCCGCTCACCGAACTGCTGAACCGGCGCGGTATGCAGGCGCGCCTCGATGAGGCATTGGCGCGGTACCGCCGTGATGCGCGGCCATTCGCTCTGCTGTGGCTCGATCTGGATGAGTTCAAGGGACTCAACGATCGCTTCGGCCACGATGTCGGCGATCGCGCCCTCCGGCAAATCGCCGCCCTGATCACACAAGAATTACGCTCTTATGATGTTGCCAGCCGCTGGGGCGGGGATGAATTCGCCATTCTCCTCAGCCGCGCCGACCGCGAGGAAATGGACCGCGTAGGACGCCGCCTGAATGAATGCATCGCCGGCAGCCGGCTCGCCTTGCGCAATGGAGACAGCATCGCCCTCAGCGTCAGTATCGGCGGCTGTCTCGTCCGGCCTGGCGATACTTTGGGCGAGGTCTTGAAAAAAGCCGATGAGGCGCTCTATGCGGCCAAGGCAGCGGGACGGGGCTGTTACCGCCACGCTGAAAACACATGAAGGATACCGGGAAAACCCGCTCTCTTGACCAAAGACCGATGGCGGATCACATGGACTTGACCGCCTGGATGAGTTCGCCGGCCACTCTCTGGCCGTCGCCGTAGAGCATGCGGGTATTGTCCGCGTAGAACAGCGGATTTTCCACCCCGGAAAATCCCGTGCCCTGACCCCGCTTGATCACAATCACGTTCTTGGCCTTGTCCACGTTGAGAATCGGCATGCCATAGATGGGACTGTCGGGGTTGGTGCGGGCAGCGGGGTTGGTCACGTCGTTGGCGCCGATCACCAGCGCCACGTCGGCGCTCACGAATTCGTTGTTGATTTCGTCTAGGTCTAAGATCATGTCGTAGGGCACGCCCGCTTCCGCCAGCAACACGTTCATGTGGCCGGGCATGCGTCCGGCCACCGGGTGGATGGCGAACTTGACCGTCACCCCGCGCTCGGCGAGCAATTCGGCCAGCTCCCAGATCTTGTGCTGGGCCTGGGCCACCGCCATGCCGTAGCCGGGCACGATGATGACCTTGTCGGCATAGGCCAGCATGGCACCGGCGTCATTGGCTTCTATGGGCTTGAGATGGCCTTCGGCGGATCCCCCCGTTTCTTGCGCCGCCGCGCCACCGAAATCGCTGAACAACACCTTGGCCAGAGAGCGGTTCATGGCGCGGGCCATGAGCTGGGTCAGCAGGGTGCCTGCCGCTCCGACCACGATGCCGGCGATCATCATCGCCGGATTGCCGAGCACGAACCCCTCGAACCCTACCGCAAGACCGGTCAAAGCGTTGAACAGCGAGATCACCACCGGCATGTCCGCGCCGCCGATCGGCAGGGTCATCATCACGCCCGCCGCCAGCGCGAGGAAGAAAAAGAAAACCAATACGGCGTCGGAATAGCCCGCGCCGGAAAACGCCACCACCACGCCCAGCGCCACGCTGACCGCGAACACCGCCATATTGACCACTTGCTGTCTGGGGTAACGAACCGCCTTGCGTTGCAGCCCTTGCAGCTTGGCAAAAGCGATCAGCGATCCGGAAAACGCCACCGTGCCAATCAAGGCTCCCAGCACCGCGATGATCTGCACGGTGAGCGTCATCGGCGCGTGCCTGATCAGCTCCAGGGCGGCGATGGCCGCCGCCGCGCCGCCTCCCATGCCGTTGTACAGGGCGATCATCTGCGGCATGTCAGTCATCGCCACGCGTTTGCCGGTCACCAGTGCCAGGCCGCCGCCGATGGCGATGGCGACGAACATCAGCACGTAATTGCCCACGCCATGCAGACCGGGGTGGAAGAAGGTGACCACCACCGCCATGAACATACCCACGCCGGCCCAGACGATGCCGCGCCGGGCGGTGCGCGGCGAGCTCATCTGCTTGAGCCCGTAGATGAACAGCACAGCCGCCACGAAATAGACGGCCTGGATCGCGTACGCCATTACTTGTCCCCCTTGTCGCGCGGCTTGAACATGCCCAGCATGCGCTCGGTGACCACATAGCCGCCGACGACATTACTCGCCGCCAGCAACACGCCGACGAAGCCGACGAACTGTTCCACGCCGTTTTGCGCATGTCCCAGAGCGATCATGGCGCCGACCAGCACGATGCCATGGATAAAGTTCGACCCCGACATCAGCGGCGTGTGCAGGATGACCGGCACCTTGGAAATGACTTCATAGCCGGTGAATGCGGCCAGCATGAAAATATACAGTGCAACGAACCCTTCGATCATGACGCTCCTCCTTGCAGGGCCTCGCGGGTGGGCGCGTGGACGATTTCGCCGTCGCGCGTGAGCAGGCTTTTTGCGACCACCTCGTCTTCGTAATCCGGCGCGAATTCGCCGTCCTTCAGCATGGGCTGGAGGAAGTTGAACAGGTTTTTGGCGTACATCTCGCTGGCGTGCAGCGGCACCTGGCTGGGGACGTTCAACGGCGCGTGGATGATCACGCCCTGATGCTCGATTTTCTTGCCCGGCACCGACAGCTCGCAGTTGCCGCCGCCTTCGGCCGCCAGATCGATGATCACGGAACCGGGCTTCATGCCGGCCACCATGGCTTCAGTGATGATCTTCGGCGAGGGTCGGCCGGGAATCGCGGCGGTGGTGATGAGCACGTCCACCTTGGCGATGTAGGCCGCCAGCTCCTCGGCCTGCCTGGCCTTTTCCTCGCCGCTGAGCTCGCGCGCATAACCGCCCTCGCCTTCCGCCCTGATCGACAGCTCGATGAACTTGGCGCCCAGGGACTCGACCTGCTCCTTGGTCGCCGACCGCACGTCGTAGCCCTGCACGACCGCGCCCAGGCGCCGCGCGGTGGCGATGGCCTGCAGGCCGGCCACGCCGGCGCCGATCACCAGCACCGTCGCCGGGCGGATGGTGCCGGCCGCGGTGGTGAGCATGGGGAAGAACCGCGACGCAAGGTCGGCGCCCATGATCGCCGCCTTGTAGCCCGCCACCGATGCCTGCGAGGACAGCACATCCATGGATTGCGCCCGCGAGATGCGCGGAATCAGCTCCATGGCGAAACAGGTGATGTTGCGTTTGCATAACAACTCGAGGAGTTCTGGCTGGCGATGGGCGTGAATGGTGGCGATGATCACCGCACCCTCACGCAAGCCCTTGATTTCCTGAACCGTCGGCGCCTGCACCTTGAGCAATATATCGGCTTCCTTTCGCAACGCACCTGCCGTGGAGATTAGGCGTGCACCTGCGTCAATGAAGGCCGCGTCCGGGAAATAGGCTTTGGCGCCCGCGTTTTTTTGCATCAATACTTCTGCGCCCGCCTGGATCAGGCGCTTGACCACGCCCGGCTCCATGGCCACTCGTCGCTCGCCCGCGGCGAATTCTTTGGGCACGGCAAATTTGATCGGCATCTTCCCCCCCCTTGCGATTAAAAATCCGATTTCGTTCAATCTTAGCCCAATAGCCTAAGTTCTGCCCTCCTTGTGGAAGATTTTTAGATACCAGAGGCGGGATCTGTCTCATCCGCATGGATATCAAAGCCGGCGCAGGAATTCGCCACTTGTTTCAAACAGCCGCCTCGCTTTGCCGGCATGCTATTTGGCAATTTGTTACCAACGGTCCATGCGCTCGAAAATTGTACACTGAGGCGCCAAATGTCTTATTGTGTCCCAGCCGTACCAAGGAGGCCAGAAACGAATGGATATTGCACAACCGGTCTTGCGCGCCAATGCCGCCGGCATGCCCATCGAATGGATCGACTACCAGCAAGCCGCGCGCCTGTATCATGCCGGCCAGGTCGCTTATGCATGCGGCCGCCTGCTCTACCGTCTGCACGGTGGCATCAACGCCCGCAGCGGGCAGCGCACGCGCATCGACGTGCATTCGATTATCGCCACCCATGGGGCGCATCATTCCCCGCGCCTGGAAGATGATTATGCCCCGCCACTGAACAATCCCGCGCTCTTCCGCCGCGATGGCTTCATGTGCCTGTATTGCGGCGAACGGTTCGGGGCAAGCGAACTGTCGCGGGATCATGTCAGGCCTGTCAGCCAGGGTGGAAAGGACGAATGGGGCAATGTCGTCACTGCCTGCAAGCGGTGCAATCACCACAAAGCCGGACGCACGCCTGAACAGGCCGGCATGGAGCTGCTGGCCGTGCCCTTTAAGCCAACGCATGCCGAATTCATCTACTTGCAGGGACGGCGGGTGATGGTTGACCAAATGGATTTTTTGCGGGCGTACTTTCCCCGTACCAGCCCGCTGCGTCGGCGCGACAGCTGAAAAATGAAGTGATGCCCCATGAAATACACGGCTAAGTCGCAATTTGAACATGGCCATCTTTCCAGGCTCGGTATCCTGCTCACCAATCTCGGCACTCCCGACGCACCTACACGCGGGGCCTTGCGCCGCTACCTCAAAGAATTTCTGTCCGATCCCCGCGTGGTCGAGTTTCCGCGCCCTTTATGGTGGCTGGTCCTCAACGGCATCATATTGAACACCCGCCCGCAACGCTCCGCCAAAGCCTACGCCAAAATATGGAGCGAAGAAGGTTCTCCTCTGCTGGCGTACAGCCGCGCCCAGGCAAAGGCCTTGCAGGATCATCTCGATCTGGCGTGCAACGGCCCTGTACAGGTGGCTCTAGGGATGCGCTATGGCGCGCCTTCGATCGCCTCTGCTTTGGAAGAACTCCAAGCGGCCGGGGTTTGGCGCCTCATCGTTCTACCTCTTTATCCTCAATATTCAGGCTCCACCACCGGATCGAGCTTCGACGCCGTTTTCGAGATTCTAAAGTCATGGCGCTGGGTGCCTGAAGTCCGCCTAATCAATCATTATCACGACGACCCGGCTTACATCGCCGCCATGGCCACCCACATCCGCGCGCACTGGGCGCGTAGCGGTCGCGGCAAGCACATTCTGTTTTCCTTCCACGGCCTTCCCAAACGCTATTTGCTTGCCGGCGACCCTTATTATTGCCAGTGTCAAAAAACCGCGCGCTTGCTCGCCGACGCCCTGCGTCTCAGGGAAGACGAATGGACGGTCGGCTTCCAGTCCCGTTTTGGCCGCCAGGAATGGCTCAAGCCCTATGTCGACAAGCTGCTGCAAAGCTGGCCCGGACAAGGGCGGCGCGAAATCGATGTCTTCTGCCCGGGTTTTGCCGCCGATTGCCTGGAAACGCTGGAAGAAATCGCCTTGCAGGATCGGGATATCTTCATGGCGGCCGGCGGTCAGCGCTATGAGTATATTCCCGCCCTGAACGCCGACCCCGCTCATATAGACGCCTTGACCACTCTGATATTGCGGCATGCCGCCGGCTGGCCGGAAACGGATCCCTCATGGGATCGTGAAGCCGCTTTGCAAGCCGCCTACCAATGTGAGGAACGGGCCAAGGCGTCAGGGGCAAAATGATTAGCCCGAGGGACACGATGGACGACAGCCCTTCACTTTCCGTTCAAAACCTCATCGCACCAAGCGGCTGCATTTATAAAACTCGAATCCGCCAGATCTTCGGATGCGCTTGAGAAACGGCTCCTTTTCCCGCATGCTTTTCTGAGATGAATGCTGTCGCCTGCTCCATACAAAGCCTGCTTGAAACGCTCGGTCCCGAAATGGCGCTTGAATGGCGTGCCGGCAAGGCAGGCGCTTTTGCACCGCTCCCTCCTGAACACTGTTCACATGGAGCGGCTCTGGTCAACCCCCTCAACCCGATCACCCCCACAGGCATTCAGGTCATCGGCCCCGAGGAAATGGCCCATCTTGCCAATCTGTCGCCGACAGAACGCAAACAGACATTGCAAGGCATCTTCTCCCAAGCTGTCGCTGTCATTCTGAGTCAAGGCGTCGAAGCCACTGCCGAATTGCTTGACGCGGCCGACGAGAACAAAACTCCCCTGCTAGCCGCCTCATTGGAGCCTGTGCAATTGCTCAGCCATTTACGTTACCACCTGAACGAGAGGCTGGCGGAACGGATCACTGTTCATGGCGTTTGCATGGAAGTTTTGGGGACAGGGATTTTGCTGACGGGCGAAAGCAATGTGGGCAAGAGTGAACTCGCGCTGGAACTGGTTACCCGCGGTCATCGCCTGATCGCGGACGATGCGCCCGAGCTGGCTCGGGTGACGCCGGGCATTCTGCAGGCGAGTTGTCCGCCTTTACTCCAGGACTTTCTGGAAGTCCGTGGGCTCGGTGTTCTCAACATACGTTTCATGTATGGAGACAATGCCATCAAGAAAAAGAAAAATCTGCGCCTTGTAATCGAGCTGCGCACCCATGCCTCGGCCGAAACCGACGCCAGCCGCCTGTATGGCAACAATGGATCACGTGAAATTCTAGGTATCACCCTGCCGGTGATCATTATCCCCGTGGCGCCCAGCCGGAACCTCGGCGTTCTGGTCGAGGCCGCAGTACGCAAGCACCAATTACACAATTCAGGTTACGATGCTGCAAAAGACCTGGAGCAAAGGCAAGGCAATCTTCTCGAGGGCGGTCAATAATGAAACTTGTTATCATCAGCGGTCTTTCCGGATCAGGAAAAACGGTCGCCTTGCATGCGCTCGAAGACGAAGATTTCTATTGCATAGACAATCTGCATCTGGGATTGCTCCCTTCCTTCATCGATCATTGGCTCAGTCCGAAACTGAAACTCTATGACAAGGCGGCCGTCGGTATCGATGCCCGCAGCGGCGTAGAAGAATTGCGTCGCTTCGGAGTGATCGCCGAACAGATCCGTTCGCAAGGCGTGGCGCTGGAAGTCATTTTCTTGCAGGCGGATGCCAATACGCTGCTCAAGCGTTTCAGCGAAACCCGGCGGAAACACCCTCTGACACGAAAGGGCATCCCACTCGTCGAGGCCATCCACCTGGAAAGGAGCCTGCTGAACGAGATTGCCGCCTATGCGGATCTTGTCATCGACACTTCACGCACCACCGTTCATCAACTCGTCCGCCAGATTCGTGAGCGCGTCGGCCAGAATCACGCCCGCTCGCTGATGCTGCAGCTCCAGTCCTTTGGATTCAAACACGGCGTGCCGACCGACTCGGATTTCGTCTTCGATGTCCGTTGCCTCCCCAATCCTCACTGGGAAGAACGTCTGCGCAATCTGACCGGCTTCGATCCAGCAGTAAAAGACTACCTGGAATCTTTCCCCGTCGTGGAGCAGATGTATCAGGATATCAGAGGATTCCTGGAGAAATGGATTCCCAAGTTTGCGGAAGAAAACAGAAATTATCTAAATATATCGATAGGCTGTACGGGCGGCCAGCATCGCTCTGTTTACCTGGTGGAACGCCTTGGCGAATATTTGCGCACGGCGCGAGGTGATCTTGTTTCGATTCGGCATCGCGAACTCGAATGAGAACATGAAAGGCATGGCGGACTGGAAACCATCCCAAGGCAATCCAGGCAAAGCACGTTACAATAGCCGGCCGATAGCCGAAAACAGCTCACTTGATCGGTGCCTATGCTCTATTGGCCGCGACGTGATGGGCCTTTCGAACCCATCAGTGATTTCTTCAAGGGATTGCAATTTGCATGGATAAGCTCGTCACTTTATTTGAAAAACTCAGACTACCGCTATCGCGCCTCATCGCCGCGTCCATTCTCTTTTCCATCTTCACGACCGACAGTCTTTGGGCCAGACATGATCCGGTCATTGGCGCCCTTTTACTGTTTTTCGGCATTGTGCTGGCCTCGATCGGCGCCTTTGGACGCATGTGGTGCTCCCTTTTCATCGGCGGCTATAAAAACAATCGGCTCGTCACCGCAGGGCCTTATTCGATCTCCAGAAACCCCCTGTACGTTTTCAGCCTGATCGGCGTGACAGGTGTGGGGCTTTCGACGGAAACATTATTTTTCCCGGGTGTATTCCTGCTGATATTCGCGATTTATTATCCCTTTGTCATCAAAAGCGAGGAAAAGCGGCTCGAACGTTTCTTTACAGGAGACATGACGCGATACAAGAAACGGGTGCCCGCGTTTTTCCCAAAATTCTCCTTGTATCAGGAACCGGATGAATACACTACCCGACCGGCCACCTACCGGTTTCACATGCTCAACGCACTCTGGTTTGTTTGGCTCATCGGCATTATCCAGCTCGCCTTGGCGATGCGTGAGACGGGACTGATACCCCATTTCTGGTCGGTCTATTGAGCATGTGCGCCTTCAGATGAACTCCAACACGGCCTGCTCTATGTCCGTTTTTTCGATCACAAGAGGCTGAGCGACCGGCTTTTCAAACAATGCCTGAATCCTTTCGGGCACAGAAACGCCCGCGCGGACAGCAATCAAACGCAATGCCTTTTCATCACTCAAACCCGCTTCGTTGAACAAGGCGCGTGCCAGCGTTGGGGAGAATTTGGTCCACTCGGCCGTGGAATAGATGATCGTTGGCAGCGCTTTTTCGCGGCGGCTTTCATAGGGCTTGAAACATGTGGCCGTATGAGTGTCCATGAGATAACCATTCTCATAGGCTTTGCGGATGTACGCCAACGCGGTTTCATCGTCACACCAATCAGCGCCGAAAATCTCTTGCAGCCTGGCGAGTTCCTCCGGCGTCAGGGCGTAATAATTGCGTTCATCGAGCTGCCTCATCAATTCCCTCGTTCGCTCGGCCCCAAACAGGTCGAAGAGCACCCGCTCGATATTCGAAGACTTGAGGATGTCCATCGCCGGCGCGCTGGTTGGCACGAGGGTGCGCTGACGAATATCGTAGCGACCGGTCTCTATGAGATCGGCCAGCACATGGTTGCGGTTGGAAGCGATCAGGATTTTTTCTATGGGCAAACCCATTTTCATGGCGTAATACGCGCCCAGGGCATTACCGAAATTGCCGCTTGGAACGTCGAGGTAGGCTTTTCCGCCCAAGGGAATGGCCCCCTGACGCACCAGTTCAAGATAGCTATGGAAATGATAGATGATCTGAAAAGCGATCCTCCCGAAATTGACCGAATTGGCCGCGGAAAGATGCATCTGCTTTTCCCGCAGCCTCGCCTTAAACGCCGTGGATCCCAGCAGATGCTTCAATGCCGTCTGGGCATCGTCGAAATCACCACGAATACCGATGACTTTCAAATTGGGGGCGTCCTCGGTCACCATTTGCAATCGCTGTACATCCGAAGTGCCGCCGTGAGGATAGAGGCAGGCCACCTTGACATTGGCACGCCCTTTGAAAGCCTCCAGCGTTGCCGGCCCCGTGTCGCCGCTGGTCGCCGCCAAAATGAGGTAGCGCTCATCTCTTTGTCGTGCCAATGCGGACAACACCACCCCAAAGGGTTGCAAAGCCATATCCTTGAATGCCCGGGTGGGTCCGTGATAAAGCTCGCTTACGAACAAATCATCCCCTATCTTGACAACGGGCGCGGGATTTTGCGGATTATCGAATGAAGCATAGCAGCGCAAGGCTTCATCAATCAGCGCCGATTCCAGATCAAGATCAAAAGCCTTGAGCAAATCGCGGGCAAGTGCCTGGTAGCCGCTTTCAAGATGTTTGCGCAAAAACGCCTCACCCAAAACAGGAAGTCCATCTGGCGCGAAGAGGCCGCCGAAGGAAGCCAAGGGGCTCAGAATAGCCTGGGAAAAGCTGAGTCTGGATGGATGGTGACCATCATTGCCACGGGTTTCGATAAAATACATAAGCCAGCCATTGCAAGACAACAAGCAATCATTATAGCCGACCCACTAGAAGAACTGAATTTGCCGTATTGTGAAGTCTGCGCTTGTCGAATGATCTCGCCAGCTTTTGCCGCAAATTTCGTCGATCTTGCCACAAACTGGACTAATCGATGGCGATCAGGCAAAATCCGAGAATTCCAAATGCTGCGGACGATGTGATGCCATGCGCGAGATTCTGATCATCAACGGCCCCAATCTGAATCTGCTGGGGAACAGGGAACCGGCCCATTATGGGTCGAATACGCTTGCCGAGATCGAAGCCGACTGCCGACGTCATGCGGCCGCGCATGACGTCGGCAGTCGATTCTTCCAGTCCAATAGCGAAGGGGCTCTGGTCGACAGAATCCAAGAGGCCGGCCGTGATAACACGGACTTCATAATCATCAATGCCGGCGCCTACACACATACCAGCGTCGCGCTTCGGGATGCGCTTCTGGCGGTGGCCATCCCTTATATCGAAGTACACCTGTCAAATGTTTGGGGGCGAGAGCCGTTCCGCCACCACTCCTATCTCTCCGAGGCCGCCCACGGAGTGATCGTTGGGCTGGGCTCAATGGGTTATCGGCTCGCCATTGAAGCGGCCGCCGAAATTCTCTCCGCCCGTCTTGACGGCCCCATTGAGGTCTGAACATGGATATCCGCAAAATCAAAAAACTGATCGAATTGCTCGAAACTTCAGGCATTGCCGAGATAGAAATCAAAGAAGGCGAAGAATCAGTACGCATAAGCCGCGCCGCGCCGTCATCCGGGCAGATAGCCCATACATCGCCGCCGGTTGCCGTCGCACCCGCGACGGTACCGGCTCCGCCCGCGGGTTCCGCCGATGAGAACATTCCAGAAGGTCATCGTGTCACTTCGCCGATGGTAGGGACGTTCTACCGCGCGCCCTCTCCTGGCGCCAAGCCTTTCGTGGAGGTAGGGCAAAGTGTCGGCGAAGGGGATACTCTTTGCATCATCGAGGCGATGAAAATGCTCAATCAGATCGAAGCGGACCGGGCGGGCATCATCCTCGACATCCTCGTAGAGGACGGGCAGCCCGTGGAATATGGTGAACCCCTGTTTGTGATTGGATAATGCGTGAGCGGATAACTCCATGCTAGATAAAGTCCTCATCGCCAACCGCGGAGAAATCGCGCTGCGCATACTCCGAGCCTGCCGGGAACTCGGCATCAAAACGGTAGCCGTCCATTCCGTCCCCGATCGGGATCTGAAACATGTGCGCCTTGCCGACGAGACGGTGTGCATCGGGCCCGCGCCCTCCGCTGAAAGCTATCTCAATATTCCGACCATCATCAGCGCAGCGGAATTGACCAACGCTTCAGCCATTCATCCGGGCTACGGCTTTCTGGCGGAAAACGCCGATTTTGCGGAGCGCGTCGAGTCCAGCGGGTTCGTCTTCATCGGTCCACGTGCGGAAACGATTCGTCTCATGGGCGACAAAGTATCCGCCAAACGCGCCATGCTGGAGGCGGGCGTGCCCTGCGTGCCGGGTTCCGATGGCGCCATAGGCGAGGACGCCGATGAAACGATTCGTCTCGCCAAAGACATCGGCTATCCGGTGATCATCAAGGCGGCGGCTGGCGGCGGCGGTCGCGGCATGCGGATCGTGAGGCGTCAGGCGGAGCTTCTCGATGCCGTGGCGATGACCCGGGCAGAAGCCAAAGCGGCATTTGGCGATGATACGATCTACATGGAAAAATTCCTCGCCGCGCCACGCCATATCGAGTTTCAGATACTCGCGGACAATTACGGGAATGTCGTCCATCTCGGCGAACGGGATTGCTCTATACAACGCCGGCATCAAAAGGTGATTGAAGAATCGCCAGCGCCCGGCATCAGCGAGGAACAGCGTTCCAGGCTCGGGGAAATCGTGGCAAACGCCTGCCGCCGCATCGCTTACCGGGGGGCGGGCACTTTCGAGTTTTTGTATGAGAACGGTGAATTTTATTTCATCGAAATGAACACCCGCATTCAGGTGGAACATCCGGTCACCGAAATGGCCACGGGACTCGATATCGTCGCCTTGCAGCTACGCATCGCCGCCGGCGAACCGCTTCCCGTCAAGCAGGAAGATGTGGTGCTGCGCGGCCACGCCATCGAGTGCCGGATCAACGCCGAAGATTCGGAGAGTTTCATTCCCTCGCCGGGAACCATCGCCCAGTTTCATGCGCCCGGGGGCCCAGGCATCCGGGTAGATTCGCATATCTATAGCGGTTACACGGTTCCCCCTCATTATGATTCATTGATCGGCAAAATCATTGCTCATGGCGAAAACCGCTCATCGGCGATTGCCCGAATGCGGGGCGCCCTTCAGGAGATCGTGATCGACGGCATCACGACCAACGTGCCCCTGCACCGAAAAATTCTCGAGGATCCCGAATTCATCAGGGGCGGTATCGACATCCATCATCTGGAAAAAACGCTTGATCGCGACTGAAATGCCTTGGAAAACCCTGATATTGCATCTGTCACGCGAACAGGTGGAAGCGGTTGAGCAACAACTCATCGCTGCGGGCGCCATGTCGGTGAGCCTCAGCGATGCGGGTGATGTTCCGGTCCTCGAGCCGGCTCCCGGCGAAACACCTCTTTGGCCGGAAAACACGCTGACCGCCCTGTTCGATTCTTCCTGCGAGCTGCACATGCTGGCTTCGCGTCTGGAAAAAGATCATTCCCTGACTACGCCTCCGCGCATAGAAACTCTGCGTGATCAGGATTGGACACGCGTGTGGATGGATGACTTCCATCCGCTGCGCTGCGGTAACCGTCTTTGGATTTGCCCCAGCTGGGAGACGCCTCTCGAACCTGACGCTGTCAATCTCATTCTAGATCCAGGACTGGCCTTCGGTACCGGCACTCACCCTACTACCGCTCTCTGCCTGGAATGGTTGGATGCCAGTCCGCCGACAGATAAACTGGTACTCGACTATGGGTGCGGTTCCGGGATACTGGGTCTGGCCGCCTTGAAATTGGGAGCGCGCCATGTCTGGGCGGTCGATATAGATCCTCAGGCGCTTTCTGCCACAGAAGATAACGCCGCGCGCAACCAAATCTCCCAAGAAAGCCTGGACGTGGCGAAACCTGATGAACTTCCTGCTTTGTCCTTTGACCTGATCATCGCCAATATCCTCGCCGCCCCGCTGGCTGTACTGGCGCCGACGCTTTGCCGCCTCCTCAAACCAGGTGGACGGCTGGTGCTTTCAGGCATATTGGAAGAACAAGCCGATGCACTCTATGAGGCTTACGCCGCCTGCCTAGGAAATTGGGAACCCAAATGTGCGCGCGACGGCTGGGTCCGCCTCGTGGGTCAACGAAGCCGGAATGCTGGCGCCTCCCAAACATCCTGAAACCACGCCACCGACGCCATGTTTACCGAATGCCCACGCTGTCATGCGCTTTTTCGCATCTCTCAGGCAGACCTGGAAGTTGCAGAGGGATGGGTGCGCTGCGGCGAATGCGGCCATGTGTTTGAAGCGCGCGTCAGGGAGCGGGAAGAATCAGAAGATAACGAGACACCCTCGACAGAAGAGACGCCTGATCAGGCGCCGTTGCGCTTTGAAGAAGATCTTGTCATCGCAGAAGACGATTTGCCTTTCACCACGGAGGAGCGCGCTGATTCAATTCCAAAATCCCGCCCACGCGGTTTATGGCGCCCTTTGCTGTTTACTACGGGGGCTTTACTATTGATCGCTCTTGCCGGTTTTTTGTATGCCTACGGGCAGAAAACCCCTTTTACCCAGTCCCCCTTGATCCGCCCCGTGCTTTTGGAAATCTGCCACTTCGCCGGCTGCACTCTTGCGCCGCGGCACGATCTGAAGGCTATTGTCATCTCTCAACGCGCTATCGCTACCAGCACTCTAGTGCCTCACGCCTTGAGCGTGACCGCCACCATCGTCAACAAGGCACCGTTTCCACAACCCTATCCACGTATGCGCATACGTTTTTTCAACCTTGCGGGACAGGAAATCGCACGCGGTACATTCGCTCCCGCTCAATACCTTCCAGCAAACATCGATCCCAACACGCTGATGCCGGTCAACAAGCCGATCAATGTCCATTTCGCCATCAATGACCCTGGTCAGAAGGTGATGGGCTATGAATTCACGTTCCTTCCTTAGAAGCCCCTTTGCGATACCTGCCATGACAACCGACCCCACCACCGCTCAAGTCAAACTGGCGCAGTTTCTTTCCCATGCTGACGGGCAGCTTCTTTGCAACAATCTCACCGGACTTGAAAAAGAATCCCTGCGAGTGCTTCCCGATGGCAGCATTTCGACCAAGCCTCACCCCCCCATCCTCGGCTCACCCCTGACCCACCCCTATATCACCACCGATTTTTCCGAAGCCTTGCTGGAATTGATCACTCCGCCGGGAAATACCGACCAGTCTCTCGGCTTTCTTGACGAACTGCATCGATTCATTTATCCACACTTAAACGAAGAATATCTCTGGGCCGCGAGCATGCCGTGCATTCTTCATGGAGAGGAAAACATCCCCATCGCCCACTACGGCTCCTCGGCACGCGGCTTGATGAAACACATATACCGGGTCGGACTTGGAAATCGCTATGGCCGGGTAATGCAGGTTATCGCTGGCGTGCACTTCAATTTTTCTCTGCACGAGAATGCCTGGAAAGCATTGCATGAACTCTCGGGAAAGCAAGCCTCATTGCAAGACTTCATTTCTGAAAGCTATATGGGGCTGGTGCGGAACCTGCAACGCATCGGCTGGTTGGTGCCCTATCTTTTTGGCGCCTCACCTGCCGTATGTGAAAGTTTTTTTGCAGGCCGCCACAGCATTCTGCCCCGATTCGATGCGCATACTCTATATGAACCCTACGCCACCTCCCTGCGGATGGGAGACATGGGCTATACCAACGCAAAGGAAGGCGAGACGGGTATAAAAGCCAATTATGATTCATTGATCGCCTATATCGAAAGTCTAGAGTGCGCCATTCGCACACCCTGTAAGCTATATTCCAAATTAGGCGTCAAGGCGAACGGCGAATATCGCCAGCTGAATGATCACATTCTGCAGATCGAAAACGAATATTACAGCACTATTCGCCCCAAACCCATTCACGGCACCGACGAACGCCCCACGCGTGCCTTGCGCAAGGGGGGCATTCGCTATGTCGAGCTGCGCTCTCTCGATCTCAATATTTTCAGCCCCTTGGGCATTGACCGGATCCAAGCCGCTTTTCTGGAAGCCATGCTGCTTTGCTGCCTGTTCGCCGAAAGTCCGCCCATTGGCAAAGAGGAACGCCAGATGATAGACATCAATTTTTCTCTGGTGGCGCATCGCGGCCGGCAACCCGGATTGATGCTGCGTGTCGATGGCGGGCAACATCCTCTTCAGGAGTGGGGCATGGAAATCCTCGAAGCCATTCGTCCGTTCTGCAAACTGCTGGACGCGAATTCCGAAAAACCGCTGTATTGTCAGGCGCTCGAAGAACAATCAAACAAGATTCAGCATCCAGAGAGGACGCCATCGGCGAAAATACTCGATGAAATGGAATCCAACAGCGAAGGCTTTCATGACTTAAGCCGCCGATACGCCCTTTTGCACCGCGACTACTTCCTTGCCCGCCCCCTTCCCGACGAGCGGGAAAACTTTTTCATGGAAATCGCCCGCGATTCCATTCGACGCCAGAAAGAGATTGAAGCAAATGAAGATGGCAACATTGACGCCTATCTTCAAAAGTATTTCGAAGATGAGGCCCCATGAAAAGGGCGCGCAAATCACAATTCAGGTAACGATTCCCCGGGCAGTTGCGGATCATCACTAGATGGCGCGTTTTTTCGCGCCTTCATGCCGCCGCCAAAATGCACCCGCCATTCAAGATCCCCTCCGGAATCCGCATGGTTTATGGCGTCCTTGAGTGTGATTCGCCCCATTTTATATGTCTCGTAAAGAGCCTGATCAAAAGTTTGCATGCCCGATCCGGAACCTTTCTCCATGGCCTCTTTCAGCTCGCTGAACTCTCCTTTCTTGATCAATTCGGACACGTAAGGCGTATTGATCAAAATTTCGACGGCAGGTATCCGTCCGCCATCCACGGTGGGCACCAAACGCTGGGACACGATGCCTCGCAGGTTCAGGGAGAGATCCATCAAAATCTGTTGCTTGGCCTCATGGGGGAAAAAATTGATGATGCGCTCGAAGGCCTGATTGGCATTCACGGCATGCAGAGTAGACAAACACAGATGTCCGGTATCCGCATAGGCGATCGCCGCCTCCATCGTCCCGCGATCGCGGATTTCTCCTATCATGATCAGGTCCGGCGCTTCCCGCATGGCTTCGCGCAACGCATTTTCATAGGATAACGTATCCAGACCGACTTCACGTTGGCAGACGATGGATTTTTTGTGGGAGAAAACAAATTCGATCGGATCTTCGATCGTAAGTATATGATTGGCTCGGGTGGCATTGCGATAATCTATCATTGCCGCCAAAGTGGTTGATTTTCCCGCGCCTGTGGAACCGACGGCCAGCACCAGCCCCGACGGAAGGCTCACCAACTCTTTGAGGATGGGGGGCAACGACAAAGATTCGATCGAAGGAATATCCGTTTTTATGTAACGGACGACCATGGATACTTCACCGCGCTGCAGAAAAAGATTGACGCGAAACCGCCCGGCATGAGGCACGGAAATCCCGAAATTCAACTCCTTTTCGCGTTCGAATTTAGTGATCTTGTCGGCGTCGAGTGCACTGTAGGCGAGCTTTTTCACCATTCCCGGAGAAAGTTCGTTACGTCCCACCGGCCTCATTTCTCCCTCTATGCGCACGGAAACGGCGGCTCCCGTAGCAAAGTACATATCGGATGCATTGTGTTCTGCCATGAGGCGAAGATAAGGTTCCAGTTGCATTTTTATCGCCACTTCATTCGCTATCGGACAAATTCAGGATCTTGGTGTCTCCCAACGGATCAGAATGATCCACGCGCTTGCTCTCCAGCTTGATGCGAAGGCGCAGATCGTTTACGGAATCGGCATTGCGCAATGCATCTTCATAGGTGATCAGGCCCCTTTCAAACAAATCGAACAGAGATTGATCGAAGGTCCGCATGCCTTGCTCGGTCGATTTTGCAATCAACTCCTTCATTTCATGAACCTTGCCCTTGAATATCAGATCCGCCATCAATGGCGTATTGATCAAAATCTCCACGGCCGGCACGCGGCCTTTGCCGTCGGCGCGTGGTATCAGGCGTTGCGAAACGACCGCCTTCAAATTCAATGACAAATCCATCAACAACTGATGACGCCGTTCTTCAGGAAAAAAATTGATGATCCGGTCCAATGCCTGATTGGTGTTGTTGGCGTGGAGTGTGGACAGGCAAAGATGGCCGGTTTCGGCGAACGCATTGGCGTATTCCATGGTTTCCCGATCGCGGATCTCGCCGATGAGGATGACATCCGGCGCCTGGCGCAAAGTGTTTTTGAGCGCGACCTCGTAGGATTCGGTATCCACTCCGACTTCCCTCTGGGTTATCAGGCAATGGCCGTGGTGGTGTACATATTCAATTGGATCCTCAATGGTCACGATATGACCGTAGCTGTTCTCGTTCCGGTAACCAATCATGGCCGCGAGAGAGGAGGATTTTCCAGAACCCGTGCCGCCGACGAAAATCACCATGCCGCGTTTTGTCATGCTGATATCCCGCAACACCGGCGGCAGTCTCAACTCCTCGAAGTTGGGAATGTGCGTATTGATCGTGCGCAACACCATGCCGGAACTGCCCCGTTGGGTGAAGGCGTTGACCCGAAACCGTGCCACCCCCGGGAGGCTGATGGCGAAATTGCACTCCTGAGTGCGCTCATATTCCGCTGCCTGCTTGTCATTCATCACCGAACGCACCAGAACGCGTGTATGTGCCGGAGTAAGCGGCTGATTGGTCAAAGGCATCATTTTCCCATCGACCTTGATCGAGGGGGGCGCCGCTGCTGTGATGAACAAATCCGATCCACCCTTCTCGGTAAGCATGCCCAGCAGGTCGTGCATGAACCTGATCGCCTTATCACGTTCCATGAAGCATCTCCTTATTATTCATAGCTCACAGCGCATCCGGATTGGCCGCCTTTCGCCTGGCTTCCTCTTTATTGATCACGCCTTGTCGTAACAAGGCCTGCAATGCCTGATCAAGGGTCTGCATGCCCGCGCCCTGACCCGTCTGAATGGCCGAATACATTTGCGCGACTTTCCCTTCCCTGATCAGATTACGGATAGCCGGCGTTCCGATCATGATCTCATGCGCCGCAATCCGTCCTCCGCCGATTTTTTTCATCAATGTCTGGGAAATCACTGCCCGCAAAGATTCCGAAAGCATGGTGCGCACCATGTCTTTTTCTCCAGCTGGAAAGACATCGATGATACGGTCGATGGTTTTCGCGGCCGAACTCGTATGCAAAGTGCCAAACACCAGATGTCCGGTTTCGGCGGCGGTCAACGCAAGACGGATGGTTTCCAGATCACGCAATTCTCCGACCAAAATGACATCGGGGTCTTCGCGTAACGCGGATCGCAAAGCCTCGTTGAATCCCAGAGTGTTTTTGTGAACCTCTCGCTGATTGACCAGGCTTTTTTTGCTCTCATGAACGAATTCGATGGGATCTTCGATAGTCAGAATATGGCCGTAATCTTTATTGTTTTTGTAATCGACCATGGCCGCCAAGGTGGTTGATTTCCCCGATCCTGTGGGGCCGGTCACCAATATGAGCCCCCGCGGATAATCGCAAAGTTTCTCGAAAACGGGCGGCGCGCCGAGCTGTTCCAGCGTCAATACCTTGGACGGAATGGTTCGAAATACCGCCGCCGCGCCACGGTCCTGATTGAACGCATTTACGCGAAATCTCGCCAGGCCTTTGATTTCGAAGGAAAAGTCGGTCTCCAAAAATTCCTCGTAATCCTTGCGTTGGCTGTCGCTCATGATGTCATAGATCATGTCGTGAACAACCGTATGCTCGAGTGGATCGACGTTGATGCGGCGAATATCGCCATCCACCCGTATCATCGGAGGCAAACCTGCCGACAAATGCAAATCCGAAGCGCCGTTTTTCACGCTGAACGCCAAAAGCTGCGTGATATCCATGGATCTGATCTCCGCAAATAACGAAATTTACTGGTCAGGCCAAGGGTTCTATTGAAGTATATTAAGCAGACAGTAAGCCGAACCTTGGCAACCAAACCCCTGCTGCGAACAAGATTAAAGTTATATGCTTTCTTGCAGTCTTACGAAGCGTGATTCCCCAGCGCCAAGGGAGGCTCGAGAACCAGACTTCGCCAGGTTTTCTCTCGACGAATTTGAATATAGCATAGGCCAATGAATGATATCTGCGACAACATACATTCCATACAGGATAGTATCGAAACCACGGCACGGCGTTTCAACCGCCCGCCGGAAAACATCAAGCTCCTGGCCGTGAGCAAGACGTGGCCGGCAGAAGTAGTGCGCACCGCGTGGAGCTGTGGTCAAAGATGTTTTGGGGAAAACTATGTAAATGAACTGATAGACAAGGCGAAGAAACTTGAAGAGCTAGATATAGAATGGCATTTCATCGGACACTTGCAGTCCAACAAATCCAGGGCGGTGGCCGAAACCGCAGACTGGGTGCATAGTGTCGATCGTCTCAGCATCGCAAAACGTCTGAGTGCGCAACGTGATCCTCATCGGCCGCCCCTGCAGGTGTGTGTTCAGATCAACGTCAGCGAAGAAGCGAGCAAATCCGGGATAAAGCCCTCCGAGGCGCTGTCTCTGCTGCACCAAGTTCGCGATTTACCCAATCTGAAACTGCGCGGCCTGATGGCGATTCCGGCGAAAACCACGCAGTTCACCGGCCAGCGTGCCGCCTTTGCCCGCTTGCGCGAACTTTTCGAGCAAGCCAATCGCCAAGGCTTGCAACTCGACACCCTCTCCATGGGCATGAGTAATGATTTTGCAGCCGCTATCGCTGAAGGAGCCACTTTGGTGCGGGTAGGCACAGCCATATTCGGCGAACGCGTGGCCGCGCCTCAAGCGCTGAAATCCGGTCGATAAAACCGCCTCCTTCCAGCCCAACAAGGAACCCGTCACTCAGTCACTCCCGAAGAGGCGATAAGCGTGCCGAGATCGGCGTTCCCAGGCGACTACCGACCAAATCGAACCTTATCGACAAGGAAGGAACCATCGCTTGAGAACGCCCAGGCGGGTTCAAAGTTGCGGTAAATATTCAGGCAAATGCCGGCGGATCTCTTCTGCCGTTTCCTTGACAAGATCCTCCTCGCACTGCAGCGAGACAGCCCGCAGAACCGGCCCATGAAGCGACTCGCGAAGATGGCCGAGAAACTTCGGCGGCGCGACCAGAACGAGTTGTTCGAATTTGCGCAAATGGAACGCCTTGTTCAATTCCTCTGCGAGCGCCTTTGCAAAGCGAACAGCTTCTGTCTCATGCTTGGTATGTTCGGGTTCGTAGGCATGCACACCCATACGGCTATCGTTGGCATGACGTCCCGGTTCATCGGTGACCAACTCCTTTTCTCTGAAAGTGGCCGGAATATCGACTTCGTCCTTTATTTCTTCCAGGGGGCTAGTCGGCGTTTTTGCGGTGAAAATACGCGCATGTGCACTATCAGCGACTACAATCCAGGTTTTTTTCATGTAAGGTTCCCTTTATGTTGATTGATGACAAACTCGCCAATCATGATGTGGGGTCGCCCGCATTTTTTGCAATAGCGAGGCGGCAATGACCCAACGCCCGCTTGACGCCTTCCCTCCGGGGGTCGACTCCGGCCTACTGGATGAATTGCGTTCCGTTCTGCCGCAAGAAGGCGCGCTGCTGAGCGACGAGGAATCCCTGCGTCCCTACGAGACCGACGGTCTTACCGCCTATCGCCGCCTGCCGGGCGCGGTGGCGCTGCCTGAAACGGTCGAGCAGGTGCAGGCTGTCCTGCGCACATGCCACCACCACCGCGTGCCAGTGGTGGCGCGCGGCGCCGGCACCAGCCTTTCAGGGGGCGCGCTGCCGCACGCCGGAGGCATAGTGCTTTCTCTGGCACGATTCAACCGCATTCTCGCCCTCGACCCTTTGGCCCGCACGGCGCGTGTACAACCCGGCGTGCGCAACCTCTCAATCAGCGAAGCGGCGCGTCCTCACGGCTTGTACTATGCGCCCGACCCCTCCTCACAAATCGCCTGCAGCATTGGGGGCAACGTGGCCGAAAACGCCGGCGGGGTGCATTGTCTCAAATATGGCTTGACCGTGCACAATGTACTTGCACTTGAAATCATAACCATCGAGGGCGAACGGCTGCGAATCGGCAGCGAGGCTCTGGACGCGCCCGGCTATGATCTGCTGGCTCTGATGCACGGCTCCGAAGGCTTGCTTGGCGTAATAGTGGAAGTCACTGTGAGGCTGCTGCCCTTATCCGAGCGGGCCCAGGTGGTGATGGCGGCTTTTGGTGACGTGCCCGCCGCCGGGCGCGCAGTGAGCGAAATCATCGCCGCCGGCATCGTGCCGGCCGGCCTGGAAATGATGGACGCCTTTGCCATTGAAGCCGCCGAGGCGTTTGTCCATGCCGGCTATCCGCGCGAAGCAGCCGCCATTTTGCTGTGCGAAGTCGATGGCACCAATGAAGAGGTCTCGGAACATCTGATGCAATTGCACGACCTGCTCACCGAGGCCGGCGCCCTTTCCATTCGCACCGCCCGCGACGAGGCCGAGCGGGAGTTGCTATGGCGAGGGCGCAAGGCCGCTTTCCCCGCCGTGGGGCGCCTGTCGCCCGATTATTACTGCATGGACGGCACCATTCCCCGCCGACGTCTGCCCGAAGTACTCGCAGGCATCGCCCGCCTGAGTGAAGAATACGGTTTGCGGGTGGCCAATGTCTTTCATGCCGGCGATGGGAACCTCCACCCTTTGATCCTGTACGATGCCAATCGGCCTGGGGAGCTGGAGCGCACTGAGGCCTTTGGCGCGCGCATCCTCGAGTTATGCGTCGAAGTCGGCGGCACCATCACCGGCGAACATGGGGTAGGCGTTGAAAAGATCGATTCCATGTGCGTGCAATTTAGCGCCATGGAACTGGCACAATTCCACGCCGTGAAGGCAGCTTTCGATCCCGAAGGATTGCTCAATCCCGGAAAGGCCGTACCCACCCTCCAGCGCTGCGCGGAACTCGGCGCCATGCATGTCCATGGCGGTCAACTGCCCCATCCGGAACTGGAGCGGTTTTGATGCCAGATCAGGATCATATGGTTCCGCCTGGCGAGCATGATCTTAGCGAATTCATCGCCGCTCGCGTATCCGAAGCGGCCTCCGAAGGCATCACCCTTCGCATTGAAGGCTCCGGCAGCAAATCGTTCCTGGGGCGATTGTCCAACGGCGAAATACTGCCGTTGCGAGAACATCGCGGCATCATTCATTACCAGCCGGGAGAGCTGGTGCTCACCGCGCGCGCCGGCACCCCCTTGGCCGACATCGAAACCCGGTTGGCCGCGCACGGTCAGATGCTGGCTTTCGAGCCGCCCCATTTCGATCCCGACGCCACCCTGGGCGGCACCATCGCCTGCAATCTCTCCGGTCCGCGCCGCCCCTGGGCGGGTGCGGCGCGCGATTTTGTGCTTGGCATACGAATGATCAACGGTCGTGGAGAAATTCTTCATTTCGGAGGAGAGGTGATGAAAAACGTGGCCGGCTATGATTTGTCCCGGCTCATGACCGGAAGTTTCGGCACTTTGGGAGTCTTGCTGGAAATAAGCCTCAAAGTGCTCCCCAAACCGCCCGTTGAACTCACCCTTGTCCAGGAACGCGAGCCCGCAGAAGCATTGCGTCTTATGAATGTATGGGCCGGACGACCCTTGCCGCTCAGCGGGGCGGCCCATGATGGCGCCAATCTCTATCTGCGCCTATCCGGCACTACCACGGCAGTGGCGGCGGCGCGCCAGCGCCTGGGCGGCGACATTCTCGAAGAGGATGATGCATGGTGGCGCCGACTGCGTGAACACGAACTCGGTTTTTTCCATCACGACGATCCGCTGTGGCGAATTTCCCTGCCCGCCACCGCGCCTCTTTTGGATCTGCCCGGCCGCTGGCTGCTCGATTGGGGCGGTGCTCAGCGCTGGTATAGCGGAGCAACGGCACCGACCGCTGTTCGCCGCGCCGCCGCCCGCGCCGGCGGCCACGCAACTCTCTATCGCGGCCATACTGAAACAGCCCGCTTCCAGCCGCTGCCTCCACCGCTGCTGGCGCTTCACCAGCGGCTCAAGACAGCCTTCGATCCGTTCGGCGTTTTCGATTCCAGCCGCATCCTGACCTAGGTGACTTTGCATGCAAACACGGCTTGCCGCTCCATTTATCTACACCCCCGAAGGCCAGGAAGCAGACGCCATTTTGCGCAGCTGCGTGCACTGCGGTTTTTGTAACGCCACCTGCCCCACCTATCAGCTGCTAGGCGACGAGCTCGACGGTCCACGCGGGCGGATTTACCTCATCAAACAGGTATTCGAGGGCACCCCACCGGGGCGGGCCAGCCAGCTGCACATGGATCGCTGTCTGAGCTGCCGCGCTTGCGAAACCACCTGTCCTTCGGGCGTGCGTTACGCCCGCCTGGCCGATCTCGGACGTGAACGCATCGAACGCGAAGCGCCGCGGCCGTGGCGCGAGCGCCTGCTGCGCTGGTTGTTGCGGCGGGTGTTGCCGGAACCGTCTTTGTTCGGCCCGCTATGGCGCCTTGGACAGCGATTGCGCCCTTTTTTGCCAGCCGCTTTTAAATCCAGACTACCGGCGCCACAAGATATTCCTGTGCGCCCTTCACGCACCCACGCCAGAAACCTGATCGTTCTGGAAGGCTGTGTACAGCCGTTCGCCACTCCGTCCACCAATGCCGCCTGCGCACGCGTCTTGGACCGCCTCGGCATCGGCCTCATCAGCCCTGCCAATCCACGGTGTTGCGGTGCCGTACGTCACCATTTGGCGGCCTCGGCCGAGGCATTGGATGACATGCGCGCCAACATCGACAGGTGGTGGCCATTGCTCGAAAGCGGGGCGGAAGGCATTCTCATCAATGCCAGCGCCTGCGCGCTGATGGTCAAGGAATACGGCCATCTCTTGCGTCATGATCCAGAGTACGCGCAAAAGGCCGCGCGCGTCAGCGCGCTGGCAAGAGACCCCGCCGAAGTACTTGTCGCCGAGGATCTGTCAGCCTGGAGCGGAATCGGCCAAGGACGGAGGCTTGCTTTTCATTCGCCCTGCACATTGCAGCATGGCCAACGCCTCGATGGGGTGGTCGAAGCCATTCTTCGGCACCTGGGATTCGAGCTCACGGCAGTCAAGAATGCGCATCTTTGCTGCGGTTCGGCCGGCACTTACTCCATTCTCCAGCTGGAGCTGGCCACCACCTTGCGCCGCCATAAGCTCGATGCGCTGCAAGCGGACGATCCGGATCTGATTCTCACCGCCAATGCCGGTTGCCAGCTGCACCTTCAGGCAGGAACGGCCAAGCCGGTGCGACACTGGATCGAGATTATCGACGCCGCCTTGAACACTCACTGAGCATGACCTCATCTAACTGGCAACCAGCGCTTGGTGACTGCCGTAATCGCCGGTTATACTGCCGCTTTTCGATGATAAAGACAGCTGACTTCAGGCCATGAGCCAAACCGACGCTTCCACTTTTCAAAATCTCATTCGCACGCTGCAGGACTACTGGAGCCGGCAGGGCTGCGTTTTGCTCCAGCCTTATGATATGGAAATGGGCGCTGGCACCTTCCATGCCGCGACCTTTTTGCGTGCTATCGGCCCCGAACGCTGGCGCGCTGCCTATGTGCAACCTTCCAGACGCCCTACCGACGGCCGCTATGGCGAAAACCCCAATCGCCTGCAGCACTATTATCAATTCCAAGTGGTGCTCAAACCTTCGCCCGAAGACATGCAGGATCTGTATCTGGGCTCCTTGCAGGCGTTGGGGATCGACCCATCCATTCATGACATCCGTTTCGTCGAGGACAACTGGGAATCGCCTACGCTAGGCGCGTGGGGCTTGGGATGGGAAGTGTGGCTCAACGGCATGGAAGTCACCCAGTTCACCTATTTCCAGCAAGTCGGAGGCCTGGACTGTCAGCCGGTGACCGGAGAGATCACCTACGGTCTGGAACGCCTCGCCATGTACCTTCAGGGAGTGGACAGCGTCTATGACCTGGCATGGACACGCGGCCCCCATGGAATCATCACTTACGGCGATGTGTTTCATCAGAACGAGGTCGAACAATCGCGCTATAACTTCGAAATCGCCGCTACTGATGCCCTGTTCACCTGGTTTGACACCTGCGAGCGGGAAAGCCTGCGCCTGATCGAAGCAGGATTGCCACTGCCCGCCTACGAGCAAATGCTAAAAGCGTCTCATACCTTCAATCTGCTTGATGCGCGCCAGGCCATTTCAGTGACTGAACGCCAGCGCTACATACTTCGCGTCCGTACCCTTGCCCGCGCCATCGCCAAACGCTACCTGGCCACCCGCGAAGCGTTGGGCTTTCCCTTGCTCAAGGATGAAAAGGAGTCGGCCAATGCCTGATTCGCACGCCGACCTATTGTTCGAAATCGGCACCGAGGAACTGCCGCCGAAGTCACTCAAGCCGTTAGCGGAGGCGCTTGACCACGAACTCGCCACTGCCCTGGAATCGGCCGGCCTACCCTTTGGCGGCCGCCATGTCTACGCTACCCCACGCCGTCTCGCGATACACATCGAAAACCTTGGTCTGCGCCAACCCGACCGCCACATCGAGCGCCGCGGACCGCCGCTGAAAGCCGCTTTCGACACCAAGGGCAATCCCACTCAGGCGGCGCGTGGATTCGCGGCATCACTGGGTCTGGATGTTTCGCAACTCGAACGTCTGGAAACGCCCAAGGGCACTTGGCTGGGCGCCAAGGTGCATGAGCCAGGCCGTGAAACCGCCGACTTGCTTCCCGAGATTCTCACTCAGGCACTGGCTCGGCTGCCCATTGCCAAACGCATGCGCTGGGGAGCGGGTACGATCGAATTCGTACGCCCCGTGCACTGGGCGGTGCTGCTGTTGGGCGAGACCCTCATCGAATGTGACATTCTGGGAGTAACCCCCCGCCGCGAAACCCAGGGGCACCGCATTCATCACCCGGGCCCACTGCCCATCCGCTCGCCGCAAGACTATGCGCGCACCCTGGAAACCGAAGGCCGGGTTCTAGCTGATTTCGACATGCGGCGCGAATCCATCGAGGCGCAGGTCAAGGCATTGGCCGAGGAACTTGGCGGGCACCCGATGCTCGACGAAGATCTCCTCGACGAGGTCACTGCTCTGGTCGAGTGGCCGGTCGCCTTGGCCGGCAGTTTCGATGAGCGTTTTCTGGACGTGCCTCAAGAAGCGCTGATTACGACCATGATCGACAATCAGCGCTATTTCCCCGTACTGGACGCGGCCGGCCGCCTCATAGCCCGCTTTATCACCGTCGCCAACATCGAAAGCCGCGACCCCGATCAGATTCGTAAAGGCAATGAGCGCGTCATCCGGCCGCGCCTGCAGGATGCCGAATTCTTCTGGCAGCAAGACAGGCGCGCTTCGCTGGCGTCCCGGCGCGCGGCACTCAAAGGCATGGTATTTCAAAAACGTCTGGGCACACTGTTCGACAAAAGCGAACGCTTGGCCAAACTGGCCGCCGCCATTGCTGATCGCCTTGGGGCCGATCCCGCAAGCGGGCGGCGGGCTGGTGAATTGGCCAAATGCGACCTGGTCACCAGCATGGTATTCGAGTTCCCCGAGCTGCAAGGCACGATGGGGCGCTATTACGCCTTGCATGACGGCGAATCTGAAGTGGTGGCACAAGCCATCGAAGATCAGTACCGGCCCGCGCATGCCGGCGGCGCGCTGCCCACCCAACCTATCGGCCAAGCGCTTTCCCTAGCCGAAAAACTGGACACCTTGATTGGCATCTTTGCCATCGGCCAGCGTCCGAGTGGCACAAAAGACCCCTTTGCCCTGCGCCGCGCGGCCCTTGGTGTGGTGCGCATCCTCATCGAACGCAACCTCGATCTGAATCTCTACGAACTGCTTGGCCTTGCTGCATCTCAATTGGCCGATCGCGCCGATACCGAGCCTGCCATAGATGAAGTCTTCGATTTCATCATGGAGCGACTGCCTGGGTACTATGCCGAGCGTGGCATTCCTGCCGATGTGGTCGAGGCTGTTCTGGCGGTTCGTCCTCTGAAGCTCAACGATTTCGATCGACGGGTACAGGCCGTTAAGAGCTTCCGCACCTTGCGCGAAGCCGAAAGTCTGGCGGCTGCAAACAAGCGCATCGCCAACATCCTGCGTCAGGCAGGCGGCGTCAGGGAACGAGGGATAAGCGCCGAGATCCTGAAAGAACCCGCCGAGCGACGCCTGTTTGAAGCCTTGCGCGAGGCTGAAGCCGATACCGCGCCTCTATTTACCAGTGGACGTTATGAGCAGGCCCTGCACCGCCTAGCTGCCTTGCGAGAACCGATCGATACCTTTTTCGATGAGGTAATGGTCATGAGCGAAGATGATCTCGAGCGTGAAAACCGCTTGGCTATCCTGGCCAGATTGTCCGAACTGTTTCTGAGTACCGCTGACATCGCTCGCCTGCAAACATGAAACTCGTCATTCTCGATCGCGACGGCGTCATCAACCAGGACTCCGATGCCTACATAAAATCCCCCGAGGAATGGATACCTATCCCCGGAAGCCTGGAAGCCATTGCGCGACTCAATTCAGCGGGCTTCACGGTGGTCGTCGCCACCAATCAATCCGGGATCGCACGCGGTTTCTTCAATTTGGAAACGCTCGCCGCCATGCACGAAAAAATGAATCATCTGCTGGCCCAATGCAATGGGCGTCTCGATACCGTGTTCTTTTGTCCCCACGGCCCCGGGGAAGGTTGCGATTGCCGCAAGCCGAATACGGGTCTGTTCACACAGATCGCAAAACACTACGGCCTCGATCTGAGCGGTGTGCCGGCGATCGGAGATTCCTTGCGGGATATCGAAGCCGCACGCAAAGCCAATGCCCGTCCGATGCTGGTTCGTACCGGCAAGGGCAAATCCACGCTGGCTTCAGGGAAACTTCCCAGCGATGTGCTGGTGTTCGACGATCTTTCAGCGGCTGCCGATCATCTCATTTTGGGAGCACAGACATGAGGCGTCTGCGCGCTTGGGTATGGCTCGTCGTGATTCTCGGCGCGACCGTCCCTTTTGTCACCGCCGGCTTGATCATGCGCCCTTTTACGGATTTTTATACCCGCTACCGCGTCATCACCCAGTGGACGCGCTTTTCACTGTGGCTGCTCGAACGGCTGTGTGGCATCCGTTACCGCATTGAAACCGAAGAGAATCTTCCCCAGGAAGCGGCCATTGTCATGGCCAAGCATCAGTCCGCATGGGAAACCTTCGCCTTCCAGAAGATGTTCCCACCGCAAACCTGGGTTCTCAAACGCGAGTTGCTGCGCCTGCCTCTGTTCGGCTGGGGCTTGGCCTTACTGGACCCCATCGCCATAGATCGCTCCAAAGGACGCAAGGCGGGAGAGCAGTTATTGGCCCAGGGCGCCGAGCGTTTGCGCCGTGGCATCTGGTTGATTATCTTTCCCGAGGGCACCCGCGCCGCAGTGGGCGAGCACAAACGATTCAAGGGGGGCGCGGCGCGGCTGGCCGAGCATACAGGAGCACCGGTGGTACCCGTCGCGCACAATGCCGGTTTATTCTGGCCTCGCAAAAGCTTACCGCAACGCTCCGGGACGATCACCGTTTCCATTGGCCCGGTGATCGAAAGTCGCGGGCGCAATGCCGAGGAAATCAATGCCGAAGCCGAAGCCTGGATCAAAAAACGCACGGCTGAACTCGAAGCACAAGGAAAAGAAAATGCTTGAGAAACTCCTGGAATTGCGTGACCGTACTCTCTGGCGCATTCTGGATGCGTCAGGGCCAGCGGTGTATTACATCACCGACCACAAGGCCGAAGGGATTTTGGTCAACACGCCCGGTTTCGATGAGCCTTTGCTGGCCAGGCTGCAAGCGATCTCGCCGCTTAAATACATTTTTTTGCCCAGCCATCGTGGCGCCCGGGACCTCGACCTCTGGCGCACGGCCAGCGGCGCAGAAAGCATCAGCAGCGAGCCAGAAGCCGCTCTCATCGAGGGGCATGTGGATATAACCCTGGACAGCAAACGCAACAAACTGACCCGCACCATTGATTTTCTTCCCATGTCCGGCGTAACTGTCGGCACCTGTGCGCTACGCCTGAAAAACAAGCCTGGCGTGATGTTCTTCGGCCCCGCCCTGGAGCCGGGCGATGATGGTTGGCCAACGCTCGTTCCACACGCCGAGGACTACAGCGCGGAGAACCGTCTATTCGGCTCGCTGGGTGTTCAGGACCTTGCTTTCGAATACGCCTTTACCGACGTGTTCGAACCCGGCCATACGCGCTACGGACCCGGTGCCAGCGAGATGATCAAAGCCGCCTTGGCAAGGTTCCTGGACGAATAAAATTCAGTGCAAGATCTGGCTCAGAAATAGCTGAGTGCGCTCCGACTGCGGATGCGTGAAGAACGGCTCGGGCGCGTTTTCCTCGACGATTTCGCCGCGGTCCATGAAGATCACCCGATCCGCCACCTGGCGGGCGAAGCCCATCTCGTGGGTCACCACGATCATGGTCATGCCCTGCTCGGCCAGCCCCACCATCACGTCCAGCACCTCTTTGATCATTTCCGGATCCAGCGCCGAGGTGGGTTCGTCGAACAACATCACCTCCGGCTTCATGCATAGGGCGCGGGCGATGGCCACCCGCTGTTGCTGCCCGCCGGACAGCTGCCCCGGATATTTGCTCGCCTGCTCGGCGATGCCGACCCGCTTGAGATAATGCATGGCCGTATCAACCGCTTCCTTCTTGGGCAACTTGCGCACCCAGATCGGCGCCAGGGTGCAGTTATCGAGCACGGTGAGATGCGGGAACAGATTGAAGTGCTGGAAAACCATCCCGACCTCGCGGCGGATGGTTTCTATGTTTTTCAGGTTTTCGTTGAGTTCGACGCCATTGACCACGATACGGCCTTTCTGGTGGATTTCCAGGTGGTTGATGCAGCGGATGAGGGTGGATTTGCCCGAACCGGAGGGACCGCACACGACAATGCGTTCGCCGCGGCTTACCTTGAGATTGATGTCCTTGAGGACATGGAATTCTCCATACCACTTGTGCAGCCCTTCTATGTCGATTACGACTTCGGCGGCGGCGGCGTTGCGTGCATCCGCGTTCATGCGAAAACCCTCAGCGTCTATGGCCGGTATGGAAACGGCGCTCGAGATAGAGACCGTAACGCGACAGGCCGAAACAGAAAATCCAGTAGATCAGGCCGGCGAACAAGTAGCCCTCCGCGGCGAAGCCCAGCCATTTGGGATCGTTCAGCGCGGCCTGAGTAATGCCGAGCAGATCCATCAGGCCGATGATCACCACCAGGCTGGTGTCCTTGAACAGCTCGATGAAGGTCACGATTATGCCGGGAATCGCGATCTTCAGGGCTTGCGGCATGATGACCAGCGCCATGGACTGTGGATAGGTCAGACCCAGCGCCTGGGCCGCCTCGAACTGACCCTTGGGGATGGCCTGCAAACCGCCGCGCACCACCTCGGCGATATAGGCGGCCTGGAACAAGGCAATGGCGATCAGTGCCCGCAACAGCTTGTCTATCTCCACCCCGGTCGGCAGGAACAGGGGCAGCAACACCGAGGACATGAACAATACGGTGATCAGGGGCACGCCGCGCCACAGCTCGATGAAGGCCACTGAGACACTGCGCAGCACCGGCAGGCTGGAGCGCCTTCCCAGAGCCAGCAACACACCCAGCGGCAGGGCACCAACGATGCCGGTAAAAGCCAGGATCAGGGTCAGCATCAGGCCACCCCACTGGCTGGTGGGCACCGCCGGCAGGCCGAACACGCCGCCGGCGAAGAGGTAATAGGCGATGACGGGGTAGACGAACAGCGTGAATGCGCCCACCCACAGCTTGAACCGCACGCGCGGCAAATGCAGATAGGCGATCAGCGGCACGAACAGGGCAAAGCCCAGATCCACGCGCCAGCGCTCAGCGGCAGGATAGAAGCCATAGAAGAACTGCGGCAGGCGGTCGCCGATGAACACCCAGCAGGCGCCACCACCGGCGCAGGCCTGGCGCCCTTCGCCAGCGTAATGGGCATGGAGGACGGCCCACTCGAAAAACGGCGGCAGCGCAAGCCACAGCAGATAGGCCGTGACCAGCGTGAACAGCGTATTGTACCAGGTCGAAAACAGATTCCGCCGCAACCAGCCGAGCACGCCGACCTCGCTGCGCGGCGGCGGCAGATCGGGATGACGCTCTTTGAGCACGTAAGCCATCAGCGCTCCACCAGACGTACGCGTTTGTTGTAAAGATTCATCAGCAGGGAAATGCTCAAGCTGATAGTCAGATACACCCCCATGGTGATGCCGATGATCACCACGGCCTGTCCGGTCTGGTTGAGGGTGGTGCCGGCGAACACGGAGACCAGGTCGGGGTAACCCACGGCAGTGGCCAGGGAAGAGTTCTTGGTCAGATTGAGATACTGACTGGTCATGGGCGGGATGATCACCCGCAATGCCTGGGGCAGCACCACCAGCTGCAACACCCGCCATTGCGGCAGCCCCAGCGACAGCGCGGCCTCGGTCTGGCCGTGGCTCACCGCCTGAATGCCAGAGCGCACGATCTCGGCGATGGAGGCGGCCGTGTAAATGGTGAGCGCCAGCAGCAAGGCGGTGAACTCGGGGATGGCGACCATGCCGCCGCGGAAATTGAAGCCGGCCAGGTGCGGCACGCTCCAGCGCAGGGGCTGGCCGACGATGAAATACACCACCAGCGGCAGAACGATGACCAGCGCCGCCCCGCTCCAGAACACCGGAAACGGCTGGCCGGTCGCTTCCTGGCGGCGGCGGGCCCAGCGCGCCAGCCACAAGCTGGCGGCGATAGCGATGAACAAGGCGCCGACCACCGCCCAGAAGGCGGGCTCCGGCACCGGCCTTGGCAGATAGACGCCGCGGTTGTTGACGAACATCAGCCCGCCGACATCGAGGCTTTGGCGCACCGCGGGCAGCGCCTGCATGACGGCGAAGTAGAAGAAGAATATCTGCAGCAAAAGGGGCGTATTGCGGAAAATTTCCACATACGCGCCGGCGAGCCGGGACACCAGCCAGTTGGATGACAGGCGGGCGATGCCGACCAGCAGCCCCAGCAGCGTGGCGAGCACGATGCCGACGGCGGAAATGAACAAGGTGTTGGTCAGGCCGACGAGAAAGGCCTGGGCATAGGTCGAGGTCGGGCTGTAGGGTATCAGCGACTGGATGATGCCAAAGCCCGCTTCCTGACTGAAGAAATCGAGGGAATTGGTGATTCCCCGGGCCTGCATGTTGACCTGCGTGTTGTAGGCCAGAAAGGCCAGAAACCCCGCCGTCACGGCGATGACCAACGCCTGTGCAAAAAAACCGCGCAGGCGTTGGTTCAACCACCATGGCGTCTTATCAGTCACTCCATCCGCCATAGATCGCTGAATTATTCAGTGGTAAACGACGGTGGGCGACAATGCCTGATCAGCGGATCGGCGGTGCATACTGAATACCGCCTTGAGTCCACAGCGCATTCAGTCCGCGTTTGATCTTGAGCGGAGAATCCATGCCTACGTTGCGCTCGAAGGACTCACCATAATTGCCCACTTGGGCGACGATGTTGTAGGCCCAGTCGTTGGATACCCCTATCATTTTGCCGAAGTCGCCCGACACCCCCAACAAGCGCTGGATATTCGGGTTGGAGCTCTTTTTCATCTCGGCCACGTTCTTCGAGGTCACACCCAGCCACTCGGCGTTTTTCATGGCAAAGCCAACCCATTTAACCAGGTTGAACCATTCGATGTCGTTGGAGCGCACCACCGGACCCAAAGGCTCCTTGGAAATCACCTCGGGCAAAACAACGGCGCTGGCGGGATTTTTGAGCTGAGTACGAAGCGCATAGAGTTGGGACTGGTCGGAGGTCAATACATCACAACGGCCGTTGTCGAAGGCCTTGGCCGTGGCGTCGGAGGTATCAAAGGTCACCGCCTGATATTTCATGTGATGCGAGCGCATGTAATCGGCTAGATTCAGCTCCGTGGTGGTGCCCGCCTGGATACAGAAGGTGGCGCCGTTGAGCTGTTTGGCACTGTTAACGCCTAGCGATTTCTTTACCAGAAAGCCCTGACCATCGTAATAGTTAACGCCGGTGAAGCTCAGACCGAGCGAAGTATCGCGGGTCATGGTCCAGGTGGTGTTGCGCGACAGCACATCGATCTCGCCCGATTGCAGGGCGGTGAACCGCTCCTTGGCCGTCAACGGCGTGTAATGCACCTTGCTTGCATCACCGAACACGGCAGCGGCGATGGCACGGCATACATCCACGTCCAATCCAGTCCACTTACCCTGGCTGTTGACGCTGGAAAAGCCGGGCAGTCCGGTATTGACGCCGCATTGCACATAGCCCTTTGCCTTGACGGCATCCAGGGTCTTGCCCGCATGGGCGTTTGCTGCCATGCTCAAACTGGCAATAGCCGCGCTCGCGGCCAGGATCTTGATGATTTTCATAATGTACCCCTTCAAGTTGACTCATTATTTGCCCGCGCCACCGACTCTTGCGGTCTTTTAGCGGCGCTTATTACTGTTTACATGGCTTTGTAAGACATGTAAACACCAACTTAATCGTGGTATTAACCCGAAGCACGGATAATCTCCTGAATTACGCTGGGAATTTTGGGCGGGGCATGAATGGCCACCACCTTTTCCCGCCCGCTTTTCCCTCGCAACAATTCGACGCGGCTTTTGGCTACCCCGAACTCTTTGCCCAGGAAGGCGGTGAGAGCGGCATTGGCCTTGCCGTCCACTGGCGGGGCGGTGAGGTAGAGTTTGATGTGCCGGTCACGCAACTCGCCCCAGGCGGTGCGGCTTGCGCGTGGCTGCACCCTTAAACGCACAACCAAGGTATCGCCTTGCCAACGGCACGCCGCGGAAGCATCAGGCATCAGGCCAAGAAACTGCTAACCAACATCAGCGCAACATTGAGTAACAACAGAGCGATCAGGGGCGACAGATCGACCATGCCAATCGGCGGAACCACGCGCTGGATGGGTTCAAGAAGGGGATGGGTGAGCCTGTCGAGAAGACTCATGACGGGATTGTAGCCCCGGCCAGCCGCAGCGAACCAGCTCATCACGGCCTGCACAATAATCGCGCCAATATAAATGTATATCAGCAATATCAGCAAATTACGCACAGCCACCACAATCGCAAGCAAGGGCGAGGGCACGAACCCCTGCAGCAATCCCTCGAGGTATATCTGGGCGAGTTCCAGTCCCACCATCAAGACAATGGAAGCGGAATCCACTCGGCCGACAGAGGGAATGAATCGCCTCAGTATCTTCAGCGGCGGATTGGTCAGAGTCACGACGAATTGCGACAGAGGATTGTAGAAATCCGCCCTCACCAGCGCGAACAGCATGCGCAGCATTACCACGACGATATAGAAAGAAAAAAACGCATCGACCAAAAACAGGCCAATTTGTATGCCGACGTTCATGTCTCGTCCCCGCCCAGTTCGCGGGCGCGATTGGCGGCCGCCTGCATGGCATGCTCCATCAATTCACGGAAATTCGCTCGCTCCAACACTTCAATCGCAGCTTGCGTGGTTCCTCCCGGCGAGGTCACTTTTTCCCGCAATCGGGCAGGGCCATCCTCGCTTTCCAGCGCCAGCTTGGCCGCCCCGAAGACAGTTTGCAAACAAAGCAAACGGGCATCGTCGGATTTCAAACCGAGTTGCTCACCCGCCGCCTCCATCGCCTCCATAAGCAGAAACACATAGGCCGGCCCACTGCCGGAAAGGGCCGTCACGGCATCCAACAAGGACTCATCCTCGAGCCATGTGACCAAACCGACGCTGCGCAGGACACGTTCGGCCAGATCGCGCCCGGACGCATCCACTCGGGGCGTGGCAAACAGCCCTGTAGCCGCGCTGCCAACCAACGCCGGCGTGTTGGGCATAGCCCGCACGATAGGCTGATTTTCTCCCAGCCAATCTGCAAGCCGGCTGGTGGTGATGCCAGCGGCAATCGAAATGATCAAGGGCTGATGCGACAAGACCGAGCGCAAATCACGTGCAACATCCGGCAAAACCTGGGGCTTCACTGCGAGGATCACGACATCCGCATGGCGCACGGCCTCGCGGTTGTCGGCAACCACCCGAGCATTTGGAAACAAGGCGGCGAGCTGCTCCCGTCGGAGGTCCGAGGGCTCGGCGATCATCACCGAGAGTGGTGTCGGTTCGCGCTGCAAACCGAGTACAAGTGCTGTGGTCATATTACCGCCGCCGATAAATGCGAGCGTGTTTGGCGAGTCCATTTCTGATGCTCCCTCGATCGGGCCTAGTGATGATTTTCACGAATGATAGCAAGTCATCTCCCCGTCAGTACAAATCAATCGGATCGACATCCAGCGACCACCGCGTCCTTCGGGATTCAGGCAAAGCATCCAGCACCGGTAGGGCGCGCGCCAGCCACCGATGCAGAATTGCACGCTCGGTGGCCCGCAATAATAATTGAAACCGGTAGCGTCCCGCGCGCCGCTCCATAGGGGCGGGAACCGGTCCGAGCACATCTGCGCCTTCCCGCTGTTCGGCTGAAAACACCTCGCGCGCCGCTTCGAGAAACCGCATCGCCGCCTCCGGACGGACCGCTTCGGCACGCACCAGCGCCAGATTCGCGTATGGCGGCATACCTGAGATGCGGCGTTCTTCCAGCAGCATTACAGCGGCCGCCTCGTAGCCGCCTCGCAACAGCGTTTGCAACAAGGGATGTTCAGGCTGGTGCGTCTGAATGATCACCTCACCGGGACGCTCGGCCCGCCCGGCCCGGCCAGCCACCTGCACGAGCAATTGAGCCAACTGCTCGTGCGCGCGATAGTCGACGTTGTACAGCCCCTGGTCGGCATCGAGCACCCCCACCAGCGTTACGCGGGGAAAGTGATGCCCCTTGGTCAACATCTGCGTGCCAAGCAGGATAGGAAAACTCTTGCCATGGGCCGCTTCCAGCGACGCATCCAGCGCGCCGCGCCAGCGTGTGGTATCTCTATCTATGCGCAAGATGCCTTCACCGGGGAAAGCCGTGCTCAACTGCTGCTCTACGCGTTCGGTACCCTCGCCCAGGGGACGCGGTTTTTCAGCGCCACACTCGGGACATGAAGCCGGCACCGTGGTTTCGTGACCGCAGTGATGACAACGCAAGCGGTACGAAGCGGCGTGCCAGGTTAGATGCGCATCGCAGCGCGGGCAGGACGCCGTCCAACCACATTCATGGCAGATCAAGACCGGCGCATAACCGCGTCGATTCAGAAACAGCAATACCTGCTCACCCTGCTCCACCCGTTCTCTCACGGCGCTCATCAACTGAGCCGACAGACCCGCTTCAAGGCGATTGTGACGGATATCGAGGACGCGAAGCCGTGGCGGACGCGCATTGCCTGCGCGCCGGGTCAAACGATGGTGCCGATAATGGCCCTCGAGCGCGTGACGCAATGTTTCCAGAGAAGGCGTGGCCGAGCCCAGGACAATCGGCACCTGCTGGCGGCGGGCACGCCAAACGGCCAGATCGCGGGCGTGATAACGCAATCCATCCTGTTGCTTGAAGGAAGCGTCGTGCTCCTCATCGACCACGATCAGGCCAAGCCTTGGCATTGGAGTGAACACTGCCGAGCGGGTGCCTATGAGTATGGCCGCCTCTCCGCTTTGGGACGCCAGCCAGGCATCACGCCGCGCTGTTTCGCTCAAGCCTGAATGCAGACTCGCAATCGGCACGCTGAATCTGCGTTGAAAACGCTTGAGCAGCTGCGGCGTCAAACCGATTTCTGGCACCAGTACCAGGACCTGACGCCCGTCTTCCAGCGCTTTGGCAATCAAACCCATATAGACCTCGGTCTTGCCACTGCCGGTCACTCCATCGAGCAGATGAACGCCGAAGCCAGAACAGGTGGATGCAGGCCAAATCCCGCCGACGGCAGCGAGTTGTTCGGAATTGAGTGGCGGTGGCGATTCGCCTCCAGACGCCAAGGTGCAAGGCGATTTTTCGATGCGTTCGATCCAGCCCCTTGCCGCAAGGGCGTGCGCAAGCGTTCGCCAGCTGGGGCCGAATCCCGCCAGAGTCTCGCTACTCACGGGCTGACCCCCTGTCTCCAGAGAACGCATGAAATCCAACAGGGCGCGTTGGCGCGGAGCCCGCGCAAGCACGGCATCATCCAATGAAATATCGCTTCGAATACGCCAGTGCTCCATAATTGAAAGCCGCGCCGGGCCGCCTGCGCGCAAGAGTTTCGGCAAGGCCGTCGCTACGACCTCGCCAAGCGGATGATGGTAATAGCTGGCCGTGAAACGGATCAGATCCAGCGTGACTTCATCCAGAAGGGGCGCCGCATCGAGTATGGCCTCGATGCGGCGCAACCGATGCCCGGATACTTCTCCACTCAGGCCCCGGGCCATAACCACACCGACCAGATGCCTGCGGCCGACGGGAACGCGCACACGCATCCCCGCTTGCAACAAAACAGGATTGTTTCCAGTCGGGGCTAGATAATCCAAGGCTTGCCGAAGTGGTACCGGTACGGCCACGCGGAAGCCTTCGGGATTAGAGCTCACTTAGGCGTAACTCCTGATACACAGTTGTGCTTTTACCCATAACCCCAAGCGATGAAAACGATTTTCCCAGATATTCACACATCCTGTGGATAACTTTGTGGAAAATTTGCATAAAAACTATTCTGAGCCGCTTGAATGCTACATTTTTGTTAACCTGATCAAATCTTGATCAATCAAAAAATTTGTTTTGTTTCAATGGATTAATAATATTCTCCAAAATAACGCCGCTTGCTACGGACAAAATTTATTCGATTTGCTAGTAGCACTACTTCTTGTGCATAAGCATCTTGAAAAAATTCATAAACACGCCCGCCGGCTTGCAGATGTTGCACATAAAAGAACGCGCCAGCATCCTGGAGCGCTACTAAAAGGACTGAATGCTGGTGACTTTCCCATCCTACAGACCTTGACTTGAGTTATCCCGTTGCTGAAAATACACAATTCTTGCCATTGGCTATGTAGCTCAGCTGGTTAGAGCACAGCACTCATAATGCTGGGGTCGTTGGTTCGAATCCAACCATAGCCACCATACCCCCGTCTTCCAGCAACTTCTCAGTATAATGCGTTGATTGTTCCTGCAATTCCATGGTGACGTGGGGAGTAGGTTTGTTCTCGGAGAGCCTTGCACATGCCGCATAGACTACTCCAATTTGCAAAACCGACAGTCCAAGAACCTTTTAAGCGGTTTCTTGTTCGCCGCTGATGTGCTGCATGCACCGCCTTGTTTACATCGGAGGATTCAAGCATTCATCAGTCGCATTCCAGCGTAATGGGATGTCGCCGAACTGGACGCTTCATGAGCGCTCGTGCCAATCTGGCGTATTCAAGCGATATTTCCCACCTTATCAAATCAATTCGCCAAGCCGCCAGAGAACGTCTAACTCGGCAAGTTCATCGCGTCGTCCAACTTAATCCATCCGGGTGACCACATAAGCCAAGCGTCTTGCGACCTGCATATAACATAGTTAAACTCCTAAATGTTAGGTAACATAATATGTGATGCCTTGACTGATCGACAGGTGGCTTGCGAAAAATGGCTGGTGAACAACTTGGAGCATTGTTGGCGGAAACCGCCCGCGCCTGGCGCGCGCAACTGGACGAACGGCTCAGGCCGCTGGGCTTGAGCCAAACGCGTTGGCTGGTGATCTTGCATCTATCCAAACATCCGGATGGTTTGTCGCAAAACGAACTTGCGAATCGCTTGGGAATTAGCTCGGCCAGTCTCAGCGTGCAGGTCGATCGCATGGAGCGTGAAGGTTGGCTGGAACGCCGCCCTCACGAATATGACCGCCGTTGCAAGCTTTTGATTTTGAGTAAACGCTCTCAAGAGCTTTCCAAACAGATCGCTCGTACCGCCGCTAGCTTGCGGAAAGAGTTGCTCGCCGGATTGAGCGAGGCCGACATCTTGAGTTGCGAACGGGTATTAAAACACATTCTTTTGCGCACCCAGACCGGGTGATTCGCCGAGCTTCGGGAAACAGATCATGAAACGCCTGACTCGCTACGCCGTCATTGCGCTTATCGCCATTGGCTTGACTCTCGGCGGCCTGTGGTATTGGTATAACACGACTTATTTCCCTTCTACGGCGGATGCCTACGTCGGCGCTCATACGCTGAGGGTCGCGCCCAGGGTTTCAGGTCACCTCGTGGCCGTGCCCGTGCATGATTATGAGCATGTAAAAAAGGGGCAGATTCTCTACCAGATCGATCCGCGCACTTTCCGCATTGCCGTGGAGCAGGCCAAAGTACGCCTGAAACTGGCCCTACAGCAGGTTGCGGAACTGGAAGCGGACGTAATCGCCGCCAAAGCCGCGCTTGAACAGGCGCAGGTGCAGGCAGCCAATGCCGAACGTCAGGCATTACGCCAGCAGCGTTTGCTGCAAAAGGGCGCCACCTCCGTGCAAGCGGCGCAAGACGCCGCAGCCGCAGCCGCAGAAACACGGGCCGCTGTCAAAGTTGCACAAGCCCGCCTTGCCCAGGCCAAAGCGGCGCTTGGCAAGCCCGGTGAAGCAAACCATCAGGTTCAACTCGATCGCCTAGCGCTGAAACTGGCCGAAATCCGGCTCGCCGACACTTCGGAGAAGGCCGCTTGCAGCGGCCGGCTGTCCGCCATGAAATTGCGCCCGGGAGATTATGTCGTCCAGGGACAGCCGGGTTTCGCCCTGGTCTGCGACGGCGCATGGTGGGTGGATGCCAACTACAAAGAAACTATGCTGGCACGCATCCACCCCGGCGAGCCCGCCAAAATCAAGATCGATATGTACGGAGGCCATGTCTTCAAGGGGCGGGTAATCAGCATCGATCCGGCCAGTGGCACGGCATTTTCGCTACTACCGCCGGAAAACGCCACCGGCAACTGGGTCAAGGTCACCCAGCGGGTACCGGTACGGGTGGAAATCCTTGATCCTTCACCAAAGTATCCACTACGAGTGGGCACCTCTGCGGAGGTGACCATAGATACTCTGCACCCGTCCAAGGCCGATAATCATCCATGAATGGCGAGGTTACGAGCAAACATGCCCGCCTGCTGATCACCGTGGCGGTGATGGCTGCTACGGTGATGCAGGTGATCGACACTACTATCGTCAACGTAGCAATCCCCCACATGCAGGGTCAGCTGGGAGCGAATCGGGATGAAATCTCCTGGGTCTTGACCAGCTATCTCGTGTCTTCTGGCATCTTCATGCCGCTCACCGGTTTTTTTGCCGATAAGTTCGGCCAGAAGCGCTATTTACTGCTCTCGATCGCCGGCTTCATTATCAGTTCGGCACTCTGCGGCCTTTCCCAGAATCTAAATGAAATCATTTTATTCAGATTATCCCAGGGCGCGTTCGGCGCGGCTCTAGCGCCGCTTTCACAGGCGATCATGGTGAAAACCTACCCGCTGGAAGAGCGCGGCAAGGCGATGGCGATATGGGGTCTTGGCATCATGGTCGGCCCCATCCTGGGGCCGACCCTGGGTGGTTACCTCACGCAGGCATTCAGTTGGCGGTGGACTTTTTTCATAAATGTGCCGGTCGGCCTGTTCGCACTGGCGCTGGGGTGGAGAGTCGTGCCGGATTCTGAGAAACGAGAGCGCAGATTGGATTGGACTGGATTCATCTTTCTCGCCATCGCCATCGCCTCTTTGCAATATATACTCGACCGCGGCAACCAGTTGGGATGGTTCAGCTCACGCATCATCGTGGCCATGACGGTGATATCACTTTTGGGCTTTCTCGCCTATATCGACCACTCAATCCGCAAAGGCGAAAATGCGCTGTTTCGTATGCGCATTTTCCGGGACCGCAATTTCACCACGGCTTCGATCGTCATGGCCACGATGGGGCTGGGAATGTTCGGCGCAGCCCTGATGCAACCCGAAATGCTCGAGGGACTGCTCAATTATCCGGCATTGACCGCCGGCCTGGTCATGGCGCCGCGCGGCATCGCCAGCATGATTAGCATGTTTGCCGTTGGCCGGCTGATCGGCAAGGTCGATGCGCGCCTGCTGATCGCCGTGGGGGCGGCCCTGGCGGCAACTGGCTCGTGGATGATGACCTGGTACAGCCTGAATATCGATTTTTTCTGGGTCATTCTGCCGATCGTCATTCAGGGACTGGGAATGGGACTGATCTTCGTACCTATCGCCACCCTCGCCTATGCCACCTTGCCTCCCCAGGATTCCGCCGAAGCCGCCGGCATGTTCAGCCTGTTCCGCACCATCGGTTCATCCATAGGCATCTCGCTGGTCACCATGGTGCTCACCCAGCATACGCAGATCGCTTGGAACCAGCTCGGCGGCCATATCAATGTCTTCAATCCCGCGCTCTATTCCTATCTACAGCATATCGGCTTGAACCTGCATGAGGCAGTGACGCCCGCAGTGCTTGCTCATGTGCTCTACCAGCAGGCCAACATGGTGGCTTTCAACGACAGCTTCATGTTCATTACCTGGAGTTTTATCGTCATCTTCCCCCTGCTGTTATTGATGCGCCGCGCCGGGCTAAAGAATCACAAACCACCAGCTCCCGTGCAAGAATAACAGGTCGGCGGAGACCGGAACCTAGGCCGTTCCCCATGACTGAAAGCCAATCAAGGAAGTAATCGCAACAATGCCGTATAAACGCCGAGCCCGTGTGGTTTTTCTTGGAACACCCGAACAAGTCGCGTTGGCGTGCGAGGCTGCGGCCCGCGAAGGCGCCGACTGGATACAAACAGGCGAACCGGAAAAAGCTGTTTACGGCTGGGCGGATCTTGTCGTCACCCTAGATCAATCGGCCCGCGAAAGCTTGCCGCCCTTGCCGGCGACTACCCGGCACAAGCACTGGCCCGTTGCCTGCAAAGACGATATCTCACGGCGCGTAAGGGGGATGATCGGCGGCTTACGCCTGCTATCGCGTCTCGATGCGAGCAGTGATGAGTGAGGCCTCATGCCGCGCCGATGCAGGTAGAATGCGGCCACACGCGCCGCCCCCATCAAGTCATCGTTTCGCGTTCGGATTTTGCGTTGCGTGATAAATAAATTGCCGACAGTGCCAGCAGAAACCAGAAGACGAAAGCGGACAGAGACCAATCAACGAGACGCATTCCCAGGAAAGGATGCGCGCCGGCCACCGCACAGGAGGGAACTCCCGATGTGGTGATCGCGCACACATTGAAGAGCCCGGGCGCCGTACCCTGCACTTCGGCCAGTTGCATCAACGCCGTTACCGTGCCGCTCACAGCACCCAGTAGAGCCAAACCGGCCCCCGCGCGCCACCGCTGAAACGCGCCGAAGCCGACCAAAACGATCGCGGCTTCAGCCCGCTGAATCCAGCACAGGGAGCATGGCTGCAGTCCATCATGATATTGCCACCATAGCGCTACCGCCAAAGCAATAACGGGAGTCGCCATGCCGGCCACACAGATGAATCTAACAGAGCGGGTCATGCCCGGTGAAAAAACCCGCGCATTGGATTTTCCTGCCGCTCAATGCGCATGGGCATGAAGGAAGGACACAACGGACAAGTCGTCCAATACGATTTCATGTGGTTTGATTCTATGGCTTACGCCGTCCTCGAATCGTTCCGTGAGCATAATGTGATACTTGCCATCTTCTTGGGGTTCACGCAGATAACCGTAATAATGTTGTCCTTCATAGACCAGGCTCACAGGTTGATCGTAGCCCCACAAAGAAAAGTTGTAGGTGATACCTTTCGGATATGAAAGCGCGCTAAGATCTGGCATGGTTTTTCTCCTTCGTTTACGCGTCTGGGGTGTTTAGGAAGCCATCAAAGTTTACGTTATTCCAAATATCATCATCTAGGGGCTTACGGCCCTGACGTCGGTAACACAAACCCGCCATTAGACCCGTTTCCAGCGAAAACCCCTCGGCGACCCACATGCCGATCCGCCAGCCAAGTAGTAAACCCGCCGAAAACCCATCTCCCGCAATGTGCAGGCGCTAAAAAAGCGCGCGCTCCAGGGGGTCAGTCACAATACAAGGCACCCGGAAGGTGGCCCGCAGCGTATTCCTCCGATTCGCGGACAGCCACGAGGAGCAAGGGCTCATCGTTCTCTTGCCATACATGCAACTATTCCACATGGATACGCTGCGCCCCGGCTTGGGACGCAACGATCAACTCCGCCAGCGTTTTTCCCGCCAATACCTTATTACTTTCGCATCCAACCGAAAGCCAAGCCGAAACCCTGTGCGCCCATCTTTTCCTCAGAAGGGCGCCGAGGCATTATTTCATCGGCTGAGACTTGCTGGCGCGCGCCTGCATGATTTGGCGTTCAAGCGCATGCATCTCGGCGAGCAGCTTGTCGGTGGCCGGATTGATCTTGCGCATAGCCGCCATGATGGCGGCTTCAAGCTTGTTGCGTGCCTGTTGCAAGGCGGGATCTTGCATGGCTTTGCGCTCGGCGGCCACCAACGCGCGCTGAGTCTGCTGAAGCTTGGTCATGATTTCCTGGCGCTTTGCGGGGGGCAGGGTTTTATCCTGCAGCTGCTTGATAAGGCTCTTGAAGGTATCCAGCATCTTTTGCGGATCATTGCCATTTTTCTTCATTACGGCCATCAACTGCTTGCGGAATGCTTCTTGCTGCTTGATCAAGGCCGGATCGCTGCGTTCCGCTTTTGCGGCGATCTGGCCCAGTTCGTTGCGCAATTGGAGATATTTTTGCTCCAACTGGGCCACATTACTGTTTGGCTGCGCCTTTGCCGCCGGGGCCGAAGGCGTCTGCGCCATGGCCCTCAAAGGCAACGCGGCGCAGGCCAGCAAAGTGATCGCGCCGGCAACGCGCGCCAGCCTGAATTGAGTCATAGACATCGATTTCATTGAACTCTCCATGAATAAATAGATTAAAAAACATCTTTTTCGGCGCCCGGAGCGCATCTTCCTTTTCCAACCGCCGCACCAAGTACGATCCAGCCCCTCCGCCACACTAACAGGGGAGACACCATCTCTGTCAAGCGTCGCCATTGGGAAACACCTTGATTGTTGTATGCCCGCGCAAAATGCGAGCGTCAGGGCCCTCAAGCAGTTCTCAAAGACACCTTCACTTTCGCGCCTCCTAGTTCGGAACGATCGATGCGCACGTCACCGCCATAATCAGCAGCGATTTGCACCACAACCGCAAGTCCGATCCCTTGCCCCGGATGCGATGAATCGGCACGCTCGCCGCGTGCAAGCAAACGTTCCGCATCGGCCGCTACCATGCCAGGACCATCATCTTCGACCCACAGATGCAATCCGATATCGGTTCGCCGGGCCGATACCCGCACCCGCACGCTTGCCCACTTGGCCGCATTGTCGAGCAGATTGCCCACCAGCTCCATTAGCTGATTTTCATCGATGCGGGCATGCAGCGAAGGCGGAATTTCGGAGCGGATCCTGATCCCTTTTTGCACATAAACACGCTCCAGTGCCGCCGCCAAACGATCTACAACCGGTGCCAGCGCCAGTGGCGGCAGCAGCGCCTGTACACGCGCACCTTCGGCTCGCTGCAAGTGAAAGGCCACGATCTTGTCCATGCGCATGACCTGCTCGCCCACGGTCTTCGCCGCTGCACCGCCGAGGCCGTCTTCCGCCCGAAGACCCCGCAGCACGGCAAGCGGCGTTTTGAGGCTGTGGGCAAGATCATCGAGCGCATGGCGGCTGCGCTCGCGTCGCGCCTTTTCATGCGCCAACAGCGCATTGATCGCTTCTACCAAGGGCTGCAATTCACGCGGATGATCGCCGCTCAATATCTCTGCGTCTCCGCTTTCTATGCGCCGCAACTCATCCGAAACCCGCTTCAAGGGCGCCAACCCCCATTGCATCACGGCAAGCAAAGCAAGTAACAAAAGCAAAGCCGCCGCCGCCAGCCAGTACCACAATACGTGCCGATAGCCAGCCATCTGCCGGGAAAAATCACCCGTGCTTTCAATGACCATGAAATCATAAGCGCCGACGGGCTCCCCCGCGGCCCAGCGCACGCCAAAGCTCAGGCGGAACCATGCCCGTCCATTCCAGACGATGCGATCGAACGCCCACTCCCCGGGAGGCGGCAATGACGCAGGCGGCGGCCGTTCCAGCATCGAAGGCGAACGCCACACCACCGAACCATCACTGGAGATGATCATCGCGTCCAACCCTGATCCTGGTTGCAGCAATCGCGGTTCCCCAAGCTGGGAAAGATCCACCGTCACGCCTTGCGCGCCGATGTTGGCCGCGCCGAGCAGAGCATAGACCAAACCTTTCAGTTTGTCCTGCTCACCTTGAGTGGCGGCCTTCACAAACGCCCGTTCCAGAGCAAAGCCGGTCGCCAGCACAAACACCGTCAGCACGCCACCCGCGACAATCAACAGCCTTTGTCTGATGGACATCATCCGGATAGGAGTTAACGCCCTGCTCATCTGCTGTCGGCAGGAAGAGGTCGGCGATCCAGGGTCAGGCGATATCCCCTGCCGCGCAGAGTTTCAATGGGGCGCAGGCGATCGTCAGGATCGAGCTTGCGCCGCAAGCGGCGGATGAACACCTCGATTACATTACTGTCCCGCTCTTCCTCCTCGGCGTAGATGTGCTCCGCCAGCGCCGCCTTGGAAACCACTTCGCCGGCACGTAGCATCAAATACTCCAGCACTCGGTACTCATAAGCCGTCAGCTCCACGGGCGTATCGGCCAAGCTCACTTGCTGAGTCGCAGGATCAAGCGAGATCGGGCCGCAAACCATCCTCGGCTGAGACCACCCACCGGCCCGGCGCAGCAGAGCGCGCACCCGTGCGAGCAGTTCTTCCGGATGAACCGGCTTGACCAGATAATCATCCGCACCCGCCTCCAGACCAGCCACTTTGTCCTGCCAGCGCCCGCGCGCGGTCAGCACCAGAATCGGAACACGTTTGCCGCGGGCGCGAACGCCGCGTACCACCTCCACTCCATCCAGCACCGGCAAGCCCAGGTCGATAATGGCCAGATCAATGGGGTATTCGGTCGCCTGATAGAACCCTTCACGGCCATCCTCGGCGGCATCGACCACCATGCCCTGATCTTGCAGCAAGCCGGTCAACTGACCGCGCAACTGGGGATCGTCCTCGACGACCAACACCCTCATCGCCACACCCGCCCGTTTAGGCTATCGACGAAGACCACGAACACTTCGCCATCGCGCAGTAATCTCACTCGCCAGCGATGTTTGTTCACTCCCCGTCTGACGGCAAGCACGCGGCCCCCAAAGGCTTCACGGGCCAGGCGGGCCGCTTCTTTTGCTCTGATCTGGCCCACTTCCTGCATCCGCCAGCCCGCGTCGACGCTGTCGACATGTTGCGCGGGCGACAAAAGTGAAGGCAACCAAGCAGCGCCGGCAGGCGCCGCTGACAACAGGCCGGACAGCAACAGCGCCGGCAAAATCAAGTAATGCCTTTTCATGGCGGCTTAGTTTACTGGAGTTACGCGTTCGCTGACCCGCAAGCGAATGAACCGCTTCGGCCGATGATTCATGCGTGTGGTGAACACTTCGCCTTGATAGAGATAACTCACGCGGTAACCTACGATTTGCTCCACTGTGCGGTAACGATGCTTGATCTTGCAGCGTTCCACCGGAATGGTTTCCGTGTAGCTCTGGGAATAGCCATTCGACATATTATTGGCGATGGCTCCACCCAGAAGCGCGCCTGCCACGGCCGGCGCATTTCTGCCGTGGCCATGACCGAATTGATAACCGGCAATCCCGCCCAGGACGGCGCCGATCACAGTATTGCCAATCGAATCCGGATTCGATACCGGTCGTCTGATTTGGCGGGTTTGCTCTTGTGTCCAGCAAACACGTCGCCCCGGGCCACGCACCTGCACCGTTTGCATAATGGGCTCCACATTCACCACCCGGGCCTTTACATATTCCACGCTGGACCAGGCAAAGGCCGGCGCTGCCGGCAGCGCCAAAAGCGCGCTCGCCATACCGAGGGTAATCAAGTTATGCTTTGCGTTCATTGCGATGTCCTCCTAATCAATTACGGTTTTCTCGAAACCGCGATCAGATTAACGCCCTTATCCTGAACCGACGCTGAACATTCCTATGTTTCCACGCCTAGCGACGAAAAACCTGCAACACGCCATCGACGAACGCCTGCCGCTGGATCGCCTGTGCGGACAAGATTTCACTCTGCTCAAAGAGATGCGCGTTGCCGATTATGTGGGCGGCTATCGCCTCTCCCGCCCTCTCACCAGGGATGCACACGATTCGATGAGGGCATCGGCCCAGGACTTTTTTCAAGAGGATGGCGTTTTTTTGAGCCGTTACGACGGCGCTCAAACTGGGCGGCCCTACGCCGTGGTCGTTTTCGCCACTTTTCTAGTCATAGAATTCAATGCATTTACCCCCGACGCCCATTTCCTGGTGCTGGCGCCGCATATGGAGACGCACGGAAATGCGCCCTATCGCGGCCTCTGGGATGCGCAGCGCATCGAACAACTCCAAAGCACATTGAAGAGCCAAGAACAGATCGAGCGCCTATTTACGGAAATCGACCGCCTCATCGATGCATTAACACAAACACAAAAACCCGCCCGGCCAGAGATCCAGGGCGCCGGGCGCGGGCGTTGGTGGTCCCGTCTGTTCGGACGTCGCTGAATACCATGGTCCAGCTCGGCTTTTATATACTGATGCCTAGGACTTATCCTATGCGCTCATTATCATCATTCGATTGAGTCCGTATTGCGATGACTGAGCGCCTGCGCGAAATCCCCTACAACTACACATCTTTCTCCGACAGCGAAATCGTCCTCAGGTTTCTTGGAGAAGAAATGTGGGACACCCTAAACCGCCTACGCGGCTCACGCCGCACCGGCATTTCCGCGCGGATGTTGTTCGAGGTGCTTGGCGATCTCTGGGTAGTGACGCGAAATCCCTATATCCAGGACGATCTTCTTGAAAATGACAAGCGCCTAAAAGAACTCGTCGAGGCGATGTATCACCGCCTCGAGCAGATTGTGAGCCGCGCAGAAAGCAACGCCGATGCGCTGCGCCTTGCGCAAGCGGCGCGCGAAGCGGTGGAATCGTTCGCAACGGATTTGCGCGCACAACGTAAACGGCGGGCGCGCGCCTTGCGGCGTTTTTCACGCCATACCCGCCGTGACAACATTGATTTTGGTGGACTGGCGCGGGTTTCGCATGTCACTGATGCCACCGATTGGCGAGTAGAGCTGCCGTTCGTGGTGCTCACTCCCGATAGCGAGGCAGAGATGGCGAAACTGGTGATGGACTGCATCGCCCTCGGCCTTACCGTGATTCCGCGCGGTGGCGGTACCGGTTACACCGGCGGCGCTATTCCGCTGACTGCTGACAGTGCAGTGATCAATACGGAAAAACTGGAAGATTTGTCATCCATAGAGTGGCGCACCCTGCCGGAAGCGGGGCAAAAAGTACCTACGGTACGCGCCGAGGCCGGCGTGGTCACCAAGCGGGTGGCCGAGCTGGCCGAAACCGAAGGTCTCGTGTTTGCGGTCGACCCGACCTCTCAGGATGCCTCCACCATCGGCGGCAACGTGGCCATGAACGCCGGCGGTAAAAAGGCGGTGCTATGGGGAACCACGCTGGACAATCTGGTGTCCTGGCGCATGATCACGCCCGATGGCAGCTGGCTGGAAGTTGAACGCCTCGGCCATAACCTAGGCAAAATTCACGAACAGGATACAGTGCGATTTCGCCTCACCCGCTACAAAACCAACGGCCGCACCCCCGTCGGCGAACCGGAAATCCTGACATTTCCCGGACGCATGTTTCGTAAGGCCGGGCTTGGCAAGGACGTGACCGATAAATTCCTGGGCGGCTTGCCAGGTGTGCAGAAGGAAGGCTGCGACGGCCTGATCACCTCGGCGCTGTTTGTGCTGCACCGCATGCCGGCGCATATCCGCACGCTATGCATGGAGTTTTACGGCGACGATCTGAGCGAAGCCGTCTCAGCCATCGTCGAAATCAAGCGCATGTTGGATGCCGATCCGGACGTGGTGCTGTCGGGATTGGAACATCTGGATGAACGCTATGTGCGCGCAGTGGGATATACCCCCAAGAGCGCCCGCGGCGAACGCCCCAAAATGGTATTGATCGCAGACATTGCGGGTGACGACGCCGACGCCGTGGCGCGCGCGGCTGCGGAAGTGGTGCGAGCAACAAACCGCCGTGGCGGCGAGGGTTTTATTGCCGTCAGTCCCGAGGCGAGAAAGCGTTTCTGGGCCGACCGCGCACGTACCGCGGCCATCGCCGCACATACCAACGCCTTCAAGATCAACGAAGACGTGGTCATCCCTCTGGAACATCTGGCCGCCTACAGCGAAGGCATAGAACGGATCAACATCCGCTTGTCGATCCGCAACAAGCTGCGCATGATCGAGGCCATTATCGCCTGCCTCGGCGAAGAACCGGCCGAACGCCGCCCAACGCCAGATTTTGGAGCCAGCGCGGAGAGCAATGCCGAATTTGTCAGCAAACGCAATGCGGCGCTGAATCATCTATATGCCGTCAAATCACGATGGGAAGCGCTGCTCGAGCACGCCGACGAACCGGCGGCACGGCATGCGGGGTTGTTGCCCGAGCCCTTGCGCGCCCAACTCACCCCGGGGGATACGCTGATGCGCCTGTTACTCCGCCGGCAGCTCAGGGTGTCCTATCGCGCCGAAATCGAGCGACCTTTGAAGGAGATCTTCGAGGGACGGGAATATCAGGCGCTGCGCACCCGTCTTGACAAGTTACACGACGAAATTCTTGCCAGCCGCCTGTTCATCGCCCTCCACATGCACGCCGGCGACGGCAACGTGCATACCAACATCCCAGTCAACTCCAATGACTACAACATGCTGCATGAAGCGGAAAAAGTGGTCGACGAGATCATGGATCTGGCGCGCTCTCTAGGCGGGGTCATTTCCGGCGAACACGGCATTGGACTCACCAAGATTCAGTATCTACAACCGGAAGTAATCGAGGCATTCGCCGAGTATAAGCGCCGCGTCGATCCTGATGGACACTTCAACAAGGGCAAGCTCATGCCCGGCTCAGGCCTGGAGCACGCCTATACACCGTCGCTCAGGCTGGTGGAACAGGAGGCGCTCATCCTCGAAGCCAGCGAGCTGGGCGATTTGAACAATGACATCAAAGACTGTCTGCGCTGCGGCAAATGCAAGCCGGTCTGCACAACACACGTGCCGCGGGCCAATCTGTTGTATTCGCCGCGCAATAAGATTCTCGCCACCGGATTGATGATTGAAGCGTTCCTATACGAAGAACAGACACGCCGGGGCATCTCCCTGCGGCATTTCGAGGAAATGAATGAAGTGGCCGATCATTGCACGATCTGCCACAAGTGCCTGACGCCTTGTCCGGTGAACATCGACTTCGGCGACGTCACCATCCGTATGCGCCACATTCTCAAACAACGCGGCCAGCGGCGATCGAGCCCGATCACAGCAGCGTCCATGGCTTTTTTGAATGTGAAGGACCCGGCCACCATCCGCGCCATGCGCAAGGCCATGATCCAGTGGGGTTACGCCGGTCAGCGCCTAGCGCATCAGATATTTCGCCGGCTGGGTCTGCTGCAAAAAGAGCGCCGTCCGGCAGCCACGCCGCGCCCGCAGCCCCTACCCGCACAGGTGATCCAGTTTGTGAAAAAACCGATGCCTGGCAAGCTGCCGGCGCGCACCATGCGCGCCCTGCTCGGTATCGAGGATGCTGCCCAGGTACCCATCCTGCGCGACCCCGATCGAAGCAGCGTGGATTCCGAAGCGGTGTTTTATTTTCCCGGCTGCGGTTCCGAACGCCTGTTCAGCCAGATCGGTCTCGCCACGCTGGCGATGCTGTACGAGGTGGGCGTCCAGACAGTGCTTCCGCCCGGCTATTTATGCTGCGGCTACCCACAAACCTCTGCCGGTGACGAGGAGAAAGGTCGCGCCATCTCCACCGAGAACAGAGTGTTGTTCCATCGTGTGGCAAACACTCTTAACTATCTCGACATCAAAACCGTGATCGTGTCCTGCGGCACGTGCATGGACCAACTGCTCAAATACGAATTTGAGCGCATCTTCCCCGGCTGCCGGTTGCTGGACATACACGAATATCTGATGGAAAAGGGCGTCAAGTTGGAAGGCGTGAATGGAGAGCAATACCTCTATCACGATCCCTGCCATACACCGATAAAAACATATAACCCCACCGAAGTGGCGTCGATGTTGATGGGCCAGGAAGTGCCGTTGTCGGATCGCTGTTGCGGCGAAGCGGGCACTTTTGGCGTCAGCCGTCCGGATATTGCCGCCCAGGTGCGTTTCCGCAAGGAAGAGGAACTGCGTAAGGGCGTGCGCGCGCTCACTGGCAAAGACGTGGTGGAAAACGGCAAGGTGAAGCTTCTGACCAGTTGCCCAGCATGCCAACAAGGGTTGGAACGATACCGCGAAGACACGGGCCTTGACACCGACTACATCGTTGTCGAGCTGGCGCGCAAACAGTTTGGAGACGACTGGGCGGAAAGTTTTGTTGCCAGGATACGGAACGGGGGAATCGAGCGCGTGCTTCTTTGAGACCTTGTTTGCAAACAAGCGATGACAGTCATTTCACCCGCATACCCGGCTCGGCCCCGGCGTCGGGCTCGAGGATGAAAATATCCTTGCCGCCGGGACCTGCCGCCAGCACCATGCCCTCAGAGACGCCAAAACGCATCTTGCGCGGCGCCAGATTGGCAACCATCACGGTCAAACGGCCTTCGAGCTGCTGGGGCGCATAGGCGGACTTGATTCCGGCGAACACCTGGCGGGTTTCGCCACCAAGGTCGAGGATGAGGCGCAATAGCTTGTCCGCGCCTTCCACCTCTTCTGCCTTAAGGATACGGGCCACGCGCAGATCCACTTTGGCGAATGCATCGAAATCGATCTGCTCGGCGATAGGGTCGGCCACCAGTGGCGCGGCCTCATGCGCCGCGACTGTCGCTGTCTGCAAGTCTTCTTTCGACGCCTCGATGATGGCCTTGATGCGGTCCGGGTCGACGCGGGTGAGCAAGGGCTTGAATTTTTCCACCTTACGGCCAAGTACGGGCTCTGTAACCCCATCCCAACTCAGCTCGCCGACTCCAAAGAAAGTTTCCACCTTCTCTGCAATCCGCGGCAGCACGGGTTTAAGGTAGCCGATGATTACGCGAAACAGATTCAATCCCTGAGTGCAAACTGCCTGCACCTCGGCCAGGCGCTCAGGATCCTTGATCAATACCCATGGCTTGTTTTCGTCGATGTATTGGTTGGCCCGATCCGCCAACCCCATGATAAGGCGCATCGCTTGGGCATATTCGCGGCGTTCATACAACTGGGCGATTTGATCACGCGAATCGGCAAAAGCCCGGTACAACCCCATATCCGGCAATTCATCGGCAAGCCGGTTATCGAACCGCTTGTTGATGAACGAAGCAGTGCGGCTGGCAATATTGACCACTTTCCCCACCAGGTCGGCATTGACGCGATTGACAAAATCTTCGAGATTCAGATCGAGATCGTCCACGCCTGCGCCCAGCTTGGCGGCGAAATAATAGCGCAGATAATCAGGGGCGAGATGTTCCAGCCAGGTACGCGCTTTAATGAATGTGCCGCGGGATTTGGACATCTTTTGTCCATCCACGGTCAAAAAGCCGTTGCACCAGATGGCGGTAGGGGTACGGAAACCCGCGCCGTGCAGCATCGCCGGCCAGAACAAGGTGTGGAAATAAGCAATATCCTTTCCGATAAAATGATAAAGCTCGGTGGCCGTATCCGGCCGCCACCAGGCGTCAAAATCCAGGCCGATACGCTCGCACAGGTTTTTGAAGCTGGCCATATAACCAATGGGGGCGTCCAGCCATACATAGAAATACTTGCCAGGCGCATCAGGGATCTCGAAACCGAAATAGGGCGCGTCGCGAGAAATGTCCCAGTCGCGAAGCCCTGCCTCAAACCATTCGCGCAGCTTGTTGGCGATCTCGGGCTGCACATGCTCGCCCTCTTTGAGCCAGTTTCGAAGGAAACGCTCGAAATCGCCGAGCTTGAAAAAATAATGCTCGGAGCGGCGCAACACCGGTACGGCGCCACTCACCGCAGAGCGCGGATCTATCAGTTCGGTGGGCGCGTAGGTGGCGCCGCAAACCTCACAGGAATCGCCATACTGATCCTCGGCGCCGCAGCGCGGGCATGTACCCTTGATGAAACGATCGGGAAGGAACATGCCTGCTTCAGGATCGTAGAGCTGTTCCACTTCACGGCGCTCAATATGACCGCCATCCCGCAGGCGGGTATAAATCAGTTCCGCGAACTGGCGATTTTCGGGTGTGTGAGTGGAATAATAGTTGTCAAAGCCAATGCCAAAGTCAGCGAAATCACGCGCATGTTCAACCTGCATGGATGCGATTAGCTGCTCCAGCGCAATACCTTCGCGCTGGGCACGAAGCATGATCGGAGTGCCGTGTGTATCGTCGGCACAGACGTAATAGACCTCGTGACCACGCATGCGTTGAAAACGCACCCAGACATCCGCCTGGATGTAGCCGAGCATATGCCCCAGGTGCAGCGGGCCATTGGCATAGGGAAGCGCGTTGGTGACGAGTATCTGACGTTTCATGAAAGACAAGGATCCTGATAGAGGGTTGAATTGGCATCTATGCGCTATTGAAAATCTCGCCGGCACCTGGTTTCCTGAGCATTTCAAGAACGAGTTCGACGACTGATCGTGTCTCAACAGTTAAATTTCAACAGCCTGTTAACATACCAGTTTCCGGGGCTTCGTGGCTACGCCAATGCGATCTCGAATGGCCGGGCCAACGCTTCTTTGTCGGTTCAAGCCGTTCCTTCTGAGGTACAATACCGACATTGGTAAGAGGCGCGCAAAGGCGCTCAACGAACATGGAGATTTTGAACATGGCTGAATTGTCTAGGCTGCAAATCGAAACTGCGCTCAAGGAGATCGAAGATCGGTATCTGGAAAAGGATCTGGTCTCAGCTGGTGAAATCAAGGACATTCGTGTAGATGGCGGCACCGTGGGAGTCGATCTGAAATTTGACTATCCGGTAAAAGGGTATGCGCCTGAAATAGAAAGAGCGGTACGCGAACGTATCGGTCGTCTGCCCGGTGTCGAGTCTATTGATGTGACGATTTCCACGAACATCGTCAGCCATGCGGTACAGCGCAATCTGAAACCGCTGGCCGGCATCAAGAACATCATTGCCGTGGCTTCCGGCAAGGGGGGGGTAGGCAAATCCACCACCGCGGTGAATCTTGCTTTGGCTCTGGCTGCCGAGGGAGCGAAAGTGGGTATCCTTGACGCCGATATCTACGGCCCCAGCCAGCCACGCATGCTTGGCATCGAAGGCAAACCGGAAACCAAAGACGGGCGCACGCTCGAACCCATGGAGAACTACGGCATCAAGGCCATGTCCATCGGCTTTTTGATCGACGAGGAAACGCCCATGATTTGGCGCGGCCCGATGGTCACTCAAGCGCTGGAACAGTTGCTAAGCGACACCCGCTGGGGCGAACTCGACTACTTGGTGATCGATCTGCCGCCGGGCACGGGCGATATTCAGCTCACCCTTTCGCAGAAAATCCCGGTCAGCGGCGCGGTCATCGTCACCACGCCCCAGGATATCGCCTTGTTGGATGCTCGCAAGGGATTGAAAATGTTTGAAAAGGTAGAGATCCCTGTGCTCGGCATCATCGAAAACATGAGCCTGCATATCTGCTCCAAATGCGGCCATGAAGAACATATTTTTGGCGAGGGCGGCGGCCAGCGCATGGCCGAGGATTACCACGTGGAGCTGCTGGGCGCCTTACCTCTGGACATCCGCATCCGCGAGCAGGCGGACAACGGCAAACCGACCGTAGCAGCCGAGCCAGACAGCAGAATCACCGAAATCTACCGCGAAACCGCCCGCCGGACAGCTGCGCAACTGGCGCAAAAGGCCAAGGATTTCAGCGGCAAGTTCCCGAACATCGTCATCCAGAATACTTGACGGTGAATCGTGGCTATTAAATCCGACAAATGGATCCGCCGCATGGCGGCCGAGCACGGCATGATCGAGCCCTTCGAGCCGCATCAAATCCGCGAACAGGGAGAGCAGCGCATCGTCTCTTATGGAACCTCCAGCTATGGCTATGACGTGCGCTGCGCCAATGAATTCAAGATCTTCACCAACATCAATTCCGCCATCGTCGACCCCAAGAGCTTCGACGAAAGCAGTTTCGTCGACATACAATCGGATGTGTGCATTATTCCGCCGAATTCCTTCGCTCTCGCGCGCACGGTCGAATATTTCCGCATTCCTCGCAGTGTTCTCACCATCTGCTTGGGCAAAAGCACTTACGCCCGCTGCGGCATCATTGTCAATGTGACCCCGCTGGAACCGGAATGGGAAGGCCACGTCACACTTGAGTTTTCCAACACCACTCCTCTGCCGGCCAAAATTTATGCCAATGAAGGCGTGGCGCAGATGTTGTTCCTCGAATCTGACGAAGTGTGTGAAGTCTCTTACAAGGACCGTGGCGGCAAATACCAGGGACAGCGCGGCGTGACCCTTCCCCAGACCTGAGCCGACACCCGTTCGGGTTCATTCGTATCTGAATCGGGCGCACACCGATAGAACATCGAAGCCGCGGCGATTTCCGGGCATGCTGTCATGATCCACCGAATCTGGCAGAATCTGCTCAGGCCGATAGGTGTTTTTCAATTCCGCGCATACCTACATAAACCGGCAGCTCCTGAATGCGGGCGATCCAAGCACGGACATGAGCGAATGGCTCAAGCGACACTTCACCCTGAGGTGCCAAAGCCACATAGGGAAAACACGCAATGTCGGCAATGCCGGGTAATGTGCCTCCTGCCAGCCAGAGCGCATCATCCAGGCGCCTCTCCAATAATTTGAGTGCCTGAATCCCCATTGCCTGCGCAGCTTCCAGGTCATAGGCCCTATGCATAAGCAAAACCACACGGGCTCTCGCCAAACCATAAAGAATCTCGTTTTCCGAAACCGCCAACCATTGCATCACCCTTGCCAGTGGGGCAGGTTCGACGGGCCACCAGTGTGCATTTCCATAACGTCTGGCGAGACGCGAATTCATAGAATAACTGCAACGCCTGAGGCTGAAAGGGAGTCAGTTGCCGCCTAGAATGGGTAGCTCTGACACCAACACCATACAGGCATGCACATGGGGCACTACAGGCAACTGACTCGAGAGGAAAGATACCAGATTGCGGCACTGAAGGGGCTGGGCTACACGCAGCGGCAGATTGCCAGGGAGATAGGCCGATCACCGAGCACCATCAGCCGGGAGCTGAGGCGCAACCAGGGGATCGAAGGCTACCAGGCGGAGACGGCGCAACGAGTGGCTGATCGTAGACGACGGGAAGCACGCAAGTGCCACAAGCGGATCCCTGAACTGATCGCCTGGGTAGAGGCCCGATTGAGAGACGACTGGAGTCCGAAACAGATCGCAGGTTCATTGAAGGAGGCGGGTTATCCATTGGTCAGCCATGAATGGATCTACCGTCACATCGAACGAGCCCAGAAAGCGGGCGGCGATCTGTACAAGCACCTTCGGCACCGGCGCAAGCGCTACAGGAAGCGCTATGGCAGTCAGGAACGGCGTGGACGGATCATCGACCGGGTTGGCATCGAAGAGCGACCAGCGGTCGTCGAAGAGCGCTCTCGTATCGGGGACTGGGAGGGCGACACGGTCCGAGGCAGGGGCCAATCGGCGTTGGTGACCCTGGTGGAACGCAAAAGCCGTCAGGTCGTGATCCAGAAAGTGGCACGGGCGACGGCGGAGCAGACGGCAGCGGCGATTATTGATCGCTTGGGCGCATTTGACGGTCTGGTGAAGACCATGACGCTCGACAACGGCAAGGAGTTCGCCTATCACAAGCAGATCGCCGAGGCGCTGGGATGCGATGTGTACTTCGCTCGGCCTTATCACAGCTGGGAACGGGGAGCGAACGAGAACATGAATGGCTTGATCCGGCAGTACTTCCCAAAGGGAACCGACTTCGATCAGGTGACAGATGAGGAGATTGCTGAGGTGGAACGCAAGCTGAATCTACGGCCCAGGAAATGCCTCAGCTATCGAGCACCCATTGAGGTGTTCTGTGATGGACCACACTGGCAAGACACCATAACGGGTGGTGTTGCAGTTATTGGTTGAATTCAGGCAGCAAAGACAAGAATAAACGTACCTTGTGGCAATTACCGGACAATGGGTAATCATAGAGTTTTGCTTTCGGCCTGCCTTCTCTCTTTAGCTCTATTCTCCCCCACCTTCTTTTTGCGTTTGTCGTCCCGCTGCATACAGCATAGTGTAGCGAGTGTCTGGCGCCCGATTTCACCTCAAACAGGCTCGATGAAATAGGTCTCCACCCAATGCTGGATATGCCCGAGATAAAACTCTACAAAACACTATAGTTCAAACGCGAAGGTTCCAGCCTTGTCGCGGTTTGTTCCGGATTTATTCTACTGTGACGGATTTGGCGAGGTTGCGCGGCTGATCGACATCGGTTCCCTTGAGGACAGCAGCATGGTAGGCCAGCAATTGCAAGGGGATGATCATAATTACCGGAGAGAGCAATCCACTTCCGCCAGGGACATGAATAAGGTTCAGTCCCGGCCCATCCTTCAAGGTGACGCCCGGCTCGGCAAAAACAAAAAGTTCGCCACCGCGGGCACGAACCTCCTCGAGATTGGACGCGAGTTTTTCCAGCATTGAATTGTTAGGCGCCACGGCCACCACCGGCATATCGCTATCGACCAAGGCAAGGGGGCCATGCTTAAGCTCGCCTGCGGGATAGGCTTCGGCATGAATATAGGAGATTTCTTTAAGCTTGAGCGCCCCCTCCATGGCGATTGGATAAAACGCTCCTCGCCCCAAAAACAACGCATTTCTCTTTTCGACAAACGCTTCGGAAAGACGCTCGATGCGGGGATCCAATTCCAGCGCCTGCTCGATCAGAGAGGGAAGAGAAAGAAGCTCCCGCCTCACCTCCGCCAGCCGCTTTTCGTCAGCACCCTTTTCCTGAGCGAGTAAAAGCACGACTTCAATCAAGGCTACGAGTTGGGTGGTGAACGCTTTGGTTGAAGCTACCCCGATTTCGGGGCCTGCCTGAGTCAAAAGCGTCAGCTCGGATTCACGTACCAGCGAGCTTTCGGGCACATTGCAGATTGCCAGCCTGGCCAGATAAGGCTCCTCCTTGGAGGCTTGCACCGCCGCCAGCGTGTCAGCTGTTTCCCCTGATTGGGACAAACTAAGGAACAAGGAGTCTGGCAATATCGCGTGGCGTCGGTAACGGTATTCACTGGCCACCTCGACCTGACACGGAATGCCCGCCAGTTCTTCAAGCCAATAGCGGGCAACCAAGCCAGCGTGATAACTGGTACCGCAGGCAACAATCTGCACTCCCCGAGTGCGGGAGAGCACATCCCGCGCCGCGCTGCCAAGGATTTCCGCTGCCAACGGTCGGGCCGCTTCCACCCGCCCCTCCAAGGTTTCGCTCACTGCATAAGGCTGTTCAAAGATCTCCTTCTGCATGAAATGCCTATAGCGCCCCCTATCCAATGCTGTGGGGCTAAGCGCGGAATTTTTGATCTCGCGTTCAACGGCTCGTCCTTGAAGGTCATATATAGTCACTGCCTCGCGCTTAATATCGATCACATCGCCGTTTTCAGGGAAAGCAAAGCGCTGCGTGACCGGCAACAAGGCTTGAACGTCGGAGGCGATGAAATGTTCACCAATCCCGTATCCAATGACCAACGGTGGGCCTTTACGACAGGCAATGATTCTACCGGGCTCGTCAACAGCTATAACTGCCAGGGCATAGGCTCCTTCGAACTCACGGCTTGCTTTTTTCACGGCTTCCAATAAATCATCGCCTTGATCCAGATGCCAGGCGATGCGGTGAGCGGCGACTTCCGTATCCGTTTCGGATTGAAAGCGATAACCCGCCTGGATGAGCTCCTCTTTCAATTTTTCATAGTTTTCTATAATGCCGTTATGCACTATGGCCAGCCGATTCGTAGAGCAATGCGGATGAGCATTCTGTTCACTGGGTACGCCATGGGTCGCCCACCGGGTATGGGCGATGCCGACGTGCCCTGGTAACGGTTCTGTAAGCAAAGCTCTAGCCAACTCAGTCACTTTTCCCACGCGTCGATGGCGCTGGATTCTGCCGGCATCATCGACCACGGCCATTCCAGCCGAGTCGTAGCCCCGATACTCCAAGCGCCGAAGGCCCTCGAGAAGAACCTCTTGAACATTCCTTTCGGCCACGCCGCCGATGATGCCGCACATCGCCTTATCCCTCTTTTTTCCCAGGTCGCTTCCAATCCGGGATGGTAATCTGCGGTGCCCTGGCCAGAGTCAACTTGCCTGCCGGAGCGTCTTTGCTAATCACCGATCCGGCGCCGATGGTTGCACTCTTACCCACATTGACCGGGGCCACCAGGGCGGTATTCGAACCAATGAAAGCATTGTCGCCAATGGAGGTGCGATGCTTATTGACGCCATCATAATTACAAGTAATAGTACCGGCGCCGATATTGACTTTCTCTCCAAGCGTAGAGTCGCCTATATAGCTCAGATGATTGACTTTGCTGCCGCGACCGAGACTGGAATTCTTTATTTCCACAAAATTTCCGACACGCGCGCCTTCACTTAAATGGGTGCCGGGGCGCAGTCTTGAGAAAGGGCCGACCGAACAGTTCGGAGCAATGTTTGCGTTTTCGATAATAGAATGGGCTTCTATGCGTGTACCCGCCCCGATGTCACATTCATTGAGAACGGTATATGGCCCGACATAACATCGGTCGCCGAGCCGTACCTTACCTTTCAGAATAACGCCCACATCGATCTCTACATCACTACCTGCAATAACCTCTCCACGAATATCGAGACGCATGGGATCACGCAAGGTCACGCCCTCTTTCAACAGGCGATGAGATCTTCTTTTCTGCAATGCTCTTTCTGCGATCGAAAGCTGCGACTTGTCATTGATCCCTAAAACTTCTTCTGAATCAGTGCATCGATGCACCTTAACCTGCACGCCTTCTGCCACTGCCATGGACAGACAGTCGGTCAAGTAGTATTCCCGCTGGGCATTTTTGCAGTCGAGCTGCCCGGCCCATCGCTTGAGCGCAGCGCATTGCACTGCAAGTATTCCTGTATTGACTTCACACAACTCCCTCTGCGCGGGCGTGGCATCTTTTTCTTCCACAATCGCAACCACGTCACCACGCGCATTCCGCACGATTCGCCCAAATCCAGAAGGATTATCCAATAGCGTGCTTAACCAAGCGAGCGCACCATTTTTTGCATTTTCAAGCAAAATACGTAGCGTTTGCGTGGTTACTAGAGGGACGTCGCCGTATAGAACAAGTACGATATCATCGTCTTGGACTAGATGAAGCGCTTGTGCAACGGCGTGCCCGGTGCCCAGTTGTTCTGCCTGATACGCGAACCTGACATTGCGCTCTGACAAATGAGATTTGACCAAGTCGGCTCCATGCCCAACAACAACTATTGGAACTCGATCCTGAATAGCCTCGGCCGTATCGACAACATGATCTATCAGAGTCTTTTCCGCCAAAGGTTGCAACACCTTCGGTAGAGAGGATCGCATGCGCTTTCCTCTACCGGCAGCCAGAATCACTGGAACGATATTCACGGTACGAACTCAGAAAGAGATGCATTAACGCCTTTGGATGAGATAGTTTAAGGGGTAAAAAATAAGCACGGATTGACCGGTGGCCGGCGAAAACCACTGGCCTAAACGCTTCTTTGCATCCTGGCTCCTCAGCACCTGGCGGTTCCAGGAAAGTTTTATTGTGTTGACGATCAATAAGCCTTTGAGCTGAAACTAGACGAATAACTCAGCCTTTTATTTCCCTGCGCAGGTTCTTGATCAGGCGCAATTGTGCTTCCGCTTGAATCAATTCGGCCTGCGCACGGGCGAAATCCTCTTCTTCCCGCCGTTCGCGCATGGCTTCTTCAGCTCTTTGCTTGGCCTCCAATGCCTTGGCCTCATCCAAGTCCTTGGCACGTATCACGGTATCCGCCAGCACGGTCACGATGTGGGGCTGAACTTCAATAATCCCACCACCAACGTAATAGTGCTCCAGTTCCTGTTTACCTTCGGGCTTAAACCTGACTTCGCCCGGTGCAAGTTGGCTCAGCAATTGCGTATGCCTTGGGAATATACCCAGCTCACCCGCAACCGAAGATGCATATACTTCATTGATCGGGCCGGAAAAGATGGATTCTTCAGCGCTTACGATGTCAAGATGCATGGTCATGGCCATAGCTTAGCATCCATTTTTGTCATTTCATGGTCTTGGCTTTTTCAACCGCTTCTTCGATTGAACCAACCATGTAAAAAGCCTGCTCTGGCAGATGATCATATTCTCCAGCCACGATAGCCTTGAAACCCTGAATCGTGTCTTTCAAGGATACATATTTGCCTGGCGCACCAGTAAATACCTCCGCCACAAAGAACGGCTGGGAAAGGAAACGCTGAATTTTACGCGCTCTGGCAACCAACAATTTATCTTCTTCAGACAGTTCATCCATGCCAAGGATAGCAATAATGTCTTTGAGTTCCTTGTATCGTTGCAGCACATTCTGGACAGCGCGGGCTGTTTCATAATGTTCGGATCCAATAATTTGCGGATCCAACTGCCGACTGGTGGAATCCAGTGGATCGACGGCAGGATATATACCCAGCTCAGCGATTTGACGGGACAAAACCACAGTCGCATCCAGATGCGCAAAAGTGGTGGCCGGGGAAGGATCGGTCAAATCGTCCGCAGGCACATAGACCGCCTGGATAGAAGTAATGGAGCCAGTCTTGGTAGACGTTATTCGCTCCTGTAGCACGCCCATTTCTTCCGCCAGAGTAGGTTGATAACCCACTGCAGACGGCATGCGCCCTAACAAAGCAGAAACCTCGGTGCCGGCAAGAGTGTAACGATAAATGTTATCTATGAACATCAATACATCACGCCCCTCATCCCGGAAATATTCGGCCATAGTCAATCCCGTAAGGGCCACACGCAAGCGATTGCCCGGCGGCTCATTCATCTGACCATAGACCATCGCAACCTTGGATTCCTCCAGTTTGTCGAGCCGAATAACCTTGGCTTCAGACATTTCATGATAGAAGTCGTTGCCTTCGCGTGTTCGCTCCCCTACGCCGGCAAATACTGACAAACCTGAATGCTGAGTCGCAATATTGTTGATGAGCTCAAGCATGTTGACGGTCTTCCCGACACCCGCCCCGCCGAACAGACCCACCTTGCCGCCCTTGGCAAATGGGCAAAGTAGATCAATAACCTTGATTCCCGTCTCTAAAAGTTCTGTTGAGCTGGCCTGTTCATCAAACGATGGCGCTGGGCGGTGAATGGGCCATTTCTCCTCCGTGGCCACTTCCCCCCGTTCATCCTGAGGCTCTCCAAGTACATTCATTATCCGTCCTAGAGTTCCCTTGCCAACTGGTACTGAAATTGGCGACCCTGTGTTGACAACATCAAGACCGCGCTTCAATCCCTCAGAGGGCCCCATCGCAATCGCCCTAACTACGCCGTCTCCTAATTGCTGCTCAACTTCTAACGTCAAACCTACGTCTTCGATACGCAACGCATCGTAGATCTTGGGAACCGAATCCCTGGGAAATTCAACGTCAACGACAGCTCCGATGATTTCAACAACTTTGCCCGAACTCATGGTTAGTTCCTCTTTAATACTTAAATAACTGAGCAATGCGGCAAGCGACTAAACAGCAGCCGCACCACTTACGATTTCCGAAATTTCCTGAGTGATAGCTGCTTGACGTGCTTTGTTATAGGCCAGCTGCAAATCATTTATGAGACTGCCCGCATTATCCGAAGCACTCTTCATCGCCACCATGCGCGAAGCCATCTCACAAGCCACATTTTCCACAACAGCCTGATAAACCTGGGATTCAACATAGCGCTTGAGCAGTTCATCCAGAACAACCTTCGCTTCAGGTTCGTAGATGTAATCCCAATGATGCTTAAGAGATTCATCTTTGATTTTTTCAACGGGCAACAACTGTGTCAGCTTGGGACGCTGAACCATCGTATTGACGAACTGATTTTCTACAAGGTACAAGCGATCGATTTTCCCAGCTTCGTAGTTCTGCAACATGACACCAACCGTCCCGATGATGTCACTTAAGTGTGGCCGATCCCCCAACTGGGTTGCCTGTGCGGCAATATTTGCTCCAAAGCGGCGGAAAAAAGCTGATGCTTTCGACCCCACGATGCAAAGGTCAATCTCGGCGCCATGGTTTTGCCAATCGCGGATAGAAGAAATCGCTTTCTTGAACAAGTTGATGTTTAGACCACCGCACAACCCTCTGTCCGTGGAAATAACAATAAACCCGACACGGCGAACCTGCTCCCGAATTTCCAAATAGGGATGGTGATATTCAGGATGCGCCATTGAAAGATGACCGATTACTTTCTTGATCTTCTCGGCATAGGGACGCGTTGATTCCATGCGCTCCTGTGCTTTCCGCATTTTACTGGCAGCGACCATTTCCATGGCTTTGGTGATCTTTTGAGTATTTTTTATACTCTTGATCTTCGTGCGGATCTCTTTTGCTGCGGCCATTATCTGTCACCAAACGTTATTGGCTTTGAAATTTTCAATCGCTTTTTTCATCTCAGAAGCAATCTCATCATTGAAATCGCCTTTCTCATTGATTTTATCAATCAAATCAGCGTGTTCTGAATTGATATAACTATGAAGCGCCGCCTCGAAGTCGACGACTTTTTCAACTTCGACATCATCCAGATAACCTTCATTTGCAGCAAACAGCGAAAAAGCCATTTCAGCAATACTTAAGGGTGCATACTGCTTCTGCTTCATCAACTCGGTAACGCGCTTGCCTCGCTCCAATTGCTTGCGGGTAAAATCATCGAGGTCGGATGCAAATTGCGAGAATGCAGCCAGTTCGCGGTATTGAGCTAGGGCCAGACGAATTCCACCGCCCAGCTTCTTGATAATTTTGGTCTGCGCCGCACCGCCAACTCGTGATACCGACAAACCTGCATCAATAGCTGGCCGAATACCAGAGTAAAAAAGATCGGTATCCAAAAAGATCTGACCGTCAGTAATCGAAATGACGTTCGTCGGGACGAAGGCAGACACGTCTCCCGCCTGAGTCTCAATGATTGGCAAAGCAGTCAATGATCCGGTTTTGCCTTTGACTTCTCCATTTGTGAACTTTTCCACATATTCCGCGTTTACACGAGCGGCCCGTTCCAGGAGGCGGGAATGTAAATAGAAAACATCGCCTGGGTATGCTTCACGTCCCGGTGGCCTTCTCAGAAGCAACGAAACCTGTCTATAAGCCCAGGCTTGTTTGGTGAGGTCGTCATAAATTATCAGAGCGTCCTCTCCACGATCACGGAAATATTCGCCCATTGTACAACCTGCATAAGGCGCAATGTATTGCATGGCTGCAGATTCAGAAGCGGAAGCAGCGACAATGATCGTGTTTTCCAATGCACCAAATTCTTCTAATTTGCGTACGACGTTTGCAATCGAAGAGGCTTTCTGACCCACCGCAACATAAATACATTTCACGCCGGTGTTACGCTGGCTGATGATTGTATCGATCGCTACAGCAGTTTTGCCGGTCTGTCGATCGCCAATGATCAATTCACGCTGCCCTCTTCCAATCGGCACCATAGAATCAATGGCCTTCAATCCCGTTTGCAGTGGTTGATCTACTGATTGTCGTTCGATAACGCCAGGGGCGATTTTCTCTATGGGAGAAGTTAGCTTCGTATCTATGACGCCCTTACCATCAATGGCCCTGCCCAGAGAGTCTACAACGCGGCCGAGTAACTCTGGCCCAACAGGCACCTCCAGGATACGACCGGTGCACTTGGCGGCATCGCCTTCGGAAATGTGTTTGTAGTCACCAAGGACAACTGCACCCACTGAATCGCGTTCCAGGTTCAGGGCAAGCGCATAAGTTTCGCCCGGAAGCTCTATCATCTCGCCGGCCATTACATCAGAAAGGCCATGAATTTTTATGATCCCATCCGTCGAGCTGACGATCGTCCCCTCGGTACGCGCTTCAGCCACCGCATCGAAATTCTTGATGCGCTGTTTTATCAGATCACTGATTTCTGTTGGGTTTAGATGCATCTTTATTTCCTCTTAATGACTCATTGTTCTAGCTAGCTGTTCCAAGCGACCTTTCAAGGAGCCATCGATTACCAGATCTTTTGCGTGAATAACAACGCCACCAAGTAAATCCTTCTCCAACTTGGTATGTAGAGTAACTTCAGCGCCCAAACGTTTTTTCAGGAACGTCTTGAGGTCGGACTGCTGCGTATCGGTAAGCTCTTGAGCGCTGATAACTTCAGCTTCGATCAATCCCTTATCCTGGTTACGCATATGCTCGAATATAGCAACCAGATCGTTAGCGGCCTGAAGGCGATCGTTTTGAACCAATAACCTGATTAAGTTGCGTTGCTCATCGGATGGATTTTTTCCTATCAATTCAGTCAACAACTCGGCCAACTGCTCTTCATCGACCCGAGGATCACCAATCAATGCGTTAACACTCTGAACCGAGAGGGTTTGTGCGAATGACCGAAGAAAATCGCTCCACTGATCTAATGTGCCCTGTTCTTTGGCAAGTTCATAGACAGCTTTTGCGTACGGCCTGGCATAGGTTGATAGTTCTGACATCCGGGCACCTTAGTTCAATTAGATCTGCGCGACGAGCTCTTTCAGAGCCTGTTCGTGAGCCTTGGGATCAATCTCGCGCTCGAGAACCTTGCTCGCCCCCATCACCACGAGTTGCGCAACTTGACCGCGCAATTGCTCACGCGCCCGATTGAACTCCTGCTCGATTTCGGCTTCCGCCGCGGCCTTCAGACGACTGCCTTCCTCGATAGCATCAGTTTTCGCCTCATCGACGATCTCAGTGGCACGTTTTTGAGCTTGAGCAATAATCTCCGCGGCCTTTTGCTTGGCTTGGCGAAGTTCTTCTTCCGCCCTTTTTTCCGCCAGCTCTTTCTCATGGCGCCCACGTTCAGCAGCAGCAAGCCCTTCGGCTACACGTGCCTTCCGGTCTTCCAGAATTTTCGTGAGCGGCCCCCAAAGTTTGGCATTTATAAACCAAACCAGAAGTACAAAGGTCAGAATTTGCGCTACAAGCGTAAGTGTAATATTCACAGCTTCACCTCGGCTGGATCAAAAACCAATACTGACTTGATTCGATCAGCCACCAACCGCCGCCTTGATAGCCGTAGCCGCGGCGCCCAGAAACGGGTTGGCGAAAAGGAACCACATGGCAAATGCCAAGATGATGAAAGGAAAGGATTCCATCAATCCCGCGAAGATAAACATATTGGTCATCAGCATAGGTCGCAATTCGGGCTGACGCGCGATACCTTCCAATGTTTTGGAGGTAATAAGGCCCCAGCCAATTGCGGAACCCAATCCGGCCGCACCGAGGATAACGCCCACTCCAACAGCCGTATAGGCGTAAATCATGGCAATCATGTCAGCAGTCATGGTTTTCTCCTTAAAAATCAAAAACAAAAGTTGAACAAAATCGGTTTCGGATCAATGATCCTCGGTATGAGCCATACCCAGATAAACGATCGTCAATACCATAAAGATAAATGCCTGCAATGTAAGGATCAGTACTTCAAATATTGACCAAGCGAGCCCAGAAACAGTTTGAACCGGGAACCAAAGCAGAACGCTAGGTAAAGTAGAATGGGTAAACACGAGTAGCGCGATCAAGAGAAAGACCAGTTCACTTGCAAACAAGTTTCCAAACAAACGAAGCCCCAGACTCAAAGGTTTGGCAATCTCCTCAATGAACGTCATTATAATGTTAACAGGCACGAAATATTTCCCAAAGGGATGAAAAAGGAACATTTTTAAATATCCCGAGACCCCTTTCACCTTCAGATTGTAATAGACAACCAAAGCAAAAACAGTAAAGGCCATTCCCAGAGGGGTACCTAAGCTCGCCGTAGGCACAGCCCTAAAATAGACGTGCTCCAATCCAAGCATATGTCCCGCCCAGGTCGCAATCCCGGGAATCACGTCTACGGGAATCAGATCGATGTAATTCATCCCCAAAATCCAGATGAATACCGTAAGCGCCAACGGCCCGACCAATGGATTCACCATGGGGCCGAATACGTCTTTTACTTGCGCGTTCACAAACTCGATAAGCGCCTCAAATACATTCTGCATTCCCTTGGGGGCATCTGGATCCAGATTCCGGCCTACTCTCCAGGCAAAGAAACCGATAATCAGCGCAACAACAACTGACATCACCCATGAGTCCATAAAGAAAACATGAAAATCCGCCAGGCTCGACGGTTCATGTGTTTGTGCACTGCACCCAATGCACCAGTTGGTCAAGTGGTGCTGAATGTACTCGACTGGATTCGCCGCCTGGGCCGTTGCCGCTGCACTCATTTGAATGACCGCTCCCTATCCATTAATTGCTCTTTCAGATCTTAGCCCGCCGACCGAATGTCGCGCTCGCAAGCATGAATACCATCTGTGCACCCACGAAATTACCCACCATTGGCAGCGGGGACAAACGAAGAACCCCCATGCCGACTGCCAGTGCAGCCAAAACAAAAACAAATCTAACTACCGCACCGACATACAAAATTATTAGACCGCGCTGAGTATCGTATTCCATTGCATGGTTGGCCCGATCCACTCTGTGATCCAGCATCCAGGTATTCACCAGGGCAGTAGCCCCACCGTAAAGCGCGGCTACGCCCGAACCGGTTCCGGCAATGAGGATAGCCAAACCCACCCCTATCGATACCAACCCGGTTTGAATAAGAAATATCGCTTTACGCATGTAATTAACTGGATGCTCAAGGGCAATCCAGCCATCTTCGAGCCCGCGGCGAGTATAGAGAGTTACTCTTTTTGCGTCAACCAAGTGCCCTGGTTCAGTACATATGAGACACCGCGACCTCAGGGACCTCATACCCGGCCTCACGAAGATACTCGGCTGGGGTTCTCTGTTTCAATGCCTGATGGGGGCGCAGCAGATTGCAGACCTGTTCCCACCATTGCACCAGGGGACGAAGCGCCCGTATCGTGGTCGGTAGCGGGTAGCTGGCATAGAACGCGTAGCGCCAGATGCCATTGGCCCGTTCCACCCCGCCATTGCGCTGGGGCCGTTTCGGCGGCAGCACATAGAGGTCGATACCCGCTCCGCTTTTCAACGGCTTACGAATTTAGATGACAGGGCCCTGCCTGATCGATGTGCAACCGGTACGCCTTGCCGCTTGGGTGGCAGGAGACTAAGGGTGCGTAGGCGCAAAAGATGGCGGGCGATAGGCGGAAGAGAACGATGCAATCACATGTCATTTTGGTAACTTGATCTATCTGGGATCGTCCACTAAATTTGATCTGTATCGCGTTTGGCCGGCACCGCACCGTCCGGACCATAAGATACAATCACATGACGATGAGAGGAGATCCACCCATGAATCACACTTTCCCAAAGAAAACCTTGTTGGCGGTCGCGCTGGCCGCGGGCTTCCCCTTTGCGGGGGCGGCCTACGCCGGATCATTGTTTTCCGATATTCCGTCAAACACGCCCGCCGCCCAATCCGGCGCAGGGCCCTCTGTTGACAATACGCCGGATCTGGTCAAGCAGGCCTCGAGTGCAAATGCTTCCTCATCTGCAACCGGATCTGGGCCGAATTCTCTCGACCATTCCGTAAATACGTCCGCGAGCGGATCTGATTCGAGTTCACCCGACCACTCCGCTGACACATCGTCACATTCCTCCAACGACAATTCGCCTGATCACGGTGCCTTCGGAGGCGGCTACGGCGGCATGGGCGGTGACCACGGTGGTGGCGACCATGGCGGCATGGGCGGCGGCGGCGGCCACGGTGGCGGCGGCGGCGGCGGCGGTGGCGGCCACGGTGGCCACGGCGGCGGCGGCGGTGGCGATGGCGGTGGCGATGGCGGCCACGGCTGATTCCATGAGGGCGGGCCGAGTTTTGGTGGGATCCACTAAAACCGGTTCGCCCAATGCACCGAACGGGAAAATTGCAGCATCGATCCCGGCGGGATTCATTTTGAAATCCTTGCTGCTGTAAAGTAAGTTAGTTGCACCTCGTCATGGCGCACACGTAATGGACTGCGGGATAGCTTCCGTTCAAGGCGCCCGCTGTCCAAGCAGCAGTGGCGATCGGCTGGATATCTTTTACCTGCGAAATTCGCTTTCCCGCTCCCTGCGAGCGCACCCACGCTCAGGTGCTCTGGCATGTGGCGCCTGCCCTGGCAGGAGACCTGCGTCTGATGGTTGGATCAACGGGTAAATCAGGCTTGTCCGGGCTTGAATCCGCAACCGGAAACACAAAGATATTCGGCAGCAACCGCTTTTTTCTAGTGACGCCCGATCTTTTCCCAAAGTTTTTCCAGCCGCCCCACTGAGACAGGCCGAGGCGTGCCTAGAGCCTGCGCAAATAGGGACACGCGCAACTCTTCCATCTGCCAACGGTACTCATAGAGCGCCTCACTCAGCTTGCCGCCTTCGTCCAAATACTGTTTATAGCGCGCCCACAAGGGCTCGATTTCCCCACGCAAGCGGCGATCCTTGTCGGGTTGCTGGGATAGCCTTTCCAGGCGTCGCTCCACAGCTTTGAGATAGCGCGGCAGGTGCGGCCGTTGACCGGCGGGCGTGGCGCGGATGAACCCCGGATAGATCAGATGCCTGAGTTGATCATTGATGTCGTTGGCCGCTTCGATCCAGCTCAGCGGTAAATCACCCTTAAGGCACTGGCGAATGCGGTGAAAAGCGGCGAACGCGTCGTTCAAGGTCTCTGCGAGGCGGGTGGCGGCAGGGACAATTTCAGTGCGTCCGGCCTCGAGGCGCGCCTTGAATTCGCTCTCGCGGCGCGGCAGCGAGTCTGCGAGAAAAATGTCTTCGAGAACGGCTTCGATGAGATCGTCCTTGAGTTCTTCACACTGGCCAACGGCGGCGAAATGAAGGCACATCTCTTGCGCATGCGGCAAGCGTTTGTGGAGATATTTGACTTGCTCGCGCAACACGATGCGCAGCAACCCCAACACGCCATCTCGATGGGCTGCCAATGCCTTTTCCTCGCTGTCCAACACGCGCAAAGAGATTTTATCGCCTTCACGCACCAGTGCAGGGAACCCTTTGAGCGCAAGGTTCCGCTGTTCAAGGTCCACGCTGTCGGGCAGATCGCCAAAGTCCCAGGATGTGATGTTGTCACGCTCCAGCGTCTGTGTGGGCAGCGCCTTGAAGTTCTCCTGCACGCGCCCTTCCAGAATATCGGTCAGAGCCGCCAGATCGCGCCCTTCGGCAAGCAGCTTGTGATTGGCGTCGACGACGTCGTAGCGCATACGCAGGTGAGCGGGCAAGGCAGCGCGATCCCAGGCATCGGAAGGCACCTCCACGCCGGTCATGCGCTTGAGTTGATGTGCGAATGTGGCATACAAATCGCCTTCACCGAAGCTCATCGCCTGAGCACAGGCACGGGCGAACTCTGGCCGGGGTACGAAGTTCTTGCGTAACCCTTTAGGCAGTCCGCGCAGCAAAGCGACGAGCTTTTCTTCCAGCAAGCCGGGCACCAGCCATTCGCAACGGGCGATATCGATCTGCCGGAGCGCGGCCAGCGGCACGCGAAGCGTAAGACCGTCATCTTCTTCGCCCGGCGCGAGGCGATATCGCAACGGCAACGACAGGCCCGCCCCCACATTGAGCTGGTCGGGAAAACATTCGGCCGTAACCTCGCCCGCGGCATGCCGCATCAGCGCTTGACGGGTGAGATACAGCAACTTGGGATTTTCGCGTTCAGTCTGTTCGCGCCAATGTTCGAAAGCGGCTCCATTGTTGATGTCTGCGGGCAAAAGGCGGTCGTAGAATTCGAAGATCACCTGTTCATCGACGAGAATGTCGGGACGCCGGGATTTGGCCTCCAATGCCTCGACTTCTTCGATCAACGCCAGGTTATGGGCGAGAAAGCCGCCACGGCTCTTGAACTTGCCATAAACCAGTGCGTGGCGGATGAAAAGCTCACGTGCTTCGGCGGGATGCGTGCGGGCGTAATCGACACGCTTGCGCGGATGGATGACCAAACCGTACAAAGTGATTTTGTCATAGGCGCCGACTCGTGCCGCCCTTTGTTCCCAGTGCGGCTCATGGATGTGATGCTTGAGCAAATGGGCGCCAAGTTTTTCTATCCATTCCGGCTTGATGGCGGCCACGGTGCGGGCGTAGGCACGGCCGGTGTCCACGATTTCGGCGGCCATCAGCCATTTCGGCGCGCGCTTTGCCAATGCCGATCCTGGAAATATCTGGAAGCGGCGATTGCGCGTCCCCAGGTAACTTACGCCACGGCTGCCTTTGCGTTTTTTCCGTTCCTGCTCATCTTTGTATCCAACCTGGCTCAACAAGCCAGCGAGCAAGGCGCGATGAATGGCATCGTAGCCTGCCGGCTCGGTATTTTCGCGAAATCCCATTTCCAGCAATTGACCATGGAGCTGGCGCCAAGTCTCTATCCATTCACGCATACGCATCCACGACAAAAATTCATGCCGGCAGAGTTTGCGTAATTGGGTTTTCGATAAATGCCGCGCCTTGTCATGGAAGTAATCCCAAAGCTTGAGATAGGCGAGAAAGTCGGAATGTTCATCAGCAAAACGTCGATGCGCCTCGTCGGCCGCCTGTTGCTTGTCGAGCGGGCGTTCGCGCGGATCCTGAACGGCCAGCGCAGAGACGATGACCAGCACTTCGCGCAAAGCTCCTTCGCGTTCAGCGGCAAGAAGCATGCGGCCAAGGCGAGGATCGACATGGAGCCTCGCCAGACGCCGCCCTGTTTCGGTGATGCGGTGGCGGTTATCCACTGCATGCAACTCTTCAAGGAGCTGGTAGCCGTCTTTCACCAACCGCGCTTCGGGCGGGTCGATGAACGGAAAGTCTGTCACCTTGCCAAGTCCCAGGGCACTCATTTGCAGTACCACGGAGGCGAGATTGGTGCGCTGCATTTCCGCTTCCGTGAATGCCGGCCGGGTAGTGAAATCTTCCTCGCTGTATAAACGGATGCACACACCCGGCCCGAGGCGGCCGCAACGCCCCTTGCGCTGCTCGGCGGAAGCTTGGGAAATCGGTTCGATCGGCAAACGCTGGAGCCTTGAACGCCAAGAATAACGGGAAATACGTGCCGTGCCGGTATCCACCACGTAGCGGATGCCAGGAACGGTGAGCGAGGTTTCCGCGACGTTGGTGGCGAGTACGATGCGCCTTTTACCGCGGGGTTGGAACACGCGCTGTTGCTCTCTGGCCGACAGGCGCGCATACAAGGGAAGAATCTCGGTTTGCAGCGGGTGGTGTTTGGCCAGCGCCTCGACAGTCTCGCGGATCTCACGCTCACCCGGTAGAAAAACGAGAATATCGCCCGGCCCCTCGCGCGCCAGTTCCTCACAGGCGGCGACGATGCCTTCGCTCTGACTGCGGTCTATGTCTTCGTCATCGAGGCTGATCAATGGCCGGTAGCGCACCTCCACCGGCCAAGTGCGTCCCTCCACATAAATAATGGGCGCGCCACCGAAATGACGCGAAAACCGCTCGGGATCGAGAGTGGCCGAGGTAATGATCAGCTTGAGGTCGGGTCGGCACGGCAGCAAGCGCTTGAGGTAGCCGAGCAGGAAATCGATATTGAGGCTGCGTTCATGCGCCTCGTCTATGATTAGCGTGTCATACTGGCTGAGCAGACGATCCTTTTGGATCTCGGCCAGCAGAATGCCGTCGGTCATGATCTTAAGATAGGTTTCTGTACCGATATGGTCAGAAAAACGCACCTTGAAGCCGACACCGCGGCCAACCTCGGTCTTGAGTTCCTCGGCGATACGCGTAGCCACGCTGCGTGCGGCGATGCGTCGCGGCTGGGTATGCCCGATCAGGCCGGCGGCGCCTCGTCCCAACTCGAGACAGATCTTTGGCAACTGGGTGGTTTTGCCCGAGCCTGTATCGCCGCAGACGATGACTACTTGGTGCGCGGCGATAGCGCGGGCGATCTCCGTGCGTCTAGCCACGATCGGCAGATCGTCCGGATAGTTCGGTACAGGCAGCGCCGCCTTCCTTGCCGCAATCTGCTCATACGCCGCTTCGATGTCCGCTTCCACTCTCGCCAATCCGCGGTCGATCGGCTGGTTTTCGCGCAGGCGGCGCTCAAGCCCCGCCAGCCGCCTTGAAAATTCCAGGCGCCGGTGGCCACCTAGAATTTCCAGACGTTCTTTGAGTCGGCGGATTTTGCATGCTTCTGGCGGTGCGTGCCGAGAATCTTCGGGATTCAAAACTGCCTCAACCGCCGACCTTCAAGGCCAAACTCGCGATGTGATGTTTGCTCAACGTTTCGCGGGCAACGTTGAGCTTGGTCAGATTGTTGAACGGGCCGATTTGCACCCGATACCAAGTCTGCCCTCGCACCTCGACCTTTGAAATGGTGGATACGAAACCCAGCAGCGCAAGACTCGCTTTCATCCGGTTGGCTTCAGCGTAAGTTCTGAACGAGCCCGTCTGCAGCATGTAACTGCCGGGCTTTTCTATCTTCCGAAGAAGCTGAACGGATGGAGGACTGGCATTGTGAATCCGTTTCGTCGGGGGATTATTCTGTCCCGGGACGACGACTTCGAGTTTTGGCAACAGGGTATAGAAGTCGTATTTCGGCGGTGCCGACTGGCGCGGGGTTTCTGCCGGCGCGGTACTCACCGGCGGCCTGGTTGTGTGAATCTGGCGCTCAGGGTGGTTTGTCCCCAGAGACGGCTTGGTTGCGTTCATGCCGGGTCCTGGGCGGCTGCCGAGCCACAAAAGAAACGCTGCGAACAAACCAATCGCAAGGCCGAGACTCACCCAAGCCCAGGGAGGCGCGCCGGATTTTGCCTTCGTGGGTTTCTTTCTCACAGGCGAACGTTTTTTATAGTCTCTGGACATGATCGCTTACATCGTCTCCGGCGCGCTCACACCCAGCAGATGCAAGCCATTGCAAATGACCTGCTGTACGGCAAGACACAAATCCAGGCGCGCATCGCGCAGCTCGGCATCCTCGACGATGAATTGCTCAGCGTTGTACCAGGTGTGGAAACCCTGGGCGAGTTCGCGCAGGTATTGAGCGATTTGATGTGGTTCGGCGGCCAATGCCGCGGATTCGATCAATTCAGGATACCGGCCCAGAAGGTTGATCAGAGCTTGTTCATGCGTGCTTGTCAGTCGATCAAGATGCGCCAGACCGCGGGCGCGATCGTGGGCAAGTCCGCGCTCGGCGAGTTGGCGCATGACACTGGCCACCCGCGCATGCGCATATTGAATGTAGTACACCGGATTGTCGGCGGACTGGGATTTGGCCAAATCCAGATCGAAATCCAGATGCTGGGATGCCGCGCGCATGACGTAGAAAAAGCGTGCAGCATCCTTGCCGACCTCCTCGCGCAACTCGCGCAAGGTGACGAATGAACCTGAGCGGGTAGACATTTGCACACGCTCGCCTCCGCGGTAGAGGATCGCGAATTGCACCAGCAGCACGTCCAGCCGCTCCGCCTCAATGCCAAGCGCCGTCAGCGCGGCCATGACGCGGGGAATATAGCCGTGATGATCTGCCCCCCAGATATCGATCACCCGCTCGAAACCGCGCTCGAATTTGTCCAGATGATAAGCGATATCGGAGGCGAAATAAGTGGTTTGGCCATTGTCGCGCTGCACCACGCGATCTTTTTCATCACCGAATTCACTGGAACGGAACCACAAGGCGCCGTTTTTTTCGTAAAGCAGATTCGCATCGCGCAACTGTTCGATAACCTTGTTCACGCGGCCGCGCTCGGTCAATGAGCGTTCAGAAAACCATTCATCATATTCGACCCCGAATGCGGCGAGATCATCGCGGATGTCGTCCAGGGTGAGGTTGAGTCCGAGTTCAAAGACAAAACGGTAACGATTGTCGCCGAGAAGCTCGCGGACGCGCGCGATCAGCGCATCGATATAAGTTTCCTTGTCGCCACCCTCGGGTGCGTCTGGGGGCAGGTTGTCAAGGAGCTGTTGGCGTGAGACGGCCCAACCATCGCCCTCCTGGGTGTATAGCCGCTCGGCATATTCACGTACGTAATCGCCTTTGTAGGCATTGGCCGGAAACGGTACGTCTATCCCGCACCGCTGGAGGTAACGCATCCATACGCTGACGGCCAGAATATCCATCTGGCGTCCGGCATCGTTGACGTAATACTCCCGATGAACGGAAAAACCAGCCGCCGCGAGCAATTCGGCCAGCGCGGCGCCATAAGCCGCGCCGCGCCCGTGACCGACATGCAGCGGGCCGGTGGGATTGGCTGAAACGAATTCGACTTGTACCTTGCGTCCCGCGCCGAGACGGCTGCGTCCATAGTTCTCAGCCGCGGCAAGAATCTCGCCAATCACGGCCTGGCGGGCGGCGGGACTCAGGTGAATATTGATAAATCCGGGGCCGGCGATCTCGATGCGCTCGATACGCGCATCTTCGCCGATAACAGCAACGATGGCTTCTGCCAGTTCGCGCGGCTTGCGGCGCGCGGGCTTGGCCAGTTGCAGGGCGATACTGGTGGCGTAATCACCATGTTTCGCTTCCCGAGGACGGCTCAATGTCACCTCAGCGGCCACTTCCTCCGGCAGCGCCCCAGCGTTCACCAGTGAGATGATAGCGGATTGGATCAAAAACTCGATTTCGTTTTTCACGTGCGCCTGTAATGCCTGACTCGAAAAGCGCACATTCTACGGAATAGGGGCCTTGGCTGCACGCCTCGACCAGTTGCTCTTTTTTTGGCGACTGTTACTTAACCGGCGTCGGCAGATTACGAATCAGATCAAGGCGGATGCGCACCTTGTCTCCATCCGCTTCTTGCCCGACAAGATACAAACGTCCCGCATCTTCGATCACCTCTTCAGGCTGGATGCAGCCTATATAAGCTCGATCCGAGACTTCATCAGCCCATTGAAGATCAAGTTTTTCCGCCGTCAACACGGCGATCTCCAAGCGCTCCCGCACATGCGGGGCAACGGTTTGATAGGGTTTCATGGATTCTTCCCATCCGCTATGGCTAAAACCGGATCGGCAAAGCCAGCCTTTGCAAAGGCGGCCCGCCGATGTTCACATTGAGGGCAAGCGCCGCAGGGGCGTTCTCTACCCAGCAGGCAGCTATAAGTATGGGCGTAATCAACTCCCAGGGCATGACCCTGACGTATGACTTCTGCCTTGTCCCATTCGATTAATGGGGTCACGAGTCTGATTTCATCGAGCGTGGCCGTCAGTGCGCGGAAGGCGTCGATGAAAGGCGGAGCAGCATTTTTCTGGGACGCAGCGTCTTCCTTATTCACAGCCAGGACGATGTGACTGGCGCGACGATCGGCAGCATAGCTGAAAGCCAATCCCAGCAGCGCGAGATTACGGTGCGGCAAAGGCACATGCGCCTGCCAAACATGCCCGCGGCGAAATGCGGTGCCCACCTCGCTCAATTCGAGCGTCTCAAGCTCCAGGCCCAAATCGGAACACACAGCATTGGCTGCCGCTCGTTCGCGTTCAAAGGCGCGTTGTCCGTAATCAATGTAGAGCGGGAGAACACGCGTGCGGCGAGAAACCAAATGCAATGCAGTGGCGCTATCAATGCCACCGCTCAATAACACGAGGCTGAGCGATTCGCGGGGCATTCAACGCTTGCGAGTAGAAAGCAGGCGGGCGAGGATCATCAATACCAGTACAAACAAGGTGCTGATCAACGCGCCTGCCCAGGCGATCTGGTGCCAATTGTCGTACGGCCCCATAGCGAAATTGAACAGCACCTGGGGCACTGCGGCCATAGGCTGGTTGGGATCAAGGGTGAAGAACTGATTACCCAGCGAAGTGAACAGCAATGGCGCAGCCTCCCCAATGATGCGGGCAACGGCGAGGAGCACGCCGGTGACGATGCCGGCCAGGCTGGCACGGTAAACGATCCAGACCGTGACTTTCCAACGAGGTGCTCCCAGGGCGATGGCGGCCTCCCGCATCTGGTCCGGGATCAGTTGCAGCATCGTGTCCGTAGTACGCACGGTGACAGGCAGAGCGATAATGGCCAGGGCAATGGTGCCGGCCCAACCGGAAAAGTGATTGGTGGGCTGTACTACGACTCCATAGACAAACACACCGATAACGATGGAGGGCGCTGAAAGCAGCACATCATTAATAAATCGCACTATCGAGGCAATTCGGGTGTGATGCCCGAATTCAGCCAGATAGGTGGCGGCAAGGATGCCGATAGGAGCAGCGATGAGAATACCCAGCGAAGTCATGAGAAGACTACCGACGAAAGCGTTGGCCAGGCCTCCGCCGGGAATTCCAGCGCCCGGCGTGCTCTCGATAAACAAGGCGGGATTAATGTAGGCCACGCCTTTTGAAAAAAGCACGAAAAGAATCCAGCCAAGAAAAAAAAGGGCAACACCCGTAAGGAAGATGGACGCGCCCATATTGATGAGGTTGAGCGCACGCCGGCGCATATATTTCGGATTACTCATGCCTTCTCCCCCCGGCCGCGTTCGACTCGCATCAACAGCAGTCTTGCCAATGCCAGCACGATGAAGGTGATAATAAATAGAATCAGGCCCAGGGCGATGAGCGCCGAGCGGTGAGGAACCGTGGTAGCCTCGGTGAATTCATTGGCGATGGTGGAGGCAATGGTATTGCCAGGCATGAACAGTGATGTGTGGATGTCATGAGCATTGCCGACCACGAATGTCACCGCCATCGTCTCTCCCAGCGCCCGCCCAAGTCCCAGCATGACGCCACCGATCACGCCAACGCTGGTGTAAGGCAGCACGATGTGGCGGATCACTTCCCAGCGGGTCGAGCCCATGGCGTAGGCAGACTCCTTGAGTGTTGCTGGCACCACGTCGAACACGTCGCGCATGACCGCGGCGATGAAGGGAATGATCATGATGGTCAATACCAGCCCCGCCACCAACCAACCCAGGCCGATCGGCGGGCCCTGGAACAAAACGCCAATCACAGGAAGGTTGCCGAGCGTGTCGCTGATACGCCATTGCACATTGTCGGCGAACCAGGGCGCAAAAATGAATAATCCCCAAATGCCGTAGATGATGGAAGGAATGCCAGCCAGAAGTTCGACGGCAATACCGATGGGTCGGCGCAACCAACGCGGCGAAAGCTCGGTAAGAAACAAGGCGATGCCGAAACTCATCGGCACAGCCAGGGAAATGGCAATGAAAGATGTCACCAAAGTGCCGAGAATGGACGAGGCAGCTCCATACTTCTCGGTGACCGGATTCCAGGCCGATGAGGTGAAAAAGCCGAAACCGAAGCGGCTGAAGGCCGGCCAGGCGTCCACCAGCAGCTCGATGATAATGGCGCCGAGTACCAGCAGAACGCCCCAGGCGAACAGCAGGGTTCCGGCCCGAAAGAGCCAATCCGCACGTCGGCCAAAAGCCATGCGCCTTGCGCGCAAGGCAATCGCCTTCGTTGTCAGGCTGTTTGCACTCATGCACGTATTGTCCTGCAAATGAATCTGCAAATAAAGACGGCGGAGCTTTCTCCGCCGTCAGTTACCACCATCTAGGGATTTTCTCCTAAGCGATCATTTCCAGATCGTCGGGTGAATGTCCTGATGCCAGGTGGTCTCGATCATTTTGACCACGCTCATGGGCATGGGAATGTATTCGAGCTTCTCAGCAATCGGACGTCCCTTGGTATATCCCCAGTCGAAAAACTTCAATACCGCCTTGGTGCGTTCTGGCTGGGAAGGTTTTGCCGGCACCAAAGCGAACGTTGCGCCGGTGATCGGCCAGCTCTTGGCGCCCGGCTGGTTGGTCAGTATCAGGTAATATCCAGGGGCATGTTTCCAATCGGCATTGGCGGCGGCGGCCGCAAAATTCTCGGCTGTCGGCGCAACACGCTGGCCGGCGCGGTTGATCATGTCGGCATAGTTCATGTGATTCTGGGTCACGTAGGCGTATTCATTGTAGCCGATCGCGCCGCGAATGCGATCAACATAAGCGGCTACGCCTTCGTTACCCTTGCCGCCGACATTACCGCTGGAAGGCCAATTGACCGCCTTGCCAAAACCCACTTCCTTCTTCCAAGTCGGGCTGACCTTGCTCAGGTAGTTGGTGAAAATGAACGTGGTGCCCGAGCCATCGGAGCGATGCACCACGGTGATGCGCAGATGGGGCAGCTTCAGGCCGGGATTGAGCTTCTCGATGGCCGGCGCGTTCCAGTAAGTGATCTTGCCCATAAAGATGTCCGCCAGCACCGGGCCGGAAAGCACCATCTGGCCGGGCTTGACGCCGGGCACGTTGATGGTGGGAATGACGCCGCCCATGGCCGTCGGGAACTGCACGAGCGAATGTTTTTTTAGGTCTTTTTCATTCAGCGGCGCATCGGTAGCGCCGAAGTCCACAGTGCGCGACTCGATGGCGCGAATGCCGCCGCCCGAGCCGATGGACTGGTAGTTGAGCTGCACGCCGGTCTGCTTGGCGTACTGATCCGCCCAGGCCGAATACAGCGGATAGGCGAATGAGGAACCGGCGCCGGTGATCTGCTTCACCGAGGTGGCGTGGGCGGCGCCGCCCAATAGAGCGGCCAAACTTGCCGTGGCCGCGAATTTGGTCAAATTAGAAAATTTCATGGATCGCTCCTTATAATGACAATACAAGAGTCCAAAATATGGGTGCTCGAACAACACCTATCCGATACATCCCGTCCAAAGCAACGCCATTTCATCATGCTCACATGACTGTTTTATGACATTCTGGGGACTCGCAAGAAAATCCATGCATAAAAGCGCAAATATGGGCTACCATCACGGCTATTAATTCAACGGAGAAGCCATGCTCGGCCACATCAAGTCATTCTTGCGAAAGCACATCGCCGACGAGTCGCCCGACGCCGAACGTAAGCAGGCATTGCGCCTGGCCACAGCAACGCTACTGCTCGAAATCAGCCGCGCGGATTTCGATACCGATGAGGCCGAACTCGAATCCATCGCCGCCGCTCTTGGCAACGCGTTCGATCTGGAAAAATCGACCGTGCGTGAGCTTATCGCCGAGGCGTTAAACACGCATGAGGCGGATCTATCGCTCTATCCTTCCGTCAAAATCGTCAATACATTCTGCAGCCACGAAGAAAAATACCGCATGCTCTGCGATCTTTGGCGCGTCGCCTACGCCGACGGCCGGCTAGACAAGTACGAGGAATACCAGATCCGGCGCATTGCCGATCTGCTGTATGTGCCGCATTCCGACTTCATCCGCGCCAAGCTCAGCGTGCAGAACGAGGCATGATCCACCGTCGGCGGCCTTCACCGCTGTTCTGGCTCAGCCTGCTCTATCTCCTGCTGATCGCCTATGCCAGCCTGTTCCCGCTGGACTGGCATCCGCCACTCGTGTGGCGCGATCCGCTTAGCTACCCCTGGCCGCGCTATGACGCGCGCTCGGACATCCTGGTCAATATATTGGCGTATGTGCCGCTAGGCTTTTTGTTCGCGGTCGCCTGGCGCCGGATCGGGCGTCTGCCCTCTGCCCTGCTGGCGCTGGCCGCCGGTTTCGGGCTGAGCTTTTGCGTGGAATTCCTGCAAGAAGCCCTGCCGGGGCGCGTCACTTCGATCGCCGATATCACGCACAACACGCTGGGCGCCCTGATTGGCGTGCTGCTGGCCCAGTTCTTCGCCCATGACACGCTGAGCGGTACCTGGCTGCGGCTGATCTACCGGGGCTGGGTGGAAGCCGGCACCCTGCCCATGCTGGCGCTGCTCGCCACCGCCTTGTGGATGGCCGCCGAGCTGTTTCCCTATGTGCCTTCGCCGGATATGTCGACCATTAAGCAGGGTTTGCGACCTTTGCTGGAGACGGCCCTGCATCCGCAACAGTTCGAGATGTGGAAATTTCTCTGCGATGCCTGCGAGCTGTTCGGCATCGGGCTACTGGCGCGTATCGCTCTACGCCCGCCGTCGCTGCCATTGATCGCGCTGGCGATGGCTGGGGTCGCCGTGCTCAAGGTCGTAATCGTGGATCAGGCGCTGTCGGCCGAATACCTGCTGGCCACGCTGCTGGCCGTCTTCCTGCTGGCGTCCTTCGGCTGGCAGACGGCGCGCCAGCGTGCGGCGCTCGCCGGACTCGCGGTGGCGAGCATGCTGGTCATCGACGAACTGCGCCGCGGTCACGGTGATCATTTTTATTCCTTCAACTGGGTGCCGTTCGCCCGCCAGATCGGTACGCTGCCCGGATTCGGCGGTCTGCTGGCAACGGTGTGGATTGCGCTGGCGCTAGCCACAGCGGCGCGGACGCTGGCCGGAACCGGCCGCTGGGCGCGCGCTGCCGACTGGGCGGGCGGTGTGTGCCTGTTTCTCGGCTGGTTCGCCCTCGAATGGCATCAGCAATGGGTGCCGGGACGCATTCCAGACATCACCGATGCCCTGGTGGGTTGGGTGGTGTGGATCCTGGCCTGGCGCGTGCCGCTCAGGCCCGCGTGAAACGGTAGACAGCGATTTCGCTCATCAGATTCGGCAGCAAAGCCGCGAGACGCCGCTTGCGGTGGCCGGCATCCACCACCGCCCGCTCCAGGATCCGCAGCCCCTTCTCCTCACACAGACGCTCGAAATCGTGCAGGGTGCATAGATGGATGTTGGGCGTGTCATACCAGGCATAGGGCAACACACGGCTGACCGGCATGCGCCCGCCCACGGCCAACTGCAGCCGGTTTTTCCAGTGCGCCATGTTGGGAAAGGTGACGATGCCTTCCCTGCCGACCCGCGCCATCTCTTCGATCAGCCGGTCGGGGTGACGCATGGCCTGCAGGGTCTGTGTCATGATCACGTAATCGAAGGAATCGTCGTCGAAGAATTCCGACAGCCCCTCATTCAAGTCGCTCTGAATCACATCCACGCCGTTATCCAGGCAGCGCACAATGTTGGCGTCGTCGATTTCCAGGCCGTAGCCGCTCACTTGCCGGGTTTCGCGCAAGTGCCGCAGCAAGGTGCCATCGCCGCAGCCTAAATCGAGCACCCGGGAACCTGGGGCGATCCATTCACTGATCAGAGCGAAATCCGGCCGCAGGCTCATGACGCACGCTCCGCGGCGACCCCGCGCATGTAGCTGCCCAGCACTTTCATGTATTGCGGAATGGGAAGCAAGAACGCATCGTGCCCCTGGGTGGCCTCGATTTCGGCATAGCTCACCGCGCGGTCGGCGTCGAGCAGGGCGCGCACGATCTCGCGCGAGCGTTCAGGCGAAAAGCGCCAGTCGCTGGTAAAGGAAATGACCAGGAAACGCGCCTGCGCACGGCGAAAGGCCGCGGCCAGATCGTGATCGAATTCCGCGGCCGGGTCGAAATAATCCAGCGCCTTGGTCATCAGCAGATAGGTATTGGCATCGAAACGATCGACGAAACTCTGGCCCTGATAACGCAGATAGCTTTCGACCTGGAACTCCACGTCGAAACCGAAGTTGAGCCGCCCCTCGCGCAGCTCGCGGCCGAATTTCTCGCGCATGGCGCTGTCGGAAAGATAGGTGATGTGCCCCAGCATCCGCGCCAGCATCAGGCCGCGCCGCGGCACCGTGCCATGTTCGTAGAAATGGCCGGCGTGAAAATCCGGATCGGACATGATCGCCTGGCGCGCGACCTCGTTGAAGGCGATGTTTTGCGCCGACAGCTTGGGCGCGGCGGCGATCACCACCGCATGGCGCAGCCGCTCGGGAAGGTCGATGGCCCACTGCATGACCTGCATGCCGCCCAGGCTGCCGCCCACCACCGCCGCCCATTGCGCTATACCCAGGGCATCGGCGAGCAGCGCCTGACTGCGCACCCAGTCGCGCACGGTCACGATAGGAAAGTCGGCGCCATAAGGACGGCCGGTTTCGGGGTTGATCGAGGCCGGGCCGGTGGAGCCCTTGCAACCGCCCAGATTGTTCGGCGCCACAATGAAGAAGCGGTTGGTGTCCAGCGGCTTGCCCGGGCCGATGGCCGCCTCCCACCAGCCGGGCTTGCGGTCGCTGAGCGAATGATACCCCGCCGCGTGATGATCTCCGGACAGCGCATGGCAGACCAGCACGGCGTTGTCGCGGGCCGGGTTGAGCTCGCCGTAGGTTTCGTAGATCAGCTCGAAACGCGGCAGCGTGCGCCCGCAATCGAGCGCCAGTGGCGTTTCGAACGTCTGCGTCTTGGGAGTCACCAAACCAACGGAATTGTCCGGAAGGGTTTCGGGCATGAGAACGCAGGAGATAAGGAAAAGGGGCGAAAAGTCTAAACAGACGATCCATTCAGCGCAACTTCGGCTTGAGAGTAGTCAGCCGGAAAACAGCGAAGGAGACTGCGGTCCTATAATCAAAAGTATAGGCATATAAGATTATTATTATAATTTGATATATTTCAATTAAATCAATTTGTTAAGTTGAAATAATAAGGTTATCCTGAGCGTCAGGATAGGGAGGAAAGACGACAATGAACTTGACAAAAATGCAATCACATAAAATCAGATCCGAACTCAAAAAAAGGATTGCGGCCTGCCGGCCTCGGCTTTACCGAATGGCCTATGCGTGGTGCTGCGAGCCAGCTCTAGCCGATGACCTTGTCCAAGAGACCCTCATAAAGGCACTGCAGAAATTGGATCAGTTGCGAGAGCTGGAAAGAATAGAAAGCTGGATGTACAGTATTTTGCACAATTGCTGGCGCACCTATCTGCGCCAAAAACGCCCAGAATCATCCCTTGACGATGAAATCATTCCTTGCGAAGACTGTCCGGAAAAGTTCAATCAGCGCCAACAAACTATCGACGCCGTTCGATCCGCGATTGCCTGTTTGCCGCTAGGGCAAAGGGAAGTCGTGACTTTGGTGGATATCAACGGATTCGCCTATGCGGAAGTCGCTGATATCATGAGTATCCCCATTGGCACCGTGATGAGCCGTCTCAATCGCGCCCGCAAAGCATTACAGACGGCATTGTCCGATCTCAGCGAAGCGCCTGTGCGAACATCACGGCTCAGGAGGATAAAATGAATCTTGGGAATCGCTTTTCTCAGTACTGGTTGCACGCCTATGTGGATGATGAATTGAGTCCCGCCGATCGTCTCGAAGTGCTACAAATGATGCGCCGCGACGAAACCCTGCGGACGGAGATTCATGAACTACAAGACACCAAAGAACTCGTTCGACAGGCATTCATGCAACCACCCGAGCCTGCAAATAACCTTTTCCGACGCGATTCATTCTCGTCATTATCGCACTGGCGGCCACTGGCGGGCATGGTGGCCGTGATGTTGCTGATGATTTTCAGTTTTGCGCTCGGCCGCTTCACTGAAAACTCCGGCACACCTTCTTTGCGCGCGACATTGAATCAAATGGGTGCCGTCGGTTTGCAAAAAACCGGCTTTAGCACAAATCCCAAGCGGGTTCTCCTGCATGTGGCCTCAGAGAACCATGTAACTTTCACCCATACGCTCGATCAGGCGAAAAAACTTCTGGCAACCTATGGCAAGCAGGGAATGAAAGTGGAACTGATCGTCAACGGCGGGGCATTGGAATTATTGCGCGCGGGCAATAATCCTTATGCCCAACAGGTTCAAGCCCTCTTGAAGAAATACCCGAATTTACATGTCGTCGCCTGCGGCGCCGGGCTAAATTACCTGAACTCAAAAAATGGTTTCCCAATCGAATTGATGCATCAGGTACGGGTTGCCCCATCCGCAGTTCAGGAAATCGTCAAACGTTTGCGCCAGGGTTGGTTCTATGTCAATGCCTGATGAGATGTCGCTTGTGCTACATCCCGGCCGCAAAAGGCTGGAAATTTTCCTTGTTGATTGCGTGCCGATAGGCTTCTTGGCCAGTGACGATGCCCGCGTCCATGAGGCGCCGCAATTCTCCATCCATGGTATGCATGCCGAGCATGGCTCCGCTCTGCATTACATTTTCAAGCTGTGAAGTCTTGCCGTCGCGGATCAAATTGGATACGGCCGGGGTATTGAGCAAAATTTCTGTGGCTGCCACCCGCCCTTGACCATCCGCTCTGCGTACCAGCTGTTGAGCGATGACGCCACGCAGTGAGGTGGACAACATGATGCGCACCTGAGACTGTTTTCCAGCCGGGAAAGAATTGATAATTCGATCGACGGTCACGTCGGCACGGCTGGTATGCAAGGTTCCAAACACGAGTATGCCGGTTTCGGCCGCTGTAACGGCCAGGCTGATCGTTTCCAGATCGCGCAATTCGCCGACCAGAATCACATCCGGATCCTCTCGCAAGGCGGAACGCAAGGCCGATGCAAAGCTCTTTGCATGGCGGCCGACTTCGCGTTGACTGATAAGGCAACGTTTTCGCCGGTGTACGAACTCTATGGGATCTTCGATTGTAAGGATGTGTCCCCGACGGGTCTCGTTGATTGCATCCACCATGGCCGCCAAAGTGGTCGATTTCCCAGAACCGGTTTTTCCGGTCACCAGAACCAGACCTTGCTTGTAAAGACAGAGGCTTCGCGCCGCCGCGGGCATATCGAGCTGTTCGAGGCTCAGGGCTTCGGCCGGAATGGCGCGCAGAACCATGCCTACGCCTCCGATATGTCGGAACAGGTTGACCCGAAAGCGGGCACGCTCGTTCAGCTCATGTGAGAAATCGGCGCCGTCTTCCTTGTCGAACTGTCGGCGAGCACGTTCATTAAGAATTTCTCCCGCCATTTCAGCTACTTCATCTGCATCCAGAGGCGTATCCGCGCAAACTTCCAACTCTCCATCGATGCGCATCCGCATCGGCTGTCCGGCAATCAGATGGAGATCTGAGCCCCCCCGCGCAAGGAGGTCATCCAGCAATGCATCGACTCTCGCCATCAGTGGCCTCCTGGCGTATGGATCCTCGGCAGTAGTTCGGCATCCGTGACGAAACGCTGAAACTGTTTCTTGTCTTGCGCGTAAAGATAGGCGTCGTTCGGATCGATTTCCTTGCGGCCAATGGCTTCGAGCAAGGCCTGATCCAACAGTTGCATACCCTGATCGCGACCTGTTTGCATCACGGAGGGGATTTGGTGTGTTTTATCCGCCAACAGCAATTTCCCTATGGCATGGTTCATAACGAGTGTCTCGACAATGGCGCGGCGACCTCTCCCATCGGCCGTTTTAACCAAAATCTGGGTCACCACTCCGCGAAGATTCTGAGAGAGAAAACTCTTGCCCTGCTCCCGTTGCTCCGCGGGCAGGGCGTCGATGATCCGGTCTATGGTTTTGATCGCGGTCGTGGTATGCAGGGTGCCTAGCACCAAATGGCCTGTTTCCGCCGCCACCATGGCCATCATGATGGATTCTGGATCGCGTAACTCACCCACCATGATGACATCCGGATCCTCGCGCAGCGCGGCCCGCAGGCCGGTGGTGAAATCCGGCAAATGAGTGCCCACCTCCCTCTGCACAACCTGCGCCTTGCGGCTTTGATGGACGAATTCAATTGGATCTTCCAGGGTGAGGATATTCACCGCCCGCTGTCGATTGATGTGATCGATGATCGCAGCCAGCGTGGTGGATTTTCCCGTTCCCGTCGAGCCCGTAACCAGCAACATTCCTTGATGATGATCGGCCAGTTTGTTGATGACGGGCGGCAGACCCAGTTCTGACAGGGAAGGGGTTTGCATGGGGATGTGCCGAAATGTAGCACCGATGCCGGTCGACTTACGGAATACATTCACTCTGAAACGGCCCGCTTCCTCGGACATATAGGAAAAGTCCAGATCCTCTCCGCGTCGAAAATCCGCCCTCTGGTTTTCTGTCAGCAATTCGAACAAATACCCTTGCAACTCCCGCTCGCCCAGCTCGCGAAATTTGATTGGCATGATGTCACCGTTCATCCTCAACAAAGGAGGAACACCGACTGCCAGATGGATATCTGAGCACCCCTGCTCCCTACCCAGTTTCAAAAAGGCGTCGATTCGCGGCAAGAGCGACTCCTTATGTCAGCGCCGGTGATATTTTGACATGAACGCATCGAGGGTGCGACGGACATCTTTCATCTTCTGAAACCGTTTTTCCGGTTCCTTAGCCATCATGCGCATGACCATCGTGCTGAGAATACGGGAGATTTCCGGATTGCGTTCATGCGGCGCCGGCGCCTTGCCAGTGACGTGTTGATACATCACCGAGACATTGTCATTTCCGCTGAATGGCGGGCTTCCCGTCAGCATTTCGTAGAAAATCACCCCCAGGCTATAGATGTCGGTGCGTTCATCCACCGGCTTACCCAAGATCTGTTCAGGCGCCATATAACGCGGCGTGCCCACCAGCAATCCGGTACGCGTCAATCGCGTATCCCCTCCGTCCACAGCCGCAGATACCCCAAAGTCCACGACTTTCACCACATTGTGTTCATCAATAAGAATGTTGGCCGGTTTAAGATCTCGATGCACGATGCCCTGGGCATGCGCGGCCATCATCCCAGAGGCCACATCGTGGATGATGGCTATGCTCCTGTCCACGCCCAAGGGCACCTTTGCCTTGATGTCGGCCGATAAAGGCGTTGAGGCGAAATATTCCATGCTGATCGTATAAAGCCCTCCGATGATGAAAAAATCATAAATTCTGATGATATTACGATGCTCAACGCTTTTCGCCAGTTCATGTTCGCGCTGAAAGCGTTTGATCATGTTGCCCTCGTTGGCCATGTGAGAATGCAAGGATTTGAGAATGACATCTTCGCCACGCTCCATGTCCTCGGCCAAAAGGACGGTGCCGAACGAGCCGCGTCCAACCCGACGAATGTAACGGTAACGGTCACCCAATACCTCGCCGGCCCTGAGTTGATCGATGACAAGAGGTCGAGACTGCAGGACGGGAACTTCCGGCAAGGGAGCTTCTTTTACCGAAGAAGCTTTAACTTCAATACGCGCTTTTCTCAAGCCCTCTGCCATAGATTGCAAAGACCCAATAGACTGATCAGGGCGCTCGAAACGCTCCTGCAGGCGGGTCGCGCTGTCCTCAGCCACTTCTCGGATTTCATCTTCGGAGGCATGTTTGGCAACGTCGAGCAGACGTTCCATAACTTTGGAAAAATGATTTGCATCAGTCAATTCGACCAACGCCAGCATGGCTTCGCTACGTACAGTCGGCTCTTTTCTATCGAGTGCTTGCAACACGGAAGCAAGGACTTCGACATCGCCCAATTTGGACAAGGCGCGCAGCGCCGCCACGCAGGTGGCCGCATCCGATTTCAGCAGCGGTAACAAAGCCGGAACAGCAGCCTTGTTACCGAGATTACCCAAGGCATCCACCGCCCGTTCTCTCACCCACCAATCCGTATCACGCACCGCATTCATGAGATAGATAAAAGATCGTTCATCCTTGATCGAATTGAGAATCTCTATCGCTGACCGGCGAATGTCCTCATCTTCGTCACTCAACAGTTCCACCACGGCCTTGATCACCCTTCCTCCACCTATCGCGGCGAGGGCATCCGCGGCGCGTGCGCGTACCCACCAATCATCATCCTTGATCGCATGAAGCAATGTTCTGATCGATCGCGTGTCGCAAATTCCGTTGAGGACTTCTACACCCGCACGGCGTACGTATTCAGACTCATCGCGTAGGACATCGATGACATGCTTCAGCGTTTCGGGGTGATCACGCTGGATGATGATGTCGACCGCCTGATTTTGGATGCTTACAGCGGCATCATGCAAAAGTCGAAATAACGTTTCCATGTCCAAACCCTGTTCAGAATGGGATGACAAGGCTTCCAGCGCTGTTTGCCGCACCGTTTTGCTTGGATCATCCAGCATTTTCCTGAGCACCTGCCAGGCTGAGGCAGTCTGATAGCGTCCCAGCAAAGTAAGCGCCCACGAATCGACACCTGTTCTCTGATCACCTACTGCCACAGACTTTCTCCTGCCTCACCACAACGCAGGAGAATCCCATGGCACCGACCGACACCACTGACCGCACCACCTTCTG
>JALUXU010000066.1 GCA_027013225.1 Acidihalobacter sp. | reverse complement strand
ATAGACTTTTCATTCCATCATTTGGAGGTGCATGTTCACGGTGTACGTCAGGATGTACCACCTAAAATGGAATCGATTTATTATGAGGTGCGGCTGGGTACCGACGAAACAGATCAGCGGCTGGAACTATTGCACGAGAACATTCGAAAATACGGCACAGTTTATAATACTATCATATCAGGAACTGACTTGAGCGGTGTTGTTGTGCGTATTCCAATAAAGCATGAGGGTGGAAGATGAATCAAATGCATCTTTTTGACATAAATTACGTCTCCTTTAGCATGAGACATCATTTACAGCAAACGAATAGAGGGAGGATGCATGCATAGCAAACAAGGCATTTATCATATTGTTTCATTAACGGGGTTAACGCTAACCATGCTTTTCTTGGCAGGGGGGGCATATGCAAATGGACTTGGCGATGTGCTTCATCAGGTGGAGCAAAGGTCTCCTCAACTACACGCCGCTAGTGCCAGAGCTGGTGCCTCGGCTGCTGGTATCAGAGTGGCAAAAAGCCAATATTGGGGGCATGCTGAAAAATTTGCAGTAACTACACATTACAATAATGACCGTTTGGTAAACCCAATTTCCTACCCGCCTGTACTCACCCGTTCACTGTTTGATCAAAACACCTACGGTTTTGGTGCAGCTTATACGTTGCCTATAGATATTGATGGTCGTATTACAGCTAAAGTGCATGCCCAAGAACATTTGAGTCAGGCGGCTCACCAAGGCGTTGAGCAGACGAGGTTATCGTTATTTGCACAAACGGTAAGCTTATACCGAGGTCTACAGCGTTTGGAAGGAGTAAAACAGGCTCACTTGGCTCATTTAAAGGCTTTGCAAGGACACCAGAGAATTACTGCGGAATCTGTACGTGTCGGACGTGTTGCTGCAGTTGAACTATTGCGTATTGAAGCAGAAATAAAGTCCGTGGAAGGACTGCTAGCAGGATTGACTGGAGATGAGGCGCGCTTACGCGCCAGCCTAGGGGCTCTATTGAATTCAGGACAATTCCATGATTCAGTTGATCAACTAAATAATGTTCCAACCTTGAATACTGCTGAAGAACAGGTTGCTGATATGTTAAATAATCGACCAGATCTTGCTGCAGCAAAAAGTATTACACAGGCTGAAAATGAGAATCTGAAAGGTGCCAAGCGTGAGTGGTTGCCCAGCTTGTCTTTAAAGGCTGAAACCATGCGTAATCAGGGTTATACGGCAACTGGAGCAAATACATGGAGTATTGGTGCCCAGCTTAGTTGGCAATTCTGGGACGGTGGTAGACGTTTTGCCAATTCAGACCGCGCTCAAGCCAATAGAGAAGTTGCTAGGCAACAGTATCAAAGTTCACTTAATCAGGCTAAAGCAGAGTTGGAATCGGCAGAGGCTGGCTGGAAAGCAGCCTCACTACAGTTTCAGGCAACTACGGCAGGTTTGAAGTCGGCATCTGAAACGGAGAGAATTCAGTCAGAGCGATTTGCTAGTGGTCGCATTTCAGCCGTGGATTTAATCGATGCAGAAGCAACTTTGGCTCGGGCACGTGCCGACCATATCAGTGCATTGGCGAACTGGTGGCTAGCAGATGATCAGTTGCACCTTGCTCGTGGCGATGTGCCTGCAGTTTATCATACACAAAAATCTAACGGTTAATTACGGAGTTACTATGTCTGTTTCTATTATAAAAAAAGCACCCTTATTACTGATTCCTTTGATTGCAATCGGGGCTATTAGTTTGCATTTTAAGCGCATCCATCAGTTGGATGAAATTGCGATTGCAGAGCAATCTCCGTGGGCGGTTCACGTTGCAGCAGTGGGACATGGTGCAGTGCATGATGCTTTTCCAGCATTAGGAAAAGTAGTTAGTGCAACGGATTTGCATATTAGTCCGCAAATTGCTGGAACGATACTAGCGATGGGACCACGTGCTGGCGGTGCAGTCAGGAAAGGTGATTTACTCCTGCATCTCGATACTCGTGAATTGGAAGCAAACCTAAGTGCTTTGAAAGCAGAGTTGGTGAGTGCATTGGCTACCGAACAAAATGACCGAAGAGAGCTAGAGCGTGAACGCAAACTGATGAAAAGCGGCGGCTCATCAATCTCTGCAGTAGAGCAGCGTGAAACACGCCTTAGTGGTGATAATGCGAAAGTTCACTCATTGAAGGATCAGATAGAGGCTTTGGAAGTCAAGGTATCCTATGGACATATTTATGCAAAAACAGATGCAGTTGTTGCTCAACGGCTGGTCGAGCCAGGTGATACTGCTTTTCCTGGAAAGCCAGTGTATGTATTGAGTGCTAAGGATGGTGGTAGAGTGGTGGTACCAGTTCCACTATCAACAGTTACACGTATCAAGCCAGGGGACAGTGTCCGTCTAACGATGGAGAAGCGAGAAATGATGACCCGAATTACGCGAGTAAACCCAGCACTTGATATGCTTTCGATGGGTAGTCTTGAAATTGATTTGCTTGAACGACCATTCGGTTTACCTGATGGAGCAAGAATTCCTGCTTGGGTGATTCAATCCAGTGTGCCACATACGCTGATTGTACCAACCGATGCATTAATTCCTTCCCAAGATCCAAAACACAGGGCTGTTTTCAAGATTGATCATACAAATGGTAATATTTTAGTTCGGGTGCCTGTAACAGTGAGCTTGTGTGGCGAGGAAGGATGTGCTGTCAAAGGATCTCTGAAGGCTGGAGATCAGGTGGTTACAGCCCATGAAAGTGTCCTATTAAAACTACAGGAAAAAGATCCTGTAACAATTATGACTGGTCAAAAAGAAGGTCAGTCATGACATTTATGGAACGCTTATTAAAACAACCGCATGCAATTATTGCGCTGACCATGGTCGGCGTATTTGCAGGTATTTTGTCTTACCTCAATTTACCAACGAATCTTTTCCCAGACTCCAGTCGGCCTATGGTTAGTATTGTTACACAGTGGCCAGGAGCGATGGCGAAGGATGTTGCACGTGAGGTGACGCATCCAGTGGAAATCCGTATGTCTGCACTGGAGGGAGTGCGCCGTGTCTTCTCAACTTCCCGAGATCAGGTGTCGGCGGTTACAGTGGAGTTTGAATACGGTAATAAGATTGATACTGCTGCGAACCGAGTGACGACTGAACTCCCCCGCGTTACTGGTCTCTTACCAGCTGGGGTACATTCGCCATTGGTATTTAAAATTACAGATGCAGCGCATCCAGCTGTCGTCTTGGCTGTTTCATCAGGTGCAAATGAGAATCTAGATTTGGCACAGGTACGCAGAATTGCCGAGAACCCTTTGCGTGACAGGTTGTTAAACCTGCCAGGTGTGGCCGAAGTTGAAGTGTTTGGTGGACATAATCGTCAGGTGGCAGTTGATTTAGATCGCAATGTGTTGAAATCGTATAATCTGACAGTGCCGCAAGTTGCAGCTGCACTGATTAATGGCAACCTCTCCAAACCATCTGGATTAATTCACAGGCATGCATATCGGCTTTTATTGACAACTCAGTACCTAGCACATGCTCCAGCAGATCTGGCCAAAGTATTGGTGCCATTAAAAAGTGGTGCATTTGTGCGTGTCGGAGACTTGGGAAAGGTCAGTTGGGGTGAAGCGGATCCTAACTCACTGTATGAAGGCAATGGCAAACCTGCGATTGCCCTTTCAATTTTGCGCAGTGATACTGGCAACACTAGCCATGTGGTAAAAGTGATTGAAGATAATCTGCCTGCCTTACAAAAAGATTTTCCAGGCTTACAGATTAGTGTTGCCGATACACAGGGCCGTTTGATTGGTCTGACAGTAAGTAATATGCTGGATGCGTTACGTGATGCTGTATTGATGACGGTGGCTGTTATTCTATTATTTCTTGCTAATTCACGAGCATCATTTGTTACGGCTCTCTCCTTACCATTTACTTACTTGCTGACCTTTGCTGGAATGTATTTGTTGGGATATGAATTTGATATGGTAACGCTTTCTGCTGTGATTTTAGCGGTGGGACTGCTGGCAGATGATGCGATTGTCGTGATTGAGAATATTGAGCGGCGTATGCGCGAATATGGTGAAAGTGGTATCGCTGTGGCAGCTAAAGGAACATCAGAAGTCATGCTTGCTGTGTTATCAGGCACTGCCAGTAATATTGTTGTATTGTTACCAATCATTTTCATTGGAGGTTATGTACAAACCGTTCTGCGCCCTTTATCTGTGACATTATCATTGGCGCTAGTCGCCTCATTTGTTGTTTCGATTACGATTATTCCATTGTTATCAATGAAGCTGCTCAAACCAGGAGCTAGAGACCCCTTTGGTAACTTAATGAAACCGTTTGACCGCTGGTTCCTTACTCCATTAAAGGGCTTTTACAGTCGCATGGTAGGTCTAGCATTAAATCATCGTCTGCTCACTTTATTGATTTTTCTAGTTTTGTTTGTGGGCTCGGCAAAACAGATGCCGTTGGTTGGTCGTGAATTAATGCCATTGATGGATACTGGTATTGTGTTGGTGAGTTTTGAGGCGGAAGCAGATACGGATATCGAAGGTATGCAGCGTATTGCAAATCAAGTAGAGCAGGATATTCGGGCTGTTATCAAACCTGAGTGGGTACTAAATACCTCCACAGTCGTAGGTGCAGAACCAGCGGTTAAATCCTTTGGGGCAGCTAGAACACTTCAACAAGGTCAGACGACTGTAAACCTGATAGATCGTTTTCAACGCGATCAGACGATTGCTGAAATAGAACAGCGGATTCGTGAACGGGTGCGCAAGATTCCTGGCTTGATTACTGCCAATGTCACTGAGTTTGGTGCAACACCATTATCTTCATTACGCGGAACTGTGGATTTGATGATTACAGGACCTGATCCAGTTATACTGAATCGTCTAGCAGATGAAGCTATGCAACGGCTAAAATCTGTAAAAGGATTGACTGGAGCAGAGCGTAGTTGGCAAGGCATGTCACGCCGTATTAACCTAGTAGTAGATCCAGCACAAGCCAGTTTATATGGGCTTACTCCGGGTGATGTAGCACAACAAGTTGCCGCTCAGGTTTCTGGCATTCCTGGTGGCAGCCTGCGCGTGAATGGTGAAACATCTATTCCTGTCTGGGTACGATTACTGCCTGGTCAGCGATCATCTGTTGAGAGTATTTCTGCATTGCAAATTTCAAGCAGAAAAGGAGAACTTATTCCACTTTCATCGGTTGCAAGACCAGAGGTGAAATATGCTCCGAGTGCTGAAACCCATCAGTATCTGGTGCCAACGATAGATGTGATAGCCTATCGTCGCAATATTGCCGTGACCCATTTGAATGAAAATATTGAAGTGGCTCTACAAGGATTTACGATGCCTCGTGGTTATGTATTGCATCATGAGGGTGAAGTTAAACAGATGAATGAGTCATTTGAACGATTGGGTAAATCACTGGCTATAGGGCTTGCCTTATTGTATCTGGTGCTCGTAATTTCATTTCGCTCATTTTCACATCCTGTGGCGATTATGGCGACCCTGCCATTGGCAATTATCGGAGCATCATGGGCTATGATGCTGGCAGATAAACATGGATGTATGCCTTCATTCATGGGGCTGATTTTATTGATGGGGATTGTGGTGAAAAATGGTATTTTACTGGTTGATTTTGCTCAGGTAGCACTGGAAAAAGGTGCAAGCTTGCGGGATGCTGTATTGGAAGCTGTGGAATTAAGAACACGTCCGATTCTGATGACTGCAGGTGCGGCGACAGTTGGCATGATTCCCATTGCCTTGGAATGGGCGGTAGGTATTGAGCGGCTCTCACCACTGGCGGTTGTCGCTATTGGAGGTCTGATT
>JALUXU010000065.1 GCA_027013225.1 Acidihalobacter sp. | reverse complement strand
ATCCGGTACGTTACCTTGCGGTTTTCCATGCTTTTATTATACTCGGTTACTATTCAAGCAATACATTGAGCAACAGGAAAGGCCGGAGTGATCGCCCTGTTGGCGATAGCGCCGCTTCACCACCCCCCTGAAGCGGCTTCGCCGTTACAGGCGGAGCACTGCGGCGCGTTCTGTAGACTGAATCGACCGTTAAGTTTTTTTTCGAAACGACCGCATTGCCATCCATTACCTGTTTCGTCAGCATTATTCGATCCGGAAAGTGAAATGATACAGCCATGAAGGGCGTATTTTGTGTCGCTGCGCTTAATCTCGGCATCATTCATCTGGCCATGGTCACGGATGGCGAAAAAAACGGTTCAGGCATCGTTTGGTGAAAACAGATCGGCATGCCCGGGCGGCTGCATTCCGAAATGCTCCCAGGCACGCCGCCCGGCCATGCGTCCACGTGCCGTGCGCACCAGGAAACCCTGTTGAATGAGATACGGCTCGATCACATCCTCGATGGTACCGCGTTCCTCTCCGATCGCCGCCGCCAAACTATCCACGCCCACAGGGCCGCCGTCGAAATGCTGCATGATGTTAAGCAACAGGCGCCTGTCCATGCCATCCAGGCCAAAACGATCGACATTGAGCAAATCCAGTGCGCGATCGGCTACTTCTACGCTGATTTCGGCATTCGCTTTCACCTCCGCATAATCGCGCACCCGGCGCAGCAGGCGATTTGCTATACGTGGCGTACCGCGGGCGCGCCGCGCGATTTCTTCCGCCCCCTGAGCGTCGATTCCGATTCCGAGAATGCCTGCCGCACGGGTCACAATGCGGGTAAGATCCGCCGTGCCGTAAAACTCGAGCCGCTGAACGATACCGAAGCGGTCGCGCAGAGGGGACGTCAAAAGGCCGGCCCGCGTGGTTGCCCCCACGAGAGTGAATGGAGGCAAATCCAGCTTGATCGAACGCGCTGCCGGCCCTTCGCCAATGACGATATCGAGCTGAAAGTCCTCCATCGCTGGATACAATACTTCCTCAACCACCGGACTGAGCCGGTGGATTTCATCGACGAACAATACGTCGCGCGCCTCAAGATTGGTTAACAAGGCCGCCAGATCGCCAGGACGCTCCAGCACCGGCCCGGATGTATGGCGAAGATTGACCCCCAGTTCATTGGCGATAATGTGCGAAAGGGTCGTTTTACCCAGTCCCGGCGGGCCGAAAATCAAAGTATGATCCAGCGCCTCGCCGCGCCCACGGGCGGCCTGAATGAAAATCTCCATTTGTTCGCGCACGGTGGGCTGGCCAACGTAATCGGCCAACCTCCGAGGGCGAATCCCGTCTTCAAGCAAAACCTCCTCTGCGCCGGCCTCCCCCGCCAGCAGGGATCGCTCATTCATTTCACCGCCGCCTTGAGTGCCTGGCGAATCAGCGCTTCGGCGCTCATTTCACCCTGGTTGACGGCATTGATCATCCGGCTGGCCTCCTGCGGCTTGTACCCGAGCGCGATCAAGGCATCTATCGCTTCATCCTCGGCGGAGCGGGACGCTGTTGTTGCGGCAGACGTCGTCGGCAAGGCCGTCGTCTGTGCGTTTGCAAATGCGCCCAGGCGATCACGCAATTCTATGATGAGGCGCTCAGCGGTTTTCTTGCCGATTCCGGGAATGCGCGTCAGTCGGCTGCTGTCGCCTGAGCGAATGCACGCGCCGAATGTCATCGCATCCATGCCGGACAGAATGGCAAGGGCCACGCGCGCGCCCACGCCATTGACCTTGAGAAGGGTGCGAAATAACTGCCGGTCTTCCTCACTAGAAAAGCCGAACAAATGGTGTGCGTCTTCCCTGATCTGCAAATGGGTATACACCATCACCTCAGTGCCGGCATCCGGCAAAGCGTAGAAGGTGGACATAGGCGCTTCCAGTTCATACGCCACACCGCCCACATCGATCATCAATGCTGGAGGGCGCTTGAAAAGCAAAACACCACGTAATCGTCCAATCATCTCCGGCTCCGAATGAGAAGGTGGGTGCTGTTCGTATGAGAATGGCAAAGGGCAACGGCGAGGGCGTCGGCCGCATCCGCCGCGGGGTTCTGATTCAAGCCAAGCAGGATCCGCACCATGTGTTGAACCTGCTTTTTGTCCGCGCCGCCGTTACCGACCACTGCCAGTTTAATAGCGCGCGGCGCATATTCGTGTACCGTTAAACCCGCCTGAACACACGCCGCAATCGCTGCGCCACGCGCTTGACCCAGCGTCAGGGCGGCCGCTGCATTCCTAGCCATGAATACTTGCTCGACGGCCAGAAGTTCGGGCTTATATTCGGCCACCACATCCACGATCTCTGCATATACGCGGCCTAGACGCGCCGGTAGGCCATCTTTGCCAAGACGGATACAGCCGCTGGCGATATGCCGGCTATCCCGGCCATCACTGTCAATCACCCCGAAACCCGTCACCCGCGAGCCGGGATCAATTCCCAAGATACGCAAACGTGTTTTACTCAAATGCGCCTCTGTAAGTGGCGTCTAAACGAGGCATTGAAATTTTCCTGTGCATTCAATCGTTTTCCATTGAGGCGAGCAACGCTTCGGGAAAATCGGCGTTGGAGTAGACATTCTGAACGTCATCCAGATCCTCAAGATTTTCCAAAAGGCGCAATAGCTTCTCGGCGGTTTCGACATCAAGAGGCGTGGTGGTGCTGGCCCGCTGAGTGATTTCCGCCGACTCAGGCACCAATCCCGCCTTGCGCATGGCGTCCACAACGGATTCGTAGTCTTCCACGGAAGTCAATACTTCGATAGAACCGTCGTCGCTGACAAGGACATCCTCGGCACCGGCATCCAGCGCAGCCTCCATGACTTTTTCTTCGTCGGTTCCGGCAGGATAGGTGAGAATGCCAGTCTGGCTGAACATGAACGCGACCGAACCGTCCGTGCCCAGATTGCCACCGGACTTGGTGAATGCATGACGCACCTCCGCAACAGTGCGATTGCGGTTGTCGGTCACGCAATCGACCATTACCGCTACTCCACCCGGCCCATAGCCTTCGTAACGAACTTCCTCATAGTTTTCTCCACCCAATTCCCCACTGCCGCGCTTGATCGCCCGATCGATCGTATCCTTGGGCATATTCGCGGACAACGCCTTGTCAATGGCTAGACGCAAGCGCGGATTGCTCGCCGGGTCGCCTCCGCCCATGCGCGCTGCCACGGTGATCTCGCGGATCAATTTGGTGAATAGTTTGCCCCGCTTTTTATCCTGGGCGCCCTTGCGGTGCTGGATATTGGCCCATTTGCTATGCCCTGCCATGAAAACTCCTCGAGGTCGGGCGCAGCCGGAGCACACCGGCCGCGCGTGGTAACGATGACTTCATTGCAAAAGCAATTTTACCCTACTCTGGCGCATTTGCCGTCAATTGTCCGGTTCACAATCAGGACCACGTCATCTAACCGTGGCGGAGCGGGTGTTTGCCCGTAAAAAAGCCGTGAATGCCCCCCTGTAGGCTCGACGGCGGCCTCTTTGCCGCCGACGTTTTCCTAGCAGGCGCCCGCTCCGCTTTTCAACGGATTGCGAATTCAGATGACAGGGCCCTGGGTTCACAACCGTATTCGGCGCCCCTATTCATTGCTTCTTATGAACTACTCCCACCAATCTGACGATATGGTGGGGGTTTCGCGTTTCTACGGGAGCGCCGGTTGGCCTGGAAGACCTGCCGGACTTACCTCCCTCCACGCTTCGGCCGGTTCCCGGCCGCTAAGCTGTTCTTCCATCCAGCGCCAAAGTACCCTGGCCGCATTTTCGTCCCGGGAGCAGGAGGCCCCACAAAAACGGCAGGTGTGCCACCTGTCCGGCAGCTTCTTCTTGTTCTCCTCATCCACCCGCCAGCATTGGTGACACCTTTGGCTGGGTTTGATCTGCCGGGTGTTTGCCTCCATCGCCCAGGCACCAGCCTCTGCCGCTTTGTACCTGAGCAGCGAATGGAACAGACCACCGGCCGCATCGAGAATGCCACGATTCAACCCCCGCTTGTAAGCCCCACCGGAGGCCGTCATTCCGCGGATGTTGAGCGGCTCCAACCCCAAAACCGCAAAGGTGGCCACAATCCAAGCGCTGTTCTGATGGAGAAAATCTTTGCGCTGACAGGCCACCTTTTCGTGTAAGCGCCGAAGTTTCTCATACGCCTTCTTCAGACGATTGGAGACGGGAAAGCCTTTGGGTTTGCCACGGGCCTTCTTCGCCGCCTCCTCTTTGCGGGAAATGCTTTTCTGCACGGCGCGAATTCGCTCCAGGGAGCGATCCAAATGCCGGGGATTTTCGATCCGTATCATCCCTTCCGGTGAGGCGATGGTGGCGAAGGTTTCCACACCCCAGTCCAGGCCGCCGATCCGTTCCCCATGCCGCCGCACCGGTTCGCACTCGACCGTGACCGAGGCGTACCATTTGCCACGGCGGTACAGAATCTCGCAGGTCTTGGGTTCCCCGGGCGTCCTGGCCCGGCCCCGGATGCGCACCTCACCCAGGCCGGACAGGCGCAGTTTGCCGTGTTTCATCCCGGGACCGGCCAAAAGCCGCCAGCCGTCTCCGTGGGATTTGTAGCCCCAACCCTTGAAACGGTGCAGGGACTTGAAACGGGGGAATCCCGGCTTCTCACCCCGCTTCACCCGCCGGAAGAAGCGTTGAAACGCCTCATCCAGTCGCTTGAGTGTGACCTGTTCGGATTGGGCATTGACGGATCGGAGCAGAGAGGACTGGGCACGCCATCCGGTCAAGACCTTGCACTGGTCGGCAAAGGAGAGCGAAACCTGCGCTTCCCGCCAGGTACTGCGGCGTTGATCCAGCGCCGTGTTCCACAGCAGGCAATGCACCCAGCGTAACCGCTCCAGCGCTTCAATCTGGCGCCGGGTGGGATATAAGCGATAGGTGACTTTGCGCTGGACCATGACTTGAATAATATTTTGGATGTCATGGTAAAACAACCGTTGAAGCAGCTATACCATTGCGTTTTCAGGCTTCAGTACCATTTGGTTCTTGTGACCGAATACCGTCGCAAGTGTATCACTGCTTCCATGCTGGGGCGGTTGGAAGATATCACCCGAAGCACCGTGGCAAAATGGGGTGGACAAGTGCTGGAATTCAATGGGGAAGCCGACCATGTCCATATCTTGTTAGAGCTGACACCCAGGATGGCCCCGTCCGCCTTGGTGAACAAACTCAAAACCGTCACCTCCCGCCTGATCCGCAAGGCGTTTGCCGCTCATCTGCGGAAGTTCTATCGGCGAAAGCCGGTTTTTTGGAGCCGCAGCTACTGCATCACCACCGTGGGTGGCCCCCGCTGACGGTGCTGAAACAATACATCGAGGGGCAAAACACACCGGACTGATCGCCCTGACGGGCGATAGCGCCGCTTCACCACCACACTAAATCAATGCGCGATTATAGGTGGAGCACTACGGCGCGGGCTTGGTAGGCGGAAAAGTCGAATTTTCCTGACGTCATGTCATCCCATAAATCGGATTGAAGCACAGCCAAGAGTTTGAAAAGGCGACTCAGCTCTGGATCCTCCATAAAACTCTGGTCGCTTGCAGAACGCAATGCCTGAGCCAGCAAAGCGACTTGGTCGCGCGAGATATTGCTCACATTCAAGCCATCATCACTCATGTCCACATCCATAGCTAATCTCCAATGCCAATAAATGCCAATAAAAAACCGTTCCATCAGACTTGCTCATTCCTGCTCAAACAGGAACAAAGCTGACTTCCTGCTTCGTCGAGGCGGGTTTCGCTCCGGTCTTGCGACCGGAGCCAGAGCCCGCCTCTCCACAGGCTGATGCG
>JALUXU010000064.1 GCA_027013225.1 Acidihalobacter sp. | reverse complement strand
CGTCAGCGCCGTGCTGGTCGAGATCGACGAACGCTGGGCCGTCGACACGAAGGCCTACATCAAATGGGAATGCCAGGATGCCTGATCACGCCAAATCCGAATTTCCAGACAGCAGGTTGCGTAATCGATATTGAGCCCCAGCGCCGGAAACCGTTCCTTATAATCAAGATAAGTCAGATGACCGCGTAGAGAAGGGTGGCGGCGCGTGAAACAGTGGCGGTCGCGGCGGCGGCCCACACCTTCGGCGATGAAGCTTCCACCGCATTTGGGTGTGTGCACAAAGATTGCAGGCAGGCCACAGGCCAAACCAATGGATTCGAGAAATGTTCGCGGAAGGTTCATTGTTTTGTCAAGCGAGGTCTTGTTCAGTGTCTCCCAAACCTATCGCAGGGCGCGTGCAAACGCCAGTGCGTAATGGGCGCCGCAGTGGTACTGGCTTCGCTTGCTGTTCTTTCTAAGCCTTTTCGAAAACATAGTCGCCATCAAAATGGTCTGCAACGCGTTTTGCCATGTGCCAGTTCCGGTCTGTCATTTCGCCAAAATTGGCATGGTCAGCATTTGTTTCTTTTTTTGGTGGCTTGATCGCAAAGCACGCGTTAGAAACGGAACTGGTCACACCAACAGTTGGAGCAAAATATTGTCAAAAGACAAGTCACACGATCTGTCGAATGAGTCAGCCACAAACCTATACTTGGATCTTTTGAGGGATGTTATCACCAATTCCATCTACAGCGATCCGCCGATCCTGTCGAAAAGAAGGGGCGCTCTGCGACATCTTTTCGGGATTACGTATCGTCCGGGATCATACGACGCGAAAAGCCGTAATTCCGGCGGAGATTGGCCCTCGCTTGCGCATTCTATGATTGGAATGCAACGGATGGAAAACGTCAGAAACTGCGCCGTTACCGCGGTCAAAGATAACGTGCCCGGCGATTTTATCGAGACCGGCGTGTGGCGCGGTGGTGCCTGTATTATGATGCGTGGCGTGTTAAAAGCACTTGGAGATACGGACCGTACGGTCTGGGTTGCCGATAGTTTCGCGGGCCTTCCCAAGCCTAACGCAGAAAAATACGCCGCTGATAAAGGGGATGACCATCATCAATACGATGTGCTGGCGGTGAGTGTCGAAGACGTCAAAAACAACTTCAGAAAATACGGACTGCTTGATGATCAGGTTAAGTTTCTGAAAGGATGGTTTTCTGAAACCCTGCCAAAGGCTCCGATTGAAAAGCTGTCGGTCCTCAGGCTTGACGGGGATATGTACGAGTCAACGATGGACGCTTTAGTCAGCCTATATCCTAAAGTAAGCTCAGGTGGTTTCGTTGTTATTGACGACTATCATGCCGTACCAGGATGCAAGCAGGCAGTTCATGATTATCTGGAGTCAAAAAACATTTCGGTATCGATATGCGAAATTGACGGAACCGGCGTATACTGGCGGTTAGAATGACCAAAGTTGCGAACCGGATACGCCCCAGATACACTCGCTTTTCATTGCGCTTTCCGGTGGTCAAAAGTTTGGACGGTTGGGAACACATTTCGGGCCCTAAATGTATACGCACATTCGCAGGTTTTATGTTATCCCGGCCCTAGAAAAAATAGACTTTTGAATCTTCATGTGCTATTGGCCTGAATTGAATTTTCCTCCGTAAATCAGAGTTTTGCAAACCCGATGAGCAGCCCTGAGATACGAAACAACGCGAGTGGACCCATGCTTGAACGCTTTCCTTTTTTTCGGACGCAACCCGTTTACTATGCCGGGATGCCGGTCGCGCTTGACCGAAAGTGGTGGTATAAGCTGCTGCCCAAAAAACGCCGGAATTACAAAGATTTGCCGACCTATGAAGCGGCTTTGATATGTGGACTGACGAAAAGTGCTAAAGCTGGAAGTCACATTGTCGTTGTTGGCGGGGGTGTTGGTGTGACAATAGCGATTGCGGCAAAGCTTGTCGGCAGCACGGGTTCGGTCATTTGCTATGAAGGCAGTTCTCAATGTATCGATCAGGCCAGCGAGACCCTAGCCCGCAACAATTTGACTGGAAGTGTTAAGCTCGTATTTGCCATCGTCGGGGAAGACATTTCAGTATATAAATCGACCCAGCCGGCCAATATCTTGCCGGCGGACAAGTTGCCTCCCTGCGACATTCTAGAGCTCGACTGTGAAGGTGCGGAAATCAAAATTCTGACGGAAATATCCATTAGGCCCAAGACAATACTCGTGGAAACGCATGGCTGTCACGGGGCAACCACGCAGGCGGTTAAAGAACTTCTAGCGGGTCTGGGGTACAAAGTTGAAAACCTTGGAGTCGCTGAACCTTACCTAGCTGATTATTGCAAGGAGCATGATATTTTTGTGCTAAAGGCAGACCGAAGCTGACACAAATCGAATAGCCATTCTCGCGGCGCGGAGGGGTACAGGAGTGTGGCGGCTTATATCGGTTGGAAATACAATTAAGTCCGGCGCACATTCTCGGATTCCGACGGGAATATCCGAAACTCTGTGTATGGGGTCTGGCCCATGCGGTTAAAACGGGTCACTTGTTGAACCGTTCGGGGTATAGGATAGCGAACTGATTTCGTGCTGCAACCCATTCTCTGACGCAGCGGCCAGCTTTTTCAAAGTTTCGGATCGCCAGATAGATCAGCTTGGTGGCGGCCTCGTCTGTAGGAAAGCTGCCACGGGTTTTGGTGGTTTTCCGTATCACCCTGTTCAGGCTTTCGATGGCATTCGTCGTATATATGATCTTGCGCACTGCTGGCGGGAAGGCGAAGAACGGGATGACCTCTTGCCAGGCCCGTCGCCAGCTTGGCGCGATTGACGGGTATTTTTTGCCCCATTCCGCCTCGAAATCATCAAGGGCCTTGGCGGCGGCCTCGTCGTTCACGGCCTGATAAATACGGCGCAGGCTTTTGGCCACTTCTTTGCGATCCTTCCAGCCGCAGAAGTTCAGGGAATGGCGCACAAGGTGCACGATACAGGTCTGCACGGTCGTGTCGGGATAGGCCGCGTTGATCGCGTCAGGGAAGCCTTTCAGGCCATCCACAACGGCGATCAGGATGTCCTCCAGTCCTCGGTTTTTGAGGTTGTTCATGATGGAAAGCCAGAATTTGGCCCCTTCATTGGCGGCGATCCAAAGGCCCTGCACCTCACGCTCACCGTCCGGAGTAACGCCCAGAGCCACGTAAACCGCCTTGTTTTTAACCTGACGGCTTTCCGCGTCTCGGATTTTGACCCGCAGGGCATCGAGGAAAACAATGGGATAAACCGGCTCCAGAGCACGGTTCTGCCAGTCTGAAACCTCCTCCAAAACGGCATCGGTGACGCGGCTGATCAGGTCGGCGGAAACCCAAGCTCAATCAGGCGGCACTGGCCGGCAAAGACCTTGACCGACAACTCGCGGCTGTATTCCCCGGCCATGGCACGCTTGACACTTTTGATGATGGTGGAGTTTGGCGAGCCGTCATTTTCAAACTGCTCGGCGCAATACGCAACCTGAATCCCTGCTCGCCGACATATGTATTCGTAGTAGGCGCTCTCGTCCGTGTCCTGAAACCGGCCCCAGCGGCTGACGTCGTAAACCAGAATGACGTTAAAATCGACGCCCCCGGCTTCGACATCGGCGATCAGCTTTTTCAGCGAAGCGCGTCCGCCGATTGAAAGCCCGCTTTTACCATCATCGGAGTAAGTGCGCACAATCTCCATACTGCGATGGTCAGCATATTCCTTGATCTTGTCGGCTTGGTTTTCGGTTGAATACTGCTGATGCTCGGTCGACGCGCGCACGTATTGCGCGGCGCGGAAATCCGGTTTTTGTTCAGCAGCCTGGCTCAAAGTGCGCTCCCCATTCAGGTGTTCAAGTTGGGGCACGTTTGCTTGGGTGTGCGGGGCTATCAAGTCAATAGTGGGGAAACGTTAGGAAAAACAATAAGTTGCCGGGTAAATGAAATGCCCCGCTTGAACCCATTCGCGCGTGCTATGCCAAATGTTGCCGCTGTATTTTGAATGCCGTTGTAATGATGATCAATATGTCATACCTGTATGACAAAGGAGAAGTCAGATGTTGTCAATCAGATTGCCCGAGGAAGTTGAGGCCCGGCTTGAGACACTGGCGCGCCAAACCGGTCGCACCAAGAGTTATTATGCCCGTCAGGCTATTGTCGAGAAAATCGAGGATCTTGAGGACATTTATCTGGCGGAGCAGACGCTTGAATGTATTCGCGCAGGGCAGGAAGACGTGATCAGCGCGGACGAGATGTGGCGTGATCTGGACAATTGAATACGCCAAAAGCGTGCAGAAATCTGTGCGCAAGCTTGACCGCCAAACCCAGAGCCGTTTGCGGAAATACCTGGAATCCCGCCTAGCGGTTGCCGATGACCCCCGAAGCCTCGGCCGCCCCCTGCAGGGATCACAGTTCCAGAATCTGTGGCGGTTTCGGGTCGGCGACTATCGCATCATTGCGCAAATCGAAGACGACACGGTCCGTATACTGGTTCTTCGCATTTCCCATCGCCGAGAGGTCTATCGATAGCCCATGCGTTTGTATTCCGCGGCCATAGCGCGTTTCACGCCTTTGAGGGCGGTCGAGATTGGGGGTCCGTCATGTTCAACCTGCTCGCTGCAATACGCGACCTGAATGCCCGCCCGGCGGCAGATTTCTTCATAATAGGCGGACTCGTCCATTTTCTGAAGCCGGCCCCAGCGGCTGACGTCGTAAACCAGAATGACGGTGAAATCGACGTCGCCAGCCTCGATGTCGGCGGTCAGTTTTTTCAGCGCGGCCCGCCCTCCGGTTGAGAGGCCGCTTTTGCCTTCGTCGGCATAAGTTCGCACAATTTCCATCCCGTGTGCTTCGGCGAATTCCTTGATCCTGTCAGCCTGGATGTCGGCCGACATGGGCACATATTGTACGGCGCGGAACATATATTGCGCCGCACGGATTTTCGGGTTTTGTTCAGCAGTTGACCGCACCTTGTGTCCCCGTTTTCTGTATCCAAGTTCGGGGGCACGTTTGCGTGGGAGCGCAGGGCTATCAAGCCATTTGTCGGAAAGAGGCGTATAAAACAACGGGATAGAAGTTGTTGCCCAGGTTTATGTGTGCAAATGTGCCGCTAAAGATCACGCGTCGGCAACGGTGGAGCTGGTTGGCGGTCAAGTTTGAGGTTCCAATACGCCCAGGATCGCGCGTCAATAATCCCCGGCGGGGCTTGGTCGAGCGCATCCCGGAAATCATCGTCATTAATGTGCGTGCGGATTCGTTTCATATCGTCATGGGTGGCGTAAGCGGCTGCGTAAGCCATGAAGCGAACAGGGCCGGCTAGGGCTGTTTCTGCATTTTCAAACCAGATGATGCGCCGGGCGATATCGCCTGTCTCAGATGTGAGGGGAATATTCATGGGGTTCCTCGCAAATTGCGCTCGGCCAGAACAGATGGCAGGGCTTCGAGATCAACCGTCTTTATCGCCTCCAGCAGCGGATTGCGTGCCCCCGCTGGAATCTTCATGCGAATTTGTCCTTTGGTTTACAGCAATGCGGCCGCAGGGGCGCCCAGATGATCATGGCGTTCAGTCTCCCTGATGCCAAGCCTTTGACGCAGCAGCACTTCAAAGTTGTCCCCATATTCCTCATGCGCCAGGGCGAAATCAACGATTGCCTCTAGGTAGCCGAATTTGGAGCCACAATCATAGCGCTGCCCGGTCAGGGTTACGGCGCAAACATGACCTTGTTTGGCGCGGGAGTTGATCGCATCGGTCAGTTGGATTTCACCGCCATGGCCGGGTTCTTGGGCGCGCAGAATATCAAAGATCTCGGGTTCGAGAACATATCGCCCGATCGAGGCAAGTCGCGACGGCGCTTGCTGTAGCGTTGGTTTTTCAATGAGAGCAGTAACTTCAGTGAGATTGGGGTCAAGCCTGTCGCCTGGGAGCAATGCCCGAAAGTTGGTGATGGGGTGATTGGGTGGCATATCATGGCGGTGTTGACGCGCCGCGATTCTCAGAGAGAAAAGGATATGCCACATGAAAAACGATACGATTTTGGAGTTCACCG
>JALUXU010000063.1 GCA_027013225.1 Acidihalobacter sp. | reverse complement strand
GGGTTGTGGTCAGATGAGGGGGAGGCGATCCGTGCTGCTAGCGGTGTGCGTCACCAAGGCTGTGTCGACCTACCTCCCCCGAGCCTCAACATAACGCTTTTTGGATATACAAGGCTGTTGAAATTCGCTCAGGCGAGTGCAAGAGAAGGAAAAATCAGGCGAGAAAGCGCAGCTTACAGAGCGCAAAATGAGCACTAGGGCCTGATTTTGACGCGCTGGCGTGCCGTATGAGTAAAATTTCAACAGCCCGTTATGGGCGCTGGTCGAATTGATCCAATCGGTCAATAACGACCGTGGGTTTGAGAGATATAGTTACTCATCTCCACATATTGAAGGTTCATGCGCTTCAAGGTCGCGTGCCCCAAACGCACGATGGCGCGCATGAAATGATAGACGAGGTTCGGGTGATCGGGCACCAGTTTTTCGAAGTCCTCGCGTTTGAGTGAAAGCACAACCGTGGGTTGTTCGGCAATAATACTGGCCGAATGAGGCGCACCATCGACGAATCCCATTTCACCCGCAAGGCTGCCGGGGCCCATTACATGCAAGGTCACTGTTTCGCCGCCGATTTCCTTGACAACGGCCAATTTCCCGGAAATCACCAGATAGAGCTTGCCGTCTACTTCACCTTCTCTGAGCAGGTGATCGCCTTTGGCAAGCGTCTCGCGTTCCATGACTTGTTCGAGAAAACCGCAATCTCGTTCGGTAAGGTCCTGCGCCAAAGGAGAATTCTGTATCTGATTACATAAGCTCATATTTTATTATCCCTCTTGGATGCACACATAGTGTTGTCTTAATTGAATCTGGGCGGAATATTTTTTATCGACCTCTGGATTAAATATCCGGGCCAGGGATCTGATTTTGTAATTGCAATCGATAGCTTCTGCGTGTGAGATCAAAAACGCGCATTCGCGGCCGTGAACTCACACGCTTCAGCCTGAAGATGGATTAACGCATGCCTTCGAGTGCCGCGATGCGCTCCTCTAGCGGGGGATGACTCATGAAGAGCTGGCTCAAACCCCGTCCGATTTTCCCGTTAATGCCGAAGGCCGCCAACTGCCCCGGCAGCTCCTCAGGCTCATACTCAGCCTGAAGCCGCTTCAGTGCAGCAATCATTTTGCCGCGGCCCACGAGTCTCGCGGCTCCTGCATCGGCTCTGAATTCACGTTGCCGCGAAAACCACATGACGATAATAGAAGCGAGGATCGCCAAAAACAGCTCCGTCACAATGACAGTGATGTAATACCCAGGTCCGTACTCGTTTTCACTTTTGAATACCATCCTGTCGACCAAATGACCGACAATACGGGCGATAAAGATCACGAATGTATTGATCACTCCCTGGATCAGGGTCAAGGTCACCATGTCGCCATTGGCGATGTGGCTGATTTCATGCGCCAATACAGCCTCGACTTCGTCCCGGCTCATGTTGTGCAACAAGCCGGTGCTCACGGCCACCAGGGAATTACGCTTCGTTGGGCCGGTGGCAAACGCATTCATCTGCGGACTGTCGAAGATTCCCACCTCCGGCATTGGCAATCCTGCCTGGCTTGACAATCGCTTTACGGTCTCCACTAGCCAGACCTCGCTTTGCGAACGCGGCTGGTCGATGACCTGCACCCCCATGCTCATCTTCGCCATCCATTTGGACATCCACAACGAGATGAAGGAACCGCCAAAGCCGAACACGGCAGCCAACAGAAGCACCCCATAGAGATTGATGTTTCCATCCGGCGTTTGAATGCCATTTATGCCCGTAACCGCCATGATTATGCTGAGCACAATACTCAAGACAACCATCACGGCGATGTTTGTCGCCAGGAATAATAGAATACGTTTCATATGCCCCCAATGCCTCTTGATTTGATTTAAGACTGTAATGATGGGAGAGGAGAAGTTAAATTCAAGTCTTTTTGCAATCGCTTACACAAGCGAAATTTTTCTCACCCCCATCATTCAGGATGCAAGGCATCAACGCGCTGGAAGCCACGCGGCAACTTATGGCCCCGACGGCCGCGGCCACCGATATACCCATCCAGAACATCTGGCTTGAGCGCCATATGGCGCTGGCCTGAATACAGGATGGACGCCTGGTCATTGTCCACCACCGCGATAGCCGCCAGCTTTTCCTCACCGGAATTGAGTTTTCCCGAAGGAATTCCAAGCAGTTTCACCCCCTTCCCTCTCGCCATCTCCGGCAGCTCGGAAATCGGGAACACAAGCATGTATCCCTTCGTGCTCACAACGATCACACGCGAGGTTTCCGTGGAGATTGGCACAGGCTGGAGCACATTGGCGCCTTCGGGTACGGTGAGGACGGCCTTTCCAGCCTTGGCGCGGGTCACCATATCGTCTAAACGACACACAAAACCATAGGCGTGATCAGTGGCCAGCAGGTATCTGTCATTGGCATCACCCATCATCACAGCGACGAATTCCGCTCCCGCAGGCGAAGAGAAGCGGCCCGTCAAGGGTTCGCCCTGACCGCGCGCTGAAGGCAAAGTGTGCGCCGGAAGGCTGTAGGCGCGTCCGGTGGAATCCAGAAACACGGCCAATTGATTGCTGCGCCCCACTGCTGCGGCAAGAAAACCGTCGCCGCTCTTATATTGGAGTTTTCCAGGCTCTATGTCGTGCCCCTTGGCGGCACGCACCCAACCCATTTTGGACAATACCACTGTGACCGGTTCCGCCGGCAGAAGGGCAGCTTCATCCAACGCTTGCGCCGGTCGGCGATTGACGATAGGTGAACGGCGCGCATCCCCATATTTTTCCGCGTCTGCACGAATTTCCTGTTTGATCAAATCCTTAAGACGGCCGTCCGATGACAGGATTTGCGTCAGCTCAGCCTTTTCTTTTTGCAACGAAGCTTGTTCGCCTCGTATTTTCATTTCCTCCAGCCGCGCCAGCTGGCGTAGGCGGGTTTCGAGAATATATTCGGCCTGGGCCTCAGTCAGCCCAAAGCGTGTCATCAATGCCGGTTTTGGCTCATCCTCGGTACGGATTATCTGGATGACTTCGTCGAGATTGAGGAATGCGATAAACAATCCATCCAGAAGGTGCAAACGCCGTTCCACTTTGTCGAGACGCCATTGCAAACGCCGCCTGACGGTTTGGGTGCGAAAAGCCAGCCATTCGACTAGCAGTCCGCGCAAATCCTTTACCTGGGGCCGGCCATCCAGGCCGATCATATTCAGATTAACGCGGTAGCTACGCTCCAGATCCGTGGTGGCGAACAAATGCGCCATCAAGGAATCCACGTCCACACGACGGGAACGCGGCGTAATCACCAAACGGATTGGCTGCTCATGATCGGACTCATCCCGCAAGTCTTCAATCAAAGGCAATTTTTTTGCCTGCATCTGAGCCGCGATCTGTTCCAGCACCTTGGCGCCAGACACCTGATAGGGCAAGGCATCGATGACGATATCGTCTCCTTCCCGCCGCCAACGTGCTCGCATGCGCAGCGAACCACTGCCACTTCGATACATAGCCAGCAGGTCTTTGCGTGGCGTAATGATTTCCGCTTCTGTGGGAAAATCCGGCCCCTGAATAAATTCCAACAATGTTTCTATGGACTCTTGCGGCTCATCCAGCAGGCGCATGCAGGCCAAAGCTATCTCACGAAGATTGTGCGGCGGAATATCGGTAGCCATCCCCACGGCGATGCCGGTCGCGCCGTTGAGCAGTACATTGGGAAGGCGGGCCGGCAGCACCTTGGGTTCTTCCAGGCTACCGTCAAAATTGGGCTGCCAGTCCACAGTGCCTTGCCCCAGCTCCGCCAGCAGAAGCTCGGCATAAGGCGCCAGGCGAGATTCGGTATAGCGCATCGCTGCAAAGCTTTTGGGATCGTCCTGAGAACCCCAGTTTCCCTGCCCATCCACTAACGGATAACGATAGGAAAACGGTTGCGCCATCAACACCATGGCCTCATAGCAGGCGGTATCGCCATGAGGATGGAATTTGCCCAGCACATCGCCCACCGTACGCGCGGATTTTTTGTGTTTCGCTGTCGCAGCCAACCCCAATTCCGACATGGCGTAAACGATGCGCCGCTGCACAGGCTTGAGGCCATCGCCGATGTGCGGCAAGGCGCGGTCGAGAATGACGTACATCGAATAATCGAGATAGGCCTTTTCAGTAAAGGCCGATAACGGCTGACGTTCTATCGATTCGGGAGAATAATGATTCATGTTGTTGCGTGTTGTTTATATAACCATTCGAAATATTTATTTTTTATAGATGCGCATCATTCACACTTCAGCCAGATTGCCGTTGTGTTCCAGCCAATGGCGCCGGTCGGACGCGCGTCGCTTGCCGAGCAACATGTCGAGCAACTGATCTGTTTGCTTTGGGTCGTCAAGGGTGAGCTGAACCAATCGGCGGGTATCGGGCGCCATAGTGGTTTCACGAAGTTGAAGAGGATTCATTTCCCCTAGCCCCTTGAAGCGCGTGACCGCAATTTTCCCACGCTTGCCTTCTGCTCGAAGGCGATCGATGATCCCCTCGCGTTCAGCATCGTCGAGGGCGTAATACACTTCCTTGCCAATATCGATGCGATAAAGGGGGGGCATCGCCACGAATACATGACCTTCTGCCACCAATGGGCGAAAATGACGCACGAACAAGGCGCACAGCAAGGTGGCGATATGCGCGCCGTCAGAATCCGCATCCGCCAGAATACAGACTTTTCCGTAACGCAGGCCATTCATATTTGCAGAACCCGGTTCCACACCCAAAGCCACGGCGATGTCATGGACTTCCTGCGATCCCAGCACCTGAGCCGGATCGACTTCCCAGGTATTCAAAATCTTGCCACGCAACGGTAATATGGCCTGAAATTCTCTATCGCGCGCCTGTTTGGCGGATCCGCCGGCCGAATCTCCCTCAACCAAAAATAATTCGCTTCGCGATGGATCCTGGGAAGTGCAATCTGCCAGTTTTCCAGGCAGCGCCGGCCCGCTGCTGACTTTCTTGCGCACCACTTTCTTGGCGTTTCTCATGCGTTTTGCCGCGGCGTTGATCGCCAACTCGGCGATGCGTTCGCCCTCGACGACATACTGATTCAGCCAAAGCGCGAAAGCGTCCTTGACCACTCCCGAAACGAAGGCAGCCGCTTCCCGGGAGGACAAACGCTCCTTTGTCTGCCCTGAAAACTGCGGGTCGGTGAGTTTGAGAGAAAGCACATAGCTGACCCGCTCCCAAACGTCCTCTGGGGTCAATTTCACGCCACGAGGAAGAAGATTGCGAAATTCGCAGAACTCGCGCACCGCCTCGGTCAAACCGGCCCGCAATCCATTGACATGCGTACCTCCTACAGGGGTGGGAATGAGATTGACATAACTCTCGGCCACGCCCTCACCTGCCTCAGGCAACCAAGTCAGCGCCCATTCCACGGCTTCCCGCTCGCCGCTCATGCTTCCCAGGAACGGAGGATCGGGAACATGCTCCACATCCCCTATGGCTTCCAGCAGGTAATCCCGCAAGCCATCCTGGTAGCACCATTCACAGCGCTCATCGCGCGCTTCATCATACAAACTGACATGCAGGCCCGGGCACAGCACCGCCTTTGCGCGCAGTACATGCTTGAGCCTCGTCAGACTGAATTTAACCGTATCGAAATAGCGTGCATCGGGCCAGAAACGCAGCGTGGTGCCGGTACGCCGCTTGGGCACACCACCGATCACCTCTAGATCAGAGCGCTTTTCTCCACCTTCGAAGCGCATGAAGTATTCATGGCCATCCCGCCGCACCCATACCTCCAGGCGTTTGGACAAGGCGTTGACTACCGAAACACCAACGCCATGAAGCCCCCCCGAAAACTGGTAATTCTTGCCGGAGAATTTCCCGCCCGCATGCAGTGTGGAGAGAATCACCTCAACGCCAGGACGCCCCTTCTCAGGATGCACGTCCACCGGCATGCCGCGGCCATCATCGCTCACCTCCAGCGAGCCATCGGCGTGTAAAATGACCTCAATGCGGCTTGCGTAGCCGGCAATGGCTTCGTCCACACTGTTATCTATAACTTCCTGGGCAAGATGGTTGGGACGTGTGGTATCGGTATACATGCCCGGCCGTTTTCGTACCGGATCCAAACCACTCAATACTTCGATGTCTGCTGCAACGTATGTCATTTATGTTTGCTCTTTCCTAAGGAATGATCCCGATCCCGGGAGTCTGCTTACCGCGGCTCATGCCTCGTTGCGCCTTTTCCGGCTAGCTCTGCAAGCTTGTTCAATTCGCTTGCAGAAAAACCTGCCTGCAGGCGTGCGCGATGATTCAATCGGCCGCCGATATGGCCAGGTGCATGGCGACGTAGCAATTCCAGGAAGGTCGATTCAGGCTCCAATCCGCGCTGGGCGCAGGCATGGACAAACCAACGCGAACCGATGGCCACATGGCCGACTTCCTCCTCCAGAATCACTCCCAGAATGGCCACCGTCTGTAGATCACCGGCTTGGCGCAGCCGCTCGATCATGCCGGGCGTCACGTCCAGACCGCGCGCTTCGAGTAGGCGCGGCACCAAAGCCATGCGCATGAGCCAATCGTCCGCCGTCTTGACGGCCATTTCCCACAAGCCGTTGTGCGCAGGAAGGTCACCATAAGTGAGTCCATATTCCGCCAAGCGCTCTGCAAGCAAACCGAAATGCCGGGCTTCTTCCGCCGCCACTCTAAGCCAATCATCGTAATACGCCGAAGGTAGATCACGGTAGCGATAAACCGCATCCAGGGCGAGATTGATGGCATTGAATTCGATATGCGCCACAGCATGCACCAGCGCGGCCCGCCCTTCCGAGGTTCCCAGACCGCGCTTCGGCACGTTTCTTGGTGGCACCAGAAGCGGTCTTTCCGGCCGACCTGGAATCGGTAGAGGAATCACGGGCGTCGAATCCACAAGCCCCAACCGCCCTTTCAGCCACTCACGGCGGAGGCGTTCGACCAATTTCACCTTGGCAATCGGATCACGCTCGCGCAAGGCAAACAAAGTTTCGGCAAAAAGCTTGCCAGCGTAGGGCGCGGATGAGGGGTGCTGAACGGAATTCACGGGACATCATTATGCCAGAGACATCGCGGATTTTACGTTATGCATGAATTGATAGGCGCCGATCCGACTTGAAGCAGACCGGATGCGCCCATACAGTAGATTCGCAAATTAGCAATTTTCACACATATCGATGGGAAAACGAGCAATGAGCGAATCACCATACGTTTATGACGTCACCGAAGCAGAGTTTACTGAAAAAGTCATCGGAAAATCCAATGAAGTGCCTGTATTGGCCGATTTCTGGGCCGATTGGTGCGGCCCTTGCCGCATGCTGGCGCCGATTCTGCACAAGCTGGCCGATGAGTATGCGGGCAAGCTGATTGTCGCCAAAATCAATAGCGATGCAGAGCAAGCGCTGGCGGCCCGTTATGGCATACGCAGCCTGCCCACCGTCAAATTATTCAAAAACGGCCAGGTGGTCGATGAATTCATGGGGGTGCAACCAGAATCGCAAATCCGCGCCCTTCTAGACCGTCATATTCCGCGCGAATCCGACGCCCTGCGTGAGGAGGCACTGGCTGCATGGCGGTCAGGTAATGCCGATGCGGCCCTCGCTCTACTGCGAAAGGCAATGAAGGAAGATCCGGGAAACGAACGCCTATTACCCGACCTCGTACAGATTTTGCTGGCCAAAGGCGAAGTGGAAGAAGCGCAGGCGCTTCTTCAAAATCTGCCTGCCAATCGAGCGGAAGATGCGGATATCAAGCGGCTAAAAGCTCTAGCCCATTTTGCGGCCATCGCAAGGGATGCTCCCGACGTGGCCACCCTCAAACAGCGCTTGGAAACCGATCCAGAGGATTTGCAGGCCAAAGAGCAATTGGCCGCCCGCTGGATACTTGATGGACAATACGAGGCCGGAATGGATCTTTTGCTGGAAATCATGAGAAAAGACCGCAAATACGGTGATGACGCGGGACGAAAAGGACTGCTGGCCGCATTTGAATTGCTTGGAGATGATCCGCGGATCGTTCCTTACCGCAGACAAATGTTCAATTTATTGCATTAAATATTGACGCCTCGCTGTCGAGCAAACTCACAAGCTCGCGCCATGCTCGCGGGTGGCATGGAACTCGATTTCAGGCCAACGTTCCTGAATCATTTGCAAGTTGACGCGCGTGGGGGCGATATAGGCTAGATCGCCCCCATGATCCAGAGCAAGGTTGTTCGATGCCTTTTCGCGAAATTCGCGCAGCATGCGCTCGTCCGAGCAGCTCACCCAGCGAGCCGTATTCACGTTGACCGCTTCGAAGATGCAGTCCACCCCATATTCGTCTCGCAGACGTTGAGCAACCACTTCGAATTGCAACACACCCACCGCGCCGAGAATCAAGTCGTTGTTCTCCAACGGCCTGTAAAGCTGGGTAGCGCCTTCCTCGCATAATTGCGTCAGCCCCTTCTGCAAGGCCTTCATCTTCAAAGGATCACGCAACCGGGCGCGCCGGAAGAGTTCCGGCGCGAAATTGGGAATACCCGTAAATTGAAGGTTCTCGCCCTGCGTGAAAGTATCGCCAATGCGAATCGTGCCGTGATTGTGAATGCCGATGATATCGCCGGCGTATGCTTTTTCCACATGCCCCCGGTCCGATGCCATGAAAGTCAGCGCATCGGCGATTTTCAAATCCTTTCCGGTTCGTACCTGCCGCAACTTCATGCCGCGTTCGAACTCTCCGGAGCAAATACGCACAAAGGCGATGCGATCGCGATGCTGCGGATCCATATTCGCCTGGATCTTGAAAACAAAGCCGCCAAATGCCGGCTCCAATGGGTCCACCAGGCGTTGACTGGTCGCTCTGGGTTGAGGAGGCGGCGCCCATTCGACGAAGCCATCCAACAATTCAGCCACTCCGAAGTTGTTGATTGCGGAACCGAAAAAGACGGGCGTCTGAGCCCCGCGCAAATAGGCCGCGTAATCGAAACCGTGGCTGGCTCCTCGAACCAGATCAATTTCCTCACGCAATTCATCCGCCTGGTCAGCCAGCACTTGATCAAGGCGTGGATTATCCAAGCCCTCTATCGATTCACCTGCCTGCGCGCGACTTCCTTGGCCGGACGTATACAGATGCACGGTATCGGTAAGCAGATGATAGACCCCCTTGAAGCGCTTACCCATACCGATCGGCCAGGTGATGGGCGCACATTGAATGGAGAGTATGTCTTCGATTTCATCGAGCAACTCGATCGGCTCCCGACCCTCGCGATCGAGTTTGTTGATAAAGCTCATAATCGGGGTATCACGCAAACGACATACTTCCATCAATTTGATGGTGCGCTCCTCGACGCCTTTGGCGGCATCTATGACCATCAAGGCGGAGTCCACGGCTGTGAGCGTGCGGTAAGTGTCTTCGGAAAAATCCTCATGGCCGGGCGTATCCAGCAGGTTGACGATGCGCCCCTTGTAAGGGAACTGCATCACCGAGGAAGTCACCGAAATGCCACGCTCTTTTTCCATGGCCATCCAATCGGATGTGGCGTGACGGGCGGCCTTTCGCCCCTTGACAGAGCCGGCAAGCTGAATCGCCCCGCCAAACAGCAACAATTTTTCGGTGATGGTGGTTTTACCTGCATCGGGATGGGAAATGATCGCAAAGGTGCGCCGACGAGCGACTTCTTTTTTCAATTCAGACATTGATTCCGTGGGAGGCTCGACGCCTCGATCCTAATTAAGGGCTAAAAAATTTTTTTATTTTAACTTATTGAATGCCACATTTAGAATATGAACGATTTCCGGTTGAACTGGCCGTGCCCCCCACCAGTGTATCCGGCTGCACCTGAAACAACTTCAGCGAAGAAATAATCTGACCAAACTCGCTTCAGGCCAGAAAAGGGAGGTAGGGAGCCAGTTCGAGGGGCGAGCCACCCCAGACCGGCCCCGAGGCCGCCACGACCACATTGATCAGACCTGCCAAACCGATCAACCCCAACGACCCGCGAATGAAACGCAATCGCCACAAAGCTTGCTCATGGTCACCTGCTGCCAACAGCGCTTTCATGCGCCGGTAGGGGAATAGATAGATGTAAAAAGAATACAACAAACATAAGGCGCCAATGGCGAACATGATATGCACATACAACGGCCCATCGAGACCTCCAAGCCATTCCCGCGCCAGAGCTTCACCCGTGCCAAAAACCACTAGACTCGATAACAACAACCAGGGGAAAAAGCGCTTCAACCCCCTCAGCCATAATTCCATCTGCGATCTATCTGCTTCGGTACCCGGCGAAGGCAGCAGAGCGTAAACAAAGAAAGAGCCCCCAATCCAGATCACGACACCGAGGACATGCAATGTAACCAACGCGAAAAACAGATAGGCCATAACCACTTTTATAGTCCCCCCTTCTTCTTCCAGGTGCAGCCGACCCGATTTGTTCTCGAGCCGACCGATTATTTGATTTCAATCAATTTCGAAACGCCCTTGATCACAAACCGTATTCACGCGGATAGGCGATGCCAGGATTGCCTTTCACACCCACCAAACGCGGAATATCGAGCTTGTCTACACGCACCTGCCTCTTGGCTCGCAGCCATTTGGCAAACACGTCCCAGACTGGAGTTCCCTCGACTGGTTTACTCACCGCAGCCCACCCGGCGACCTTGTATTTCTTTTTCATTGACATCGGCTTTCCGCCGACATGCAACTCGGTAATTCGATGGCCAATGGTTTTTTCCGGATCCATCACATACTGAATGTTTCCCACCCGGATCATGTCGCCGCCCTGCTGGTAATAGGGGTTCTTATTGAACAGATTGTCGGCCACGTCTTCCATGATCAACTTGATTTGCGCGCCGGTGTATTCGTTGACTGTCACCTGAGGATAGGTGATGGCGGTTTGGGCCATCACATCCTCGAAAGTAATGGTCTCTCCTGGAAGCTTGCAGTAGCCCCAGCGGAATCCAGGTGAGAAAGCGGCCTCGCAGTCCATTTCTTCCATCAATGCCTGCACCAGAAGTTGATCAAAACTGCCGTTGAAGTTGTCGCGTCGGTAAAGCAGGCTTTCGGTCACCGCCAGCGGCTCGGCCAGCTTCCCGGCATAGGGCGAGCGTACCTTATGGATGTATGCCGCCATTTCTTTGTCCGGCTCAATCATGTTGGAGAACACCGGCAGATAGTAGAATCGATAGTCATTCAGCCTTCCCTTGCCAACATCAAGATCGAAGCGGGCAAGAATCTTGCCATTGGTCGAAGTATTGATGATAAGAGTTTTCCCGACCTTCACCGGCTTCGGCCCCATGATGTCATGGGTATGACCCCCGAGAAGGATATCGATCCCCTTCACCTCGGAAGCCATTTTCATGTCCACATCAGCGCCGTTGTGGGATAGCACCACAATCAGGTCTGCATGGTGTTTTTGTCGGCATTCGTCAACCATTTTTTGCATGTGCGTCGTCTTGATACCGAAAGTCCAGCCGGGGATCATATAACCGGGATTGGCGATGGGCGTATACGGGAAGGCCTGACCGATCACCGCGATCTTGCGCCCACCCACCTCACGGATCATATAAGGCGGGAAAATGAGATTACCCCAAGTCGTATCGTTCACGTTCTGGGCAAGAAATTCGGCTTTGAGGTGTTTTTTGACGAGCTCCATCACACGATCTGCGCCATAGGTGAATTCCCAATGCCCCACCATGGCGTCCACGCCGAGCAGATTCTGCATCCCCACCATATCCAAGCCACGCGTCCAAAGGGCGGTAGCTGACCCCTGCCAAGTGTCGCCGCCGTCCAGCAGCAAGGTGCGGCCCGCACGTTCTTCGCGATAACGCTTGACCAAACTAGCAATGTGAGCCATTCCACCTACCACACCGTACTGGTGGGCAAGTTCATCGTAATCCAAGCAACTAAAGGCGTAAGCATCCCGGGTCTTGGGAGTGACGTCATAATACTTGAGGATGGCGTCGCCGGTCAGATGTGGAGGGCGGCCCCATGCGTCGCCAACGCCGATGTTGGTATCCGGCTCACGCCACCAGACGGGGTTGAGCTGGGCATGGCAGTCGGTGAAATGCATCAGGGTGACATTGCCAAACTCAGGAATGGCATAAGGATCTTCCGCGCTTTTACCGGCCGCCTGTGCAAAACGCGGCCCCAAAAAACCGGTCATGCCGGCGATAGCCAGCATTTGCATGAACTCTCTACGGGAAATGGTCATGGCTCGTCTATCCTCCTGATTATGTAAATCATGGCCAGCGGTTGACTGGATCGTCAGGAATTCAAGACGGCATAGCGGACGGCTTTATTCCATCCACACAGATCGGCGGTCGAGTCGCGCACATAAAAATCAACGCGGCTTGCCGGAAATCTCCTTCTCCGCCTCATCGGGTGTAATGTGACGAACATCCTTGCCACAAACAAGATAGACCACATATTCGGCGATGTTCTTGGCATGATCTCCGATTCGCTCCAGGGCGCGGGCGCACCAGAGGATATCGATGCCGCGGCGAATATTGCGCGGGTCTTCCATCATGTAAGTGATGAGCTGACGGGTCAGACCCTTGTAGGCTTCATCGATCAGATCATCGCCTCGGACAACTCCCATGGCTGCATCGACATCCAGACGCGCGAATGCATCCAGCGCCTTGTGCAAAGCCGCCCGGGACAATTCACCCATGTAACGCAACTCTTTGAAAGCGGCAGGACGATCCATGGCAGCCATTTCCACTGCCATACGACCAATTTTCTCCGCCTTATCGCCGACGCGCTCGAGATCGGAAATCGTCTTGATGACAGTCATGATCAAGCGCAGATCAATGGCTGCCGGCTGCCTTAAGGCCAGAAGTCTTGCGCATTCCTCGTCTATAGCCACCTGCATGCGATTGACTTGATAATCCGAATGCGCCGACTCCTCGGCCAAGAGGGTGTCGCCCTCTATCAAGGCGGCAATCGCCTCGCCGGCGTTCTTTTCCACCAATCCTCCCATAGCCATGACGTGGCCGCGAAGATTTTCGAGTTCCGCATCGAACTGTTTGGAAATGTGTTTATTGAAAGGATCGGTATTCATTGAGTTCACCTTAAGCTTGCATATAAGGCCATCGGCACAGGATGGCGTGGATAATTAACTTCATGCTAGTGTAGAAGCCGGCGGGCTTCGTTTATCTTAGCGCATAAAATTTATCAAAATGATATCACTGCAAAATAACTCCATAGGTTGACAATTACATGACTGCCGAAGATTCCTTGGGCGACGCTTCGACCGGGACGGTCGATCTGAGTCGCCCCGATTTGTATATCAACCGCGAACTCAGTCTGCTCGAATTCAACCGGCGCGTGCTCGACCTGGCGCGCGACGAAAACATGCCCTTGCTGGAACGATTGCGCTTTCTGTGCATTTCCAGCACCAATATGGATGAGTTCTTCGAAGTGCGTGTTTCCGGCTTGAAGCAGCAGATTGCTCTGGGCATCAGTACCCCGGGCCCCGATAATCTGAGCGCGGCGGAACAACTCGCTCGCGTCGGCGAAACGGCTCATGCCCTGGTCGACGAACAATATCGAGTCTTCAATGAAGAACTGGTGCCCGCACTGTCGGCTGAAAGCATCCGTTTCGTGCGCCGCACCCATTGGAGTCCTGAACAGGCCGAATGGGTTAAACGCTATTTCCATCGGGAACTGCAACCCGTGCTGAGCCCGCTGGGACTCGATCCATCCCACCCTTTCCCGAGAATTCTCAATAAAAGTCTCAACTTCGTCATCACTCTCGAAGGCAAGGATGCCTTCGGACGGGACAGCGGATTCGCCGTCGTACAGGCGCCCCGCTCCCTGCCCCGTCTAATTCAGATTCCCAAGGAACTCTGTTACGCCGATTATGGTTTCGTCTTTTTATCCTCCATCATTCATGCGCATGTTGGAGATCTCTTCCCCGGCATGCACATCACAGGCTGTTACCAATTCCGCGTCACCCGCAATACCGAGCTGTTCGTCGAAGAGGAAGAAATCGACGATCTTAAACGCGCCTTAGAGGGTGAGTTGCCTTCGCGCAATTATGGAGAAGCCGTACGCCTGGAAGTGGCCGACGATTGCCCCCGGGATGTGGCCATTTTCCTGATGCAAAAGTTCCACTTGGCCGCGGAAGATCTTTATCAGGTGAACGGGCCGGTCAATCTCAATCGGCTGGCGGCCGTTATCGATCTCGTCGACCGACCGGATCTCAAATTTTCTCCCTTCACCCCGGTTATGCCCAAGGGATACAACGAAGACAACATCTTCGCCTCGCTCGACAAACGCGACATACTTGTCCACCACCCCTATGAATCATTCAATGCGGTGGTCGATTTTCTGCGTCAGGCCGCCCGCGATGAAGACGTCCTGGCAATCAAGCAGACGCTTTACCGTACCGGCACCCAATCACGGATAGTCGACCTTTTGATCGAGGCCGCGCGAGCCGGCAAAGAAGTCACCGCTGTGGTGGAACTGCGGGCGCGCTTCGATGAAGCCGCCAACATCACCCTCGCCAGCCGCCTCCAGGAGGCTGGCGCCCATGTGGTCTATGGCGTAGTCGGCTATAAAACGCATGCCAAACTTCTGCTTGTGGTTCGGCGGCACAAAGGAAAAATGCGCAGGTATGTCCATCTTGGCACCGGCAACTACCACGGCGGCACCGCCCGGACCTATACAGACATCGGCCTGTTCACGGCCGATAGAGTCATTGGCGAGGACGTTCACAAGGTATTCCAGCAACTGACCGGACTTGGGCGCGCGAAACGGCTGAGAAAATTACTTGAATCACCTTTCACCCTACACAAAGGAATTCTCGATCGCATCCGGCGGGAGACGCAAGCGGCGCAAGCGGGCCGGCCGGCGCGCATCATCGCCAGAATGAATGCGTTGATCGAACCTCAGGTCATCCGCGCCCTCTATAAAGCTTCCCAGGCAGGAGTGCAAATTGACTTGATCGTACGCGGCGTCTGTGCGCTGCGTCCGGGCATTCCTGGCGTTTCCGAGAATATACGCGTGCGATCGGTATTGGGCCGTTTTCTCGAACACTCACGGGTGTATTTTTTCCAAAACGACGGTGGCGAGTCCGAAATTTTCTGCTCCTCGGCCGACTGGATGCAAAGAAACTTCTTCCGCCGCGTGGAAATGGCCTTCCCCATCGAAGATCACCTGCTCGCCGCGCGGGTCAAGTCGGAAACATTGGATCTCTATCTGGCCGATAACTGCCAGGCGTGGGAGTTGCAAGCCGACGGCAGTTATCGCCGCGTAAAACCCGGCCGTCAAAAACCCCGTGCCGCCCAGAATATGCTGCTGAAAAAAATCAATGGTATGGAGTGAGGCCGCATGATCGATCAGTGACCATCACTCACCACCCGGCCTATGGCGAAATTCGAGGACAAAAGCGGCGCCAGTCCGAATATCTTAACCAGCCGGCAATTTTCTGAGATCACTCATACCGGCATGATCCTCGTGTCTCGAGGTGGAACATTCGGTGCATGGCCTGATCAAACAAGAAGCAGATTAATCTTCACCTGCCCGAATGCGTCCTGCTCGCTCTCAATATCGGCTCTTGTCAAGGGACGCGAGGCCAGCCATTCTTCAGGCAACCCAACTTTAAGTGAACCGTTTTCCACACTCAATTTTGCGGGTTTTTCCTCATCATTCCGGCCCCGTTGGAATACCACGGCCAGACGCAGCAAGGCAGCGAGCCTGACCACACGTCGCCTGGAATCGGGGGGCAATGAAGCGAAAAGCTTGAGATTGAACTTGCGCCGGTGAGTGCGTACCAGAACAGCCAGAATTTCTTGTTCATGTCGCGAAAATCCGGGCAGATCAGCATTACCCACAAGATACTCACCATGCTTATGGTAGCCGCTGTGGGCCACGCTCTGACCCACTTCATGCAGCTGCGCCGCCCAAAGCAAATAATCGCGATCTTCGGCGCCCAGATCCCAGGCATCAGCGACCGAATCAAAGAAACGCTTCGCCAACCTCGATACCCGTTTGGCCTGGGCGACATCGACATGAAAACGCTCCGCAAACGCCCGAATCGAGCGTGGGCGGATATCCTCATGATGAATCCGCCCTAAAAGATCATACAGCGCGCCTTCGCGCAGAGCGCCTTCAGCCACCTCCATGCGTTCGATTCCCAAGCCCTCGAACAACGCCGTCAACACGGCCACACCACCGGTGAAAACCGGCGTGCGCTCCTTGCTTAGACCACTCAAACCGAGACGCTCCACCTCTCCTGCCGCCAACAATGCCTTGCGCAACGCTTTCAGGCCCTCTGGCGTGATCCCAGCACCATCACTCCACCCATTTTCGCGAACCACCTTCTCTGTGGTGGAGATGGTGCCTGACGCCCCCAGCGCGCGACGCCAATGACTGACGTCAAATCGGCTCACATAAGGTTGCAATTCCTGTCGACAGAAGGTCAATGCTCGATCCCAGGCTTTGGCGGCCAACTTGCCGTCGGCAAAAAAACGCATCGATACGCTGACGCAGCCAAGATGCAAACTTTCGGTCTGCAGTGCTTCAAAACCTTCACCAATAATCAATTCAGTGCTGCCGCCTCCAATATCCACCACCAGTCGGCGCTCCCCGCTGGGCGCAATGGTATGAGCCACTCCCAAATAAACCAGGCGCGCCTCTTCACGTCCGCCGATGATATCTATGGGATGGCCCAACGCCGCCGATGCCAGCGCCAGAAATTCCTCGGCATTTCTGGCAAGCCTTAGCGTATTGGTGCCCAGTGCACGCACAGAACCCAGTGGAAAATTTCGCACCCGCTGGCCAAAACGCCGCAGACATTCCAGGGCATGTTCTTGAGCTTGTGGAGTGAGCTGATTAAATTCATCCAACCCTCCCCTGAGGCGAACCATTTCCTTGAGGCGATCGATAACTCTCAGATGACCACCGCTCTCGATGTGGGCCACGATCATATGGAAACTGTTGGAGCCGAGATCGACCGCCGCGACCTGCTGGGGAATTGACGTTTGCTTCATAAGTGCTCCTGCATACTCTATTCAGGCTGTACTCAGACGTTGGATTTTCAGGGAATCACTCAAAAAATCATCCTGAATTCTTGAGTACCGCAAGGCCGCCGCCTGCCCAGATTTTGCACGAACAAATTAAGCCTTCGCAGCTCGTTTCATAGCGGGCGACGGCAGACTTTCACCCATCTCACTGTTTCAATTGCCCAAGGAACCGGCGGTCGGTGATTCGATCGGTTTTTGCAAGACCCGCGACGCCGGAAACAGGCAGGAAAACGTGCTGCCCAAACCTGGCTTGCTGAGAATTTCCAGACGAGCGCCATGTCTTTCCAAAACATGCTTTACGATAGCAAGTCCCAAACCGGTACCGCCGCTTGCGCGCGAACGGCCCTTGTCTACCCGATAAAACCGCTCGGTGAGCCTGGGGATATCAGCAGCAGCAATCCCGATTCCGCTATCGCTTACTTCGAACCGCGCCGCGCCATTTTCAGCCCTTACCCATCGCAAGCAGATACGGCCGCCGGCGGGCGTGTAGCGAACCGCATTGGAGACCAGATTGGCCATTGCGCTATGCAGCTCCTTGGTCACTCCGCGCAACCAAAGTGTATCATCGATCTCTGTATCGATGACATGGGCAGCCGAACCTCCCAGTATGATCGCATCCTCCTTCAATGCAGACACCATCGCGGGTATCGGCACCTCCTCATAATCGTCGGCCCGCGCAAGCTGGCTGTCCAGGCGGGACAAGGTGAGCAAGTCATCGATGATCTGCTGCATACGGGCCGTTTGCCCGCGCATGTGTTCCAGGGAAGGGCGCAACAGTTCTGGCAACTGGACGCGCATTTCTTCCCATGATTCCAGATAACCCGACAAGACGGTCAAAGGTGTACGCAATTCGTGCGAGACATTCGCGATGAAGTCGCGGCGCATCTGCTCGAGGCGGAAAAAATCCGAAACGTCGCGCGCCGCGATGAGACGCCGCTGCTGGCCGAAAGGGACGATACGCACGCTCAGGCGAATGTCCGCCTGTTGAGGAGAGGATAACTCCAAGGTGGAATCGTAGCGTCCTTGGTGAAGAAAATGCTGAAATTCGGGTTGGCGCAACAAATGGCCTATCCGCTGACCGAGATCGGCGTGTGGATCGAGCTCGAACATGCTGGCTGCCGCCTCATTCAACCAGCGTATGACATTCTGCTCATCGATCACGATCATGGCATCCGGCATGGCGCGCGTGAACTCATCGAATTCATCCAACAGATGGCCAAGGCGATGCTTCAGTCTGCGGCGATGCTTACTCTCGCGGTAAAGCGTTGCCACCAGATCACCCCATACTCCACCCACATCAGGTGGATGTTTGCGCGCCTTGTCGGTCTGCAGCCAGCGCTGCAGACGGTAAAGGTTTCCCAGGTGATATGCCAAAAAAATCAGGACGGCGCCCAAGAGGCTCCACCCCAAGTGAGTGGTGACCGCGCCTAAAATCATCGCCGGCGCGCAAAGCGCGAGGAGGCGAGCGAACTCCGTAAGCCAGGATTTCATCATGATGCGCCTACCCGCCAGAAAGCTTCAGCCGCTCGCTAAATAATCAGATAACATCCTGATTAACTATAGCATTCTTCGTATATCAGCAAGCAAGAATGAATCTTGGCTGACGCGAGTTGCGCACTGGCGCCAACCTGCAAGCACCAAGGGTGTGGCATTCGCTCTAGAGAGGATTTTGGCAGCCGATCAATCCTTCGCTGAAAAACGGTACCCCGCGCCACGCACTGTCTGCACCATGCGATCACATCCATATATTCCCAACGCCTTGCGTAAACGCAAAATGTGCACATCGACAGTGCGGTCCTCGACAAAAGCATTTTGCCCCCATACCTTGTCGAGCAATTGACCGCGGCTGTAAACCCGGTCTGAATGAGACATAAAAAAACGCAGCAAGCGGAATTCGGTGGGTCCCATTTCGAGCGCATTCCCCCTCACGGTGGCGCGATGGGTCAGAGGGTCGAGCTCAAGTTCACCGGCCTTGAGCGGCCCCTCGGCTTCATCCGGACGCGTGCGCCTCAATACAGCGCGAATCCTGGCCGCGAGTTCTCTCGGCGAAAATGGCTTGACAACGTAATCATCTACGCCTGCATCGAGCCCTCCCACCCTGTCGTTCTCGTCGCTGCGAGCGGTGAGCATAATGATAGGCAACGCCCGCGTGTACTCCTCACGCTTGAGCCGTCTGGCAAAATCCATTCCACTCATGCCAGGCAGCATCCAGTCCAGCAGGAGCAAATCCGGCAGATTGTCCGCAAGTAAGGCCTGCGCGGTTTTCACGTCTTCGGCTTCGCGCACCTGCAAGCCGGCCCGCCCCAAGGAAAACTGCACCATTTCACGAATCGCGGGCTCGTCTTCGACCAGCAGAATATCCGGCTTGTTTCCCATCTCGTCTCGCTTCATGACCAGGAATCACCCATGATTAAAGCCGATCGATATGACATTCTCGTGACAACGCATACATCTCAGTAAACAGATTTTACTGCGGCCTGTTTCATAGGTCAGCACAATAGTCGATGTGCTTCAAAAGCTTCTTTTGTAATCCTCTGTCAAAAGCGCCTTTAGATTACGCCCGATTCCACCTGGCATCTGAGGTAATCCCTGAAAGCTGTGCTCAGTTCCGGGTGTTTGAGCGCGTATTCCACGGTAGCCTTGAGGTAACCCAGCTTATCGCCACAATCATGGCGTCTTCCCTGAAGCTCCCACCCCTTGATGCGCTCGATTTTCAGTAACTCCGAGATGGCGTCCGTCAACTGAATTTCTCCTCCAGCGCCTCGCCCTGTCTTTTTAATCATTTCAAAAATCGCCGGTGTGAGGATATAACGCCCCACGACGGCCATATCGGAAGGCGCCTGTTCACGCGCTGGTTTCTCTATCACGGCATTCACATTCCACGTGAAATCGGAAATCTGTTCGCCGGCGATCACCCCATAGCGATGAAGCTCTGTCAAAGGCACCTTTTCCAGGCCGAGAATGCTGCATTGCTCCTTGTGGAATAGATCCACCATTTGCTTGAGCCCCCCTTCGGGTTCGGCCTCGATCAAATCGTCCGCGAGGATCACCGCAAACGGCTCATCATCGATCACTGCTTCAGCGCAGGAAACGGCGTGACCCAGACCCAAGGCTTCGGTTTGGCGAATGTAGACTACGCTGACATGAGAAGGAAGTATGTCCCGAACCGTCTTGAGCAATTCAGTTTTGCCTCGTGCCTCGAGTTCGGTTTCAAGCTCATAGGCTTTGTCGAAATGGTCCGGAATGGATCGTTTGTTCCTGCCGGTGATGAAAACAAGCACCTCAATACCTGCTTTGACGGCCTCTTCCGCGGCATATTGCACTAAAGGCTTGTCAACGATCGGCAGCATTTCTTTTGGATTCGCCTTGGTCGCCGGCAAGAAACGGGTTCCCATACCGGCAACGGGAAATATGGCTTTACGGATTGGTCCTGGAGAATATGTCATGAAAATTGAAGCTCCTGATTTAAAAAAGCAATAAAGTTGTTCATGATTGCGGTTTCACACTATTTTAGTGACGCCATGATCTCATGAAGGCGCTCGACCGGATCAGCGGCGCGGGTGATGGGCCGGCCAATGACCAGATAATCGGATCCCGACTCCAGAGCCTGCCGTGGCGTAAGCACGCGTTTCTGATCATCGCGGCTGTCGGCCGCCAGCCGGATTCCAGGCGTCACTAACACGAAATCCTGAGCAGGAAAGAACGCCCTGAGCGTTGCGGCCTCGGCAGCAGAGCAAACCACCCCATCAAGGCCGCAGGCATGACTCAAACGGGCCAGGCGGAGCACATGCTCCGCCGGGTTTTCCTTTATGCCCAGTTCGCCCAGATCCTCGCCGCTCAGCGCAGTCAACACCGTCACCGCAATCAAAAGGGGGCGCGATTGGCCTGCCGAAGCAACCGCCTCTCTGGCAGCACTGAGCATTCCCGCGCCGCCACTGGCATGCACATTAAGCATCCAGACGCCGGAATCCGCGGCCACTTTGCAAGCCGCCGCAACGGTATTGGGGATATCGTGGAACTTCAAATCCAGAAAAACGTCGTATCCCTTGGCCACGAGCCGATCGACAAATTCCGGCCCAGCTGCTACGAACAATTCGAATCCGACTTTCAGCCGGCACAATTCGGGAGACAGATTATCGACAAACTCCAAAGCCGAGGTGGCATCGGGATAGTCAAGGGCGACAATAATGGGTTTTCCTGGCATTGAGTGCTCGTAGCGATTTGTTGGTTTCCTGGGTGACTTAAGATGCCTCTGCAGAATTTCAGGCAAGGTTTTGATCACTTGGATCGTTTGAACGAGTGATCCCGGGCAGGTTTTACCATACCCCATTGATGACACCCAGGACACTGCCAATAGAGATTTTTCGAGCCGAATCCGCAATTTTCGCAGCAAAAGGTCGGCGAACGTGTCAAATAGCTGTCGATCATCTGCAAAACGATATCTGGCGTCTTGTTTGCGCCCGGTGCAATTTTAGATTGCTCCAGCCGCAGGTAGTCCCTCAATAAATATAATGAATCCTTATGATCTTCAAGGGCGCGCAACAAAAACTCGCGCGCCTCTTCCGCCGCCCCGCTTTCCACCATCGATCTGGCGTAATGGATCAGCAGTTCTATTTTATTGTTTTCATCACGCATTTTCCCCAGAATTTTCTTGTATGTGCGCCATTGGCCAGTCTGACGATAGATGCCGTCCAGCTTTGGCAGCGCCTCAGGAAGGAATTTTTCATCCTGACGGAGAATGCGCAAATAGTTTTTTTCAGCCTCCTTCAAGTTGCCATTATGAACGGCAAGATCACCGAGCAAAAGACTCGCCCGGACGCTGTTCGGGTCGGTCGCCAGCGCCTGTTTTGCATGCGCGTACGCCGCTCTGTCTCTTCCTTGCGCGAGCGCCTTTTCAGCCAACTCACACCAATAATGCGCCCGCACGGCCGCACGGCCGGAATCACCTTTGGCGTCAACCAGGCTTGAATATTCGATCGCCGCCTTCCAATCTTTTTCCTGCTCATAAATGCGTTGTAGCTGGCGGCCCGCCTCAATCTTGTAATAGCCGGTCTCTAGGATTTCCTTGTAGAGGCCTTCGGCCCTGTCCAGCAAGCCGGCATGCATGTAATCTTTTCCCAATTCCAGCATGGCCGTCGCTCTATCCTGGCCGCGCAGGTAAGGGCGCGCGATAAGATTCTGATGGATTCTTATCGCTCTTTCGACCTCACCGCGCTTGCGAAACAAGCCTCCTAGCAACAGATGTGTATCGATAGTTTCATCATCGACCTCCAGAAGATCGATGAATAAATCCAGCGCCTTGTCCGGCTGCTCATTGAGCAAGAAGTTCAGTCCCTTGATGTAGCCTCCTTCGGGATGGCCTTTTTTTTCGCCTCCCTGGCGGCGCGTTTGACGATGCCCGGACCACCACCCAGTCGCGGCGGCCACAGGCAGCAGCAACCACAGCAAAATATCCATCAAGGTGAATCCTTGAATGGAAGTTTTCTCAGCGCTTCGAGCTCTTTTTCACGCTCCGCCAATTTTCGCTTCACTCTTTTGAGTTCGAGCCGCCTCCCAAAGCACGCGCTGCCGACCGTAATACCTCCCAATAGCGCACCGAAGAAGATCAAGACAAAGAAAACCACCGCGATGGGCGCAGTCAACGTGAAGAAATAAAAATTCAGGCTCAGCGCCGCCAGATTGAGCGTGGAAAAAAAGACGGATACCCCGGCCAGGATAAAGATGATCAACCATACAACGACTTTTTTCACATTCCTTTCCTTGAGTTCTGTCATAACGCCTGCCGACTAAAAATGCGTCGACAGAATTAATAGTTGAAATAGACGATTTCTACGCAAGATGCAGAACCATGAATTGATCAGAGATTCCTTCTTTAATACATGCCGCACCCTATCCATGCTATTGATTGCACGGCCAGGCTAAGATCATACTTGAGTTTGCACCGAAACAATTCTCCCAGAGCCTGCCTGATTTCAATAAGCTCTGCGGCGGCGATGGCATGTCGGTGCCGGCTTTGAGGCGATTTTAGCGAAATAGACTCCGTATTTTCCCGAATGCCCCTCAAAACGGCTTCCAAGCCTTCCCGCCTCACCAGGATCGCCCGTATCCGGCAAGGCTCCTTTCCTTGGGATTCACTTTTTTAAAGATAAGGAGGTGACGCCATGGCAGACATCGACCCGGAAGAACGCGCCCTGTTTCGCGCCAGCGTGGGCGAAGTCATCCCTGTCCGCCATGATCGCCATCCCCGGACACCCCCTGCCCGATCACGGCGACGGGAAATCTACTGCTCCCCGCCTTCCATGGAGGTGATACGTCACTTGCGGGACGCTCCTTTCGATTACGGCGGAGGGCTGGCGCTCGATCCGGTATTTTACGCGCGAGATGGCGTTCCCCGTGCCGTCGGCCGGCGGCTCAAACGAGGACAATACCGCATCGAAGCCGAACTCGACCTGCATGGCCTGCGCCTGGAAGAAGCGCGACGGGCGCTGGTGGAGTTTCTCCGCGAAGCCCGCCGACGTCACCTGGGCTGCGTGCGCGTCATTCATGGCAAAGGCTGGCGATCTGGCAATACCGGTCCGGTGCTAAAACCCAACGTGAACCTCTGGTTGCGCCAGTTCGACGACGTACTGGCCTACTGTTCCGCCCAAGCTGCCGACGGCGGCACCGGCGCTTTGTACGTTCTTCTGGGAAAATAAAAAAGCCGAAAAATTGATCTAGATCAATTCACAGATATTTACTTTTCGGTAGAATCCACTTACCGGAAATTACGCTAAAAGAAAGGCGTCTGGTTTTTTATTTTTAATTCAATGTCTTACTAACATCACTTCGAGGAGATTACGCAATGGTTCCTGCAGACATTGTAAGTCCCGCCGTAGTCGAGCTGTCCCGATGGCAGTTCGCGATGACGGCCTTGTATCATTTCTTGTTCGTGCCTCTCACCCTGGGGCTGAGCTTCATTCTGGTCGCCATGGAAACGACCTATGTCGTCACCGGCCGCCAGATCTACAAGGACATGGTCATGTTCTGGAGCAAGCTGTTCGCGATCAACTTCGCGCTCGGCGTGGCCACCGGCTTGACCATGGAGTTCGAGTTCGGCACCAACTGGTCAACCTACTCCTACTATGTCGGCGACATCTTCGGCGCGCCGCTGGCGATCGAAGGGCTGATGGCCTTTTTCATGGAGTCCACCTTCGTCGGCCTGATGCTGCTCGGCTGGCATCGCCTCACCAAGGTGCAGCACCTGGTCGTCACCTGGCTGGTGGCCCTGGGCTCCAACCTTTCGGCACTGTGGATCCTGATCGCCAACGGCTTCATGCAGGACCCGCACGGCGCAGCCTTTAATCCCTTCACCCAGCGCATGGAGCTGACCAGCTTCATGAGCCTGCTGATGAACCCGGATGCGCAGGCCAAGTTCGTGCACACTACGCTCGCCGGCTACGTGACCGGCGCCATCTTCGTGATCGGCATCAGCGCCTGGCATCTGGCGCGCAAGAACCATGTGGAGCTGTTCCGCCGCTCGGTGCGCATGGCCGCCTTGTTCGGCGTGATCTCCACCGTCGGCGTCATCACCTTGGGCGACGCGCTGGGCTTCATCGACGCAGGCAAGCAGCCGACCAAGCTGGCCGCGATGGAAGGCGTGTGGAACACCGAAAAGGCGCCGGCCGCCTGGTCCATCATCGCCTTCCCCGATCAGGCCGCGCAGAAAAATGTTTTCGACATTCAGATTCCGGGCTTGCTGTCATTGCTGGCCGCGCACAACTTCACTTCGCCGATCATCGGCCTGAAGGAACTTGAACAACAGGCCGCCGTCCGCATCAAGAATGGCATTCCCGCCTATGACGCGCTGACCCAGATCCAGCAGATGATGCAAAAAGACCCGGCCCTGGCCAATCCGGCGGTACGCGCCAAGGATCCGGCCATGCAGAAGGTGCTGGCGCAGTTCAAGGCGCATGAGAAAGATCTGGGCTACGCTTACCTGCTGCGCCGCTACACCAGTGATCTGAACACGGCCTCGCCCGCGCTCATCACCAAGGCTTCGCACGATGCCATTCCTTTGGTGTGGGTGATTTTCTGGGTATTCCGTATCATGGTGGCATTGGGCTTTTTGTTCCTCTTCTATCTCATCTGGGTGTCTTTACTGTCCTTGCGTGGCCAGGAGATGAAGAGCGAGGCCTTCTTGAAGCTCTCGCCGTGGATGATCTCCCTGCCCTTCATCGCCTGCGAAATGGGCTGGCTCACTGCGGAAATGGGCCGCCAGCCATGGACGGTGTACGGACATCTGCCGACCTGGCTGTCCGCATCCACTCATAGTGTGGGCTACATGGTGTTCTCGCTCATCGGCTTCGTGAGCTTGTACAGCCTCTTCATCGTCATCGAGTGGTATCTGATGTTCAAGTTCGCACGCAAGGGTCCGGATAGTCACGAAACCGGCACTGGCGGCGGCAGTCTTGCCGGCGAACCTGCGTTTGCCCGCCCGGCGCAACGTCTCAATCGCGATTGATAGAGGAGAATAATCATGGAAGTCTTAGGTACATACGCAATCCTGAAAATCGTCTGGTGGCTGCTTCTTGGCGTGCTGTTCGCCGGCCTGGCCATCATGGTCGGCATGGACATGGGCGTGGGCACCATCCTGCGCTATGTGGGCCGCACCGATGATGAGCGCCGCGTGGCGCTCAACATCATCGGCCCGCATTGGGACGGCAACCAGGTATGGTTCATCCTCGGCGGCGGCGCGATCTTCGCCGCCTGGCCGACCATCTACGGCTCATCCTTTTCTGGGCTGTATATCGTGATGTTGATCCTGCTGTGGTCGATGATTGTACGGCCTGTCGGTTTCGAGTATCGCAGCAAGCTGCCTTCGGCCAAGTGGCGCAACATGTGGGACTGGGGCCTGTTCGTCAGCGGCTTCGTGCCCATGCTGGTGTACGGTGCGGCCTTCGGCAACGTCATCGACGGATTTCCGTTCAAGGTAGTCCCCGATGGCACCGTTATTTCCTACTACTTGGGCAGCTTCGTCTTTTTGTTCAACCCCTTCGCCATCCTCATGGGCCTGCTCTCGGTGTCGCTGTCGGTGTACATGGGCGCGGCCATGCTCATGGGGCGTTCGGAAGGCGCGATGAAGGAGCGCGCACGCCAGCTGGTGACCGTAGCGGTGCCTTCGGCCATGGCCCTGTTCACCATCGGCGGCATCTGGGTGGCGATGATGAAGGGCTTCGCCATCAACGGCCCGGTCGATCCGAACATGCCGGCCAATCCCACCATTCCCCTGCCGGTGGCGCATGAAGCTGGTGCCTGGTTGAGCAATTTCGGCCATCATCCGATTCTGTGGATCTTCCCGGCGCTGGGTTACGTGGCGCTCGCGATCGGCTATCTGGCCGCGCGATCGGACCGCTTCCAACTCACCTGGTGGTCCGGCGCGGTGGCATGGATCGCCGTGCTGGCCACGGTGGCCTCTGCCACGTTCCCATTCATGTTCCCTTCCACCATCGATCCGGCACACAGCCTGACGGTTTGGAACGCAAGCGCCAGCGAGAGAACCCTGTGGTGGATGCTGGGCTGGTCGCTGATTTTCGTCCCGGCCATCATCTCCTACACCAGCTGGTGCTTCTGGGTGATGCGCGGCAAGGTGACCCCCGAACAGGTCAAAGCCGACGACCATGCTTACTGATTTGATCAACATATTGAGGAGATAAAATCATGTTTTGGAGATTTATCATTTATTCCATCATCGGCTTGGTCGTCTTGTTCCTGATGATCGTTCTCGGCGACTACGGTCCCTGGTATTTCGCCTGGATTGTGGGCACCATCATGATCGTGTTGATTTCGGCGGCCGGAGGCGCGCTGATGGACACGCAGGAAGGAGAAGGCAAGATAAGCAAAGATTGATGTTTTATTGATCTGACCGGGCGGTGAATCACCGCCCGGTTTTTTTTCGCCCACACCCATTACCAAAAACAGTCCATCTCATGAAACGAAGCCTCGAATTTCTAGTCAATTTCCTGTGTCTGGCGGGCGGCGCCGCTGTTTTCATACTGGTACTGTCTTACCCATGGACCATCGCCTCAACACCCAACGGCTGGCGACAGACCTTGTTTGCCCTGATGGTGATTTCCGCCTCATTGGGCTTCGCCCGCGGGCTTGGATTTCGTGCTCAAAGCGGCTGGCTGCGCATCCTGCTTTCCGCACCTCTGGTATTGGCCCTGCTTGCGATGGCTCTGGGGTGGATCGCCTATGCCTTGAGCATCGGCTACACGAAGCTGGCCTTTGTCATGTCTGCGGTTATGACATAAGACACTTGAATAAAATATAAAATAAAACATAATGAACCGTTCACCGGAGTCCTTTTTTCAGTTCCTCCGGCCTTGCAAACGGCCACCGCGCCGAACACTAAAAACCTAGGAGCGAGTCTAAATGGCACATATTGTTATTCTTGGTGCAGGTACCGGCGGCATGCCGGCCGCTTACGAAACCCGTGAAGCGCTCGGCCCCGGCCATGAAATCACCGTCATCAACAGCAACGAATACTTTCAGTTCGTCCCTTCCAATCCGTGGGTAGGCGTGGGATGGCGCAAACGCGACGACATCACCTTTCCGATCCGCCCCTACCTGGAACGCAAAGACATCAAGTTTATCGCCAGCACCGCCACCGCCATAGATGCCTCGAATAACCGCATCACACTGGAAAATGGCGATACGGTGGCCTACGATTACCTGATCATCACCACCGGCCCCAAGCTAGCCTTCGAAGAGGTCGAGGGCGCCGGTCCCCACGGAGGACACACCCATTCGGTCTGTACCGTGGATCACGCCGAGGCCGCCTACGCCGATTATCAGAAGCTGCTCGCAGAACCCGGCCCAGTAATAGTGGGGGCCATGCCCGGCGCGAGCTGTTTCGGGCCCGGCTACGAATTCGCTTTTATCGTCGAGGCCGATCTGCGCAAGCGCAAGATGCGCCCCAAGGTGCCGATCACCTATGTGACTAGCGAACCGTACATCGGCCACCTTGGTCTAGGCGGTGTGGGCGATTCCAAGGGGCTGCTGGAAAGCGCTCTTCGGGAGCGCAACATCAAGTGGATCACCAATGCCAAGGTGACGCGCGTCGAAGACGGCACCATGTATGTCGACGAGCTGGATGAAGACGGCAATCTGAAAAAACAGCATGGACTGCCGTTCAAATTCTCCATGATGCTGCCCGCCTTCAAGGGCGTGGACGCGGTCGCCAATGTGGAGGGTCTGTGCAATCCGCGTGGGTTCGTGATCGTGGACGATCATCAGCGCAGCCCGAAATACCCCAATATCTACTCTGCAGGCGTATGCATCGCCATCCCTCCGATAGAGAAAACCCCTGTGCCGACCGGAGCGCCAAAAACCGGCTACATGATCGAGTCGATGGTCAGTGCGATAGTCGAAAATATCAAACAGGAATTGAGCGGCCAGCAGCCCACTCACAGCGGCACCTGGAACGCTATCTGTCTGGCCGACATGGGGGACAGCGGAGCCGCCTTCGTCGCCCTGCCGCAGATCCCGCCGCGCAATGTCAACTGGTTCAAGGAAGGCAAATGGGTGCATGTCGCCAAGATCGCCTTCGAGAAGTACTTCATGCGCAAGATGAAAAAAGGTTCCTCAGAACCCATCTATGAGAAATACGTTCTCAAGGCGCTTGGCATAGAGCGGCTGAACAAAAATTAAGCGCAGGAGCCTGTCGGGCCTAGAAAGAATCGGCGGCGGCGATGGAAAAATGAACCCATTTCCAACTCGCCTCGTTACGATCCTCCCAGTCCGGCAGGCTCATTGCTTGATATTTCCCTGTTTCCCCCTTCCAGATCGCATACTTCGATGAGATCCCGCAACACGCTGGTGGCAAACGCGCCTGGCGACAAAACAAAACGAAGCGTCAAGGCATGTTCGTTTTCCCAGTGCCATGAAAATACCTGGGGGAAAAGCCTCAGTGAACGCCGCTCCTGCTTTAATCCTGCCGCCACCAAGCCCTCGGCCAAGCCCTCCGCCTGTTTCGCTACTCTTTTTTCCATCGCCAGAATCCCTTGGCGTGAAGGCGGATCACCCCTGCCCCATAACGCGCCGCTTGGATGAACGTCATTGACCTGCAAGCGTGCTCTGAGTTCATCGTCTATGGCCTCAGCCACGAAAAAACTGTTCGAGCCGGCCAACATGACCGCTTCACCGGGTAGCAATGCTTCCCAGGAGTTATCAAGCACCCTATTTGCCAATATGCCATTGAAAATGGCGCTACGCGCCGCCGAAAGATAAAGGCCGCGGCGTTTTCTGTGGCGAACACGCTGCCCGGCGAACATGGCAAGAGCCGCGTCAAGGTTTGCGCTATTGCGCCCGAAGCGTTGTTTCCCGAAATAATTCGGCACGCCCTGTATGGCTACTTCCGAGAGTCGCTCTTCGAGTCGCGCCTTTGAACCGGAAAAATTGCGAATCACGATTTCGAAACGATTGCCGCGCAGGGCACCCAGACGCAGTTTTTTCGTACTGCGAGTCAAGCGCAGTACGCGTACCGATTCGCTTTCGAGACCTGGGGGTGACAGCAATTGTTTTGTGCCAGGCAAGTGTACGCTGAACCATTGGCGGCTGATGGCATGCCGATCCTTGCGACCGGCGTAAGAAACCGCCACAGGCGCAACACCATAAGCTCGCGCCAGGTTACGGGCAAGATACTCTGTGTTTTCACCTTTTTTTTCCACCCATAACCACAGGTGCTCTCCTTCGCCTGTCGGCTCCTGAAAAGGAATCTCTTCGACGCAAAAATCCTTCGCCGACATGCGAATCGAACCTCTGCCGGCGCTCGCCCCTGAACGCGGCAGCCGGTCGAGATCGGCCCACTCGCGCCACACGCTTTTTTCCAGCATCGTCCTACACCACCTGATCACGCAAATATACCGGCAAGGCGTTTTCAGCCTCGACCGCTTCACCCTTTTGCAAGCCGCGCCGTCCGAAAGCCAGAGCGTATCGCGCCCGGGGCAGTCGCCCTGGAAACACTACCGCGAATTCACATCGTCTGGACAAAATTTCCTCGTAGATTGAGAATCCACTGCCCGCCCCGATGTACACTTCCGATTCCGGCACGCACACCCCATCGGGCAAGGACACTGCCTCCTCCCCTTGAAGGCAAGCCACGCCGGATTCATCAGCACGATAAACGCCCCAGTACACCTCACCCATACGGGCATCAGATGCCACCACCACGGTCCGCCTTTGTTTGGAAGTCTGGGTGGCGACAGAGGTCAATGCCTCATTCACGCCAGGATGGGAATCCCTTGCTTCATTCATGCTGCCACCCATGCTCAGGGCGAGCGCCTCTTGAGCGACAATGGCCAGACTGGATACCGGCACCACTGGCCGCTGGCAGGAAAATGCCAGCCCCTGGGTTACACCCACGGCAATGCGAACGCCGGTGAAAGCGCCAGGTCCCCGCCCCATTACCAGCGCGTCGAGCGCGTTCAGGCTAATGCCTGCCTCGGCAAGCAGGGAGTGGATCATCGGCAGGATAAGGCGGGTATGCTCGCGGGGCGCGATTTCATGCCGTTCGAGAACATCTCCGTCCACTGCGAGAGCTACGGAACAGGCATCCGAACTGGTGTCGAGAGCCAACAACACCTCAGCCATGGGCATCAGTCTCCCGATGCGTAGCGGCGAGCAAAAAATCGAGGGCTGTTTGGCCAACGCGGGTGACGGGGGCCGGCGGTAAACTCCTCATAAATATTTTTCTGTAGCTACAGTGATCCAGGCGTGGATCGCAGATGATCAATACGCCCCGATCCGTGATGTCACGAATCAGGCGCCCCACTCCCTGCTTGAATGCAATTACGGCTTTGGGCAATTGAATGTCCCAGAATGGATTGCCGCCGCTGGTGCGCAAAGCTTCTGATCTGGCCTTGAGCAAGGGATCATCCGGTGAGGCGAAAGGGAGCTTATCCATGAGCACGCACGACAAAGCCACTCCCTGCACGTCCACACCTTCCCAAAAACTCTGGGCGCCAAGCAAAACGGCATTGCCTTCCTGGCGGAAGCGTTCGAGCAACTCACGCCGGGAAACTTCATTCTGGATGAGTAGCGGCCTATCGATTTTCGTGTCCAGATACGTTGCCGCGCGTTGCAGCGAACGGTGGCTGGTAAACAGCAAAAAAGCTCCGCCGGGATTGCTTCGCAAAAGCGGCAGCACCGCTTCGAGAATGGTCTCGATATAATCCGGAGCATTCGGTGCCGGTAGGCCCGTCGGCCTCCATATAAGCGCCTGGCGGGCATAATCGAAAGGACTATCGAGCTTCAGAGTACGCGGTTCAACCAAACCCAATTGTGCATTGAAGTGTTTGAAATCATTGCCAATTGCAAGCGTTGCCGAAGTGAATATCCAGGCCGCTGGATAGCGCGCCATACAGGCAACGAATGTGCCAGCGACATCCAGTGGCGTGATGTTCATGGAAAAACCGCGGGCATGGATTTCACACCAGCGCACCGACTCCGTTTCGGGTTCGCGAAATGCTCCAAGGCGTGCCCGCGCTGCCTGCGCCCGGCGGGCCACCGCCTGCAAAGCAGAACCGCGTTTCACCTGTTGCGTCGCCGACGTTTCCATGGAAGACAACACCGTTTCCAGCGCCTCCAGGATCTCTTCCACCTTGGGTTCCCTGGCTATATCCTCCCAGCTTCTGCGCGCCGGGCCGGCAGCGAGAAGCGCTCCCAAGCGACGTACGACATGCTCGAGATCTCGCGCCAACTCACGAAGATCGGCATTGTCCGGCGCTTCGGAAAGCGCCGCCGCCGTCGCATCCCGCCCCAGCTCCTTGAGACTGCGAGACCCCAGCCGGTCACCAAAAAATTGCCCCGCGATTTCCGCGAGCTGATGAGCCTCGTCCAAGACGAATGCATTGGCACTGGGAAGAATCTCCCCAAAGCCTTCTTCTTTCAGCGCCAGATCGGCAAAAAACAAATGATGATTGATGACGACCACGTCCGCCTCCTGAGCCGCTCGGCGCGCCCGCAGAACATGGCAATCGCCGATGTCCGGACATTCCTGCCCCAGGCAGTTCTCAGCGGTCGATGTCACCTTGGGCCAGATCGGCGCGGTTTCCGGCACGGCGGACAGGCCGGCGATGTCACCATCTGGAGTACGCCGGGCCCAGGCTTCGATGCGGCGCAGGTCAGAAGCATCATCCATTCCCTTCCCGGCACTGAATTCGGCATATTGGCGCAGACGATATGCACACAGGTAATTGCTACGCCCCTTGAGTAAAGCAACATTCACATTCCGCGCGAGCGCCCGTCGCACCATCGGCAAATCCTTACGAAACAGCTGATCCTGGAGGTTCTTGGTGCCGGTGGAAACGATCACCTTGCCGCCGCTGGCCAGCGCCGGGAAAAGATAGGCGAAGGTTTTCCCAACTCCCGTTCCGGCCTCGACCACCAGCGTTTCATTGTTCTCTAGTGCAGCAGCCACGGCCATCGCCATGCGTACTTGTTGCTCCCTTGGCACAAACCCCGGCATGACCGACGCCAGGCATCCCTGTGACGAAAACGCCTCCTTGACGCGTACCACGAACGGACTTTTCGGCCGAGGAAAAGGATTCACTGCATGGCGCTCATCTGCCATAGGCGCGCGCCTGTTGTAGCGCCTTCAGTGCGCCTGCACGGTCGCCCAGCGCTTGACGTGCTGCTGCGATGATGCGCCAGTTCAATGCCTGGATGGGGGCATCTCCGACAGCGAAGGCATTGGATTTTGCGGCGAAAGTTTCCGCCTGGCGGTAACGCCCCTGGCTATAGCGCACAGCCGCCAGGCGCTGCCACAACAAGGGATTGCGCGGTGCGATTTGCAGCGCGCGTTCGAGCTGACGTGAGGCCAGCACCCAGTCGAGGCGCTTGGCCGCCGCATCCGCCTGACGTGCGAGCGCCAGCGCCGCAGCCGGCATGGCTTCAGGATTTGGCGCCGGTGACGCTTGCAGGCCGACGGGTGGTTTGTTCTTGGAAACCGGCGGCTTGGCTGGCGTGGATACAGGCGGCGGAGCCGTGGCGCAGGCCGAAAGGGTCACAATGCCGGCCAGTAAAAGCAGACGATGAGTTCTCACTTTCATTTCAACAAGCCCTTGAACCATTCGACCACACCCTTGCGCCGCTCGCCTTTACAGTGGACCTCGCCCCGGGGTTCACTGCCTTTTATGAACGGCATCCACTCGGCATCTGAACACGATTTCATGGTGCGCAAGCCAGTCGCCGGGTCGATGGTGCGCCAGACGATATCCGCCGGTTGCATCATCGCCAAGGGCGCGGCATGGATGGCGCGCATGAGATTTGCCCAAATCGGCAAGGCGCCAGTGGCGCCGGTGAGTCCAGTGGGTTCGTAATCGTCACGTCCCACCCATACCACGGCGACTTCACGCGCCCCGAAACCGGCAAACCAGCTATCTCGCAGCTTGTTGGTGGTACCCGTCTTACCCGCCACCAGCATGCCTTTCGGCAACAGATAGCGCAAGGATCTGGCGGTGCCACGGCGGGTGACTTCATGCAGAGCGGCATCAACCAGATAGGTGCCATCAGCCGGCGCGACCCGCTCAATCGCGAGGGGATAGCGTTGCAGGCTTTGGCCACGCGGATCGACGACAGTCTGAATGGCGCGCAAGGGCGCCCGATAACCGCCAGCCGCCAAAGTTTGATACATCTGCGCAACCTCTATCGGCGGCACCGGCACGGCGCCAAGAAGCGTGGCCGGATAGCGGTGAATAGGCGAACGGATGCCAAGTGCGTGCGCGGTAGCGACCACTCTTGGCAAGCCGAGTGTCAAACCCAGCCTGGCGGTGGAGACATTATAGGATTCGACCAATGCATCCATCACAGTCACCCGGCCATGATTCTTACGGTCATAATTCAACGGCGCCCAGGTCTTGTTTCCATAATGGTATTCGAGCGGCGCATCGTCCAGCATGGTGGCCAGGGTATATTTATCAGGGCGCTCCAGCGCGGTGAGGTAAATGGCTGGCTTGATCAAAGAGCCGATCGAGCGGCGCGCATCCAGCGCCCGATTGAATCCCGACAGGCCGGCCTGACGGCCACCCACGAGGGCATAGACTTCGCCGTTTTCCACAGAGGTGACCACCACAGCAGACTGCAAACGGCTTGCATGCATAAAGTGTTCGCTCTCCACTCGTCGCAGCCCTTGTGTGACGGCCTGTCGCGCAGCCAACTGAATTAACGGCCTGAGCGTGGTATAGATGATCAATCCTTGGGTGCGTAAGTCCTCGGGGCGGTAATCACGCGCCAGCTGACGCCGCACCAAATCGACGAACGCCGGAAACGGGGTGATGCCCGAACGTGCCTTGGGCGTCACGCCAAGCGGTTGCGCCCGGGCATGTTTCAAGGTGGCGGCGTCGATCACACCAGCGGCATGCAAAGTGCTCAGCACCAGATTGCGCCGCTTCAGCGCCCTCCGGGGGTGCAGGCGCGGGTCGTAGTAAGAAGGGCCGCGGACCAGCGCGACCAGAAGAGCGATCTGGGCGGCATCCAGGCGATGCACTGGTTTACTGAAGTAGAACTCACTGGCTAGCCCCATGCCATGAATCGCACGACGGCCATCCTGGCCGAGATAGACCTCGTTAAGATAGGTTTCAAGGATGGTTTTCTTGTCGTAATGCCATTCCAGCAACACCGCCATGATTGCCTCGTTAAACTTGCGCCAGAGGCTGCGGTGATTGCTCAAATAGAAATTCTTGACCAACTGCTGCGTAAGCGTGCTTCCACCTTGAACGAAACGGCGGGCATGCACATCGACCCACAAAGCCCGGCCGATAGCCACCGGATCGACTCCATGATGGCGGTAAAAACGCCTGTCTTCCACTGCGACGATGGCCTTGGGCAACAAGGGAGGCATAGCGCGCAGACGCACCAGAATGCGATCCTCATGCGATTGAGGGTAGATCTTTGCGATCAGCAGCGGCCTGAGACGCGCCAGTGGCACGCTTTGGCCGGCGGGCGTTTCCAGGGCCGTAATCCGGCTGCCAGAAAAATGTATCAGAAGGCGGCGGCTCGGCTCTTCGCCGTCAGGCGAGCGAAACCCCCTGGTATGCACCTCCCAGTCGGCTCCCTGTCGTCGATATGTCTCCGGCAAGGACGTATCGGCCATGGCTTTATAATCGAGCAAATCAAGCGCCCTTTGCAGATCGGCCTCGCTCATACGGGCGCCCGCATACACATCGAAGGGCGAGGAATACACTCGCGCCGGCAAGGCATAGCGCTTGGCTTCAAACTGGCTGACTACGAGGTGATCGAGCCAGACGACATAGGCCGTCATGCCCACCCCGAGCAAGGCCAGCACGCCTCCAATCCATATCCAGCGGCGAGTGGACGGCTTGCGGCGGCGTGTATTGCGGGAAACGCGCGGTTTCTTTTTGCGGGATGAGGCGGGTTTTGGCATGCAACAATTTGTCAGAGGATCAATGCCGGATTATCCTTGCTTCCCTTCTTGACGACAAGAGCATAAGGAGTTACGCATGCCGCAATTCGAACGCCTGCTGGCCGATCTCACTCGGCCACAAGCCTATCCTCACCCCGTTCAGTCCGTTGAGGTCGTTCAGACACACATCTCTGCCGTATTCTTGACCGGCGACCACGCCTACAAGCTTAAAAAACCGCTCAATCTTGGCTTTCTCGACTTCTCCAGCGTCGAAAAACGCGCGTTCTATTGCAAGGAAGAGCTGCGTCTCAACCGACGCCTTGCGCCTAATCTTTATCTCGATGTGCTGCCGGTCATAGAAACGGATGGACACGCCCGCATCGGTGGCGAAGGCGAGCCCATCGACTATGTGTTACATATGCGGCAGTTCGATCCTGAGCAGCAACTCGATCGCCTGCTGGAGCGAGGCGAACTGGGCGTTGACTTCATCGATCGCCTCATTCCCATCATTACCCGTTTCCACCAGCAAGCGGAAAAAGCGCCTGAAGACAGCGATTTTGGCCGCCCCGAAGTCGTCTTCGAGCCCATGCAGCAAAACTTCGACCAACTGCGCGACCTCATAAGCGATGCGAGCGAACAAAAGTGTCTCGATACTCTGGAAGAATGGACGCAGACAGAATACCGGCGTCTAAAGCCCCTGTTGCAGGAACGGCGCGACCTCGGTTTCGTGCGCGAGTGTCATGGCGACATGCATCTGGGGAACATGACCTTGTTCGAGGGCGAAATTGCTATCTTCGATGGTATCGAATTCAATCCGCATTTCCGCTGGATCGACGTGGCCAATGAAATCGCCTTTCTGGTCATGGATCTGGAAAGCCGCGGCGCAGTGCAGCTGGCCCATCATGCGCTCAATGCCTGGCTGGAGGCCACTGGCGACTATGACGCCTTGGCGTTGATGCGTTTTTATCAGCTCTACCGCGCCATGGTCAGGGCCAAGGTGGCCAGCATTCGCCTCGCCCAACCGGGCATTTCAGCCACAGAGCGTGAGTCTATCCTTGGCGAGTATCACCGCTATCTCGATCTTGCGGAAGAATACGCCCGCCCTGGCCAGCCCGCTTTACTGGTCACGCATGGCTTTTCCGGCTCCGGAAAGACCACATTGAGCGGGCAGATCGTCGATGGACTAGGGGCCATCCGGGTGCGCTCCGATCTCGAACGCAAGCGGTTGCATGGTCTTTCTCCCAAGACCGACTCCCATTCAGGGCTGGGCACCGGTCTCTATGAAGAAACCGCTACCGAAAAAACCTATGCCCATCTGCGCGATCTGGCCGATCGTATTCTCCGCGCCGGGTATCTGGCGATCGTCGACGCCACTTTTCTCAAACGCGACCTGCGGGAACGCTTTGCTGGGCTTGCCACCGAACGCGAAGTGCCTTTCCTTATATTGGCCATAGATGCCGATTACGACACCCTGCGCTCACGCTTGCATAAACGCCGCGGTGATATATCTGAAGCCACGGCGGCTGTATTACGCCATCAGCAGCGGCAACTCGAGCCGTTGGGGGACGATGAACCCGTCCTGCATCTAGACAGTGAGCACCCACTGCCGCCAGAACATATCGCCCGCAAACTCTATAGCGCGCAAAGCTGAATGCGCTGTGGCCGCATTACGGCCACGGTTTCGGATGGGGATTATTTCAGCGTTTCCACCCTGATGCGGGTCAGCGGGACGGTCAGAGCGTCCAGCGACTGGATGGCAGTGATGGCCTCATCGATATGAGATTCGCGCACGGGTGCGGTGAGGATGACGATAGAGGCGTCCTTCGCACCTTCTTCGGGCTGTGGTTGTAACACCGCCTCGATGCTGATCTTTCTTTCGCCGAGAATGCGGGTGATATCGGCCAGCACCCCAGGACGATCGAAGGCGCGCAAGTGCAGATAATAAGCGCTGATCGCCTGGCTGATTGGCAATACCGGCAGATCGACCAGGGCATCCGGCTGAAACGCCAAATGAGGCACGCGATTGGTGGGATCAACCGTCAAATCACGGGTGACATCCACCAAATCGGCGACGACTGCCGAGGCGGTGGGTTCGGCGCCCGCGCCAGGACCGTAATAGAGTGTCGGTCCCACGGCATCGCCTCGCACTAGAACCGCATTCATTACCCCATCGACATTGGCCAGCAGTCGGCGATGCGGGATGAGCGCGGGATGCACTCTCAGCTCGATACCCTCGCCTTGCCGGCGGGCGATGCCCAAATGCTTGATGCGATAACCGAGCTCGGCCGCGTTGCGAACATCCTTCGCCGTAATGCGGGTAATGCCTTCGGTATAGACCCGATCGAATTGCAGTGGGATGCCAAAAGCGATGGAGGCAAGAATGGTGAGTTTGTGCGCAGCATCGATGCCTTCCACATCAAAGGTAGGGTCGGCTTCGGCATAGCCCAGGCGTTGCGCCTCCGCCAGCACATCGGCGAAGTCGCGTCCCTTGTCACGCATCTCGGTCAGGATGAAATTGCCGGTGCCGTTGATGATGCCCGCCAGCCATTCGATGGTATTGCCGGACAGCGCTTCGCGGATCGCCTTGATGATCGGGATGCCGCCGCCAACGGCCGCCTCGAATGCAACGGTGACGCCCTTCTCGCTTGCTCGAGCGAAGATTTCGTTGCCATGCAATGCGATGAGCGCCTTATTGGCAGTAACCACATGCTTACGGTTTTCTACGGCGCCAAGAACCAGCGTCCGAGCCGGCTCAATGCCTCCGATCAATTCGAGAACGACTTGAATCTCAGGATCATTGATGATGATGGATGGGTCGGTCGTCAGTTCGATGCCGCTGAGTTCGCACTCGCGCCTGCGCGCAAGATTACGGGCCGAGGCGCTCACGATATCAATGCCTCTACCGGCGCGGCGGCGGATTTCACTGGCATTGCGGGCCACGACGTTGACCACGCCACAACCGACGGTTCCGAGGCCCAGCAGGCCAACCTTGACTGGTTTCAAAGCAGACTCCTTTTTTTGAGCTGTTGCATGCAATTCAATCGTCATTACGCAACATGTGACGAATGCCGCGTATCGCCTGACGAGTGCGGTGTGTGTTCTCGATCAGGCCAAAACGCACGTGATCGTCGCCATAGGTGCCGAAACCGATGCCGGGCGCCACGGCAACCTTGGCCTGCTTGAGCAGCCGCTTGGAAAACTCCAGCGAGCCCAGCTCGCGGTAACGTTCGGGTATGCGTGCCCAGACGAACATGGTCGCCTGCGGCTTTTCGACCTCCCAACCGGCTGAATTCAGGCCATTGCAAAGCACATCGCGACGGACACGATAGGTTTCGCGAATCTGCTCGACACAATCCTGCGGCCCTTCCAGCGCGGTGATTGCCGCCACCTGTATGGGCGTGAACATGCCGTAATCCAGATAGGATTTCATGCGCGCCAGCGCGGCCACAAGTTTCTGATTGCCACACATGAACCCCACCCGCCATCCCGGCATGTTGTAGGTTTTGGACAAAGAATAGAATTCCACGGCCACGTCCTTGGCATCTGGCACCTGCAAAATAGAGGGCGCACGATAGCCGTCGAAGGCGATTTCCGCGTAGGCAATATCATGGACCACCCAGATACCGTGCTCGCGCGCGATGGCGACCACTTTTTCGAAAAACTCGAGATCCACGCACTGACCGGTGGGATTTCCGGGAAAGTTGAGGATCAGCATCTTCGGTTTTGGCCAGCTATCCACGATGGCGCGCTGAAGTTCGTCGAAGAAGTCCACTTCCGGCGTCAGCTGCACATGGCGGATATCCGCGCCGGCAATGACGCAACCATAGGGATGGATCGGATACGCAGGATTGGGAACCAGCACCACATCGCCGGGGCCGAGCGTCGCCAGCGCAAGATGCGCCAGCCCTTCCTTGGATCCGATGGTCACTATCGCTTCCGAATCGGGATCGATATCGACATCGAAGCGCTGTTTGTACCAATGGCTGATCGCCCGCCGCAACCTTGGAATACCGCGAGAAATAGAATAGCGGTGCGTATCGCCGCGCTGGGCGGCTTCTATCAGCTTGTCGACGATATGTTGCGGCGTGGGTTGATCAGGGTTACCCATGCCAAAGTCAATGACATCCTCCCCACGCGCCCTGGCCTTGGCTTTGAGTTCATTGACAATATTGAACACATACGGAGGAAGTCTTTGAATGCGCTGGAAATCGTCTTTCACAACCGTCTCTTTTGGGGCCTGCGGCACCAAGGATAAAAAATTAAAAGCATTACGCATCCAACCTGCAACTGTCAATTGAAATCAAGGCATTTGTCACGGCCCAGAGGTGTTCAATGTGTAAAATTATCGATATCGAATCTTAGGATCACAGGAGCGCATACCCCATGCAGATGAGCGAAGACAATATAGATGGCCGACACATAATCAATGCCTACTCACCGGGGCGCGTAACCATCGACCATGTAGTCTATGAACGCAGCCTGATCGTCAGCCCCCAGTGGCTCATCACCGACTGGCGGCCGCTCACGCTGGAAGAAATGGAACCGGGCGACCTCGATCCGATTCTGGATGACAAACCCGAGATCGTGATCATTGGCACCGGCGATCGCCAGCAATTTCCTTCCACACGGCTGTTACGGCGGATTGCCGGCACGGGCATCGGCTGCGAATTCATGGACAACGCAGCGGCCTGCCGCACGTATACGGTATTGGTGTCGGAACGCCGCAAAGTTGTCGCGGCGTTGTTGCTGTAGCAAAGGACCTGCGCGATCAGAACATCCCGCACAAGCGCAGTCGCCAACCCGATGGCTTTCAGCCCCCCAGCAAGGCGTCCTCTGTGTATCCCCTGCTTTCCAGCATGCGGCGCAAAATGCGCAAGGCTTCCGCCTGAATCTGCCTCGCCCTTTCCCGGGTCACGCCCAACGCCCGCCCGACTTCGTCAAGTGTGGCCATCTCATATCCCAGCAGCCCGAATCGGCGTACGATGACCTCGCGCTGTTTGTCATCGAGCTCTTGCAGCCAGGCGGCCACATGATCGGCGATGTTTTCGTCCAGAAGCCAATCAAATGGTTCCGACGAGACCTCGTCGGCAATCGTCTCGGACACGCTGCGCTCAGAATCCTGCCTGATCGGTCTGTCGATCGAGGTAGCTCTTTCGCTCAGGCGCAGCATTCGCAGGATATCTTCCACCGGCCGCTGCAATGACGCCGCCAGCTCCTCGATGGTGGGTTCCCTGCCAAGCGATTGCGTAAGCCGGCGCGCCATCCGCTGGTAGGCATTCAGCTCCTTGGCGACGTGAATCGGCACGCGGATGGTGCGACTCTGGTTCATAATCGCACGGTCGATGGCTTGGCGGATCCACCAGGTGGCATAGGTGGAAAAGCGAAAGCCTTTTTCCGGATCAAATTTTTCCACGGCGTGGATCAAGCCCAGGTTGCCTTCCTCGATGAGGTCGAGGAAGGCCAGGCCACGATTTATGTAGCGCCGCGCGATCTTGACCACCAGACGCAGATTGCACATGATCATTTTCTCTCTCCCCAAGGCATCGCCTTGACGAGCAAGTCGAGCGTAATACACTTCTTCTTCAGGAGTGAGCAACTTCGAATATTCGATGTCGCGCAGATACAGACGCATCGCATCCAGCTCGGATGGAGGCGCATCGACTTGAGTCAATGAGGCGGATTCGTCATTGGCACCCGCATCTTCCCCGACAAAAAGCTGCTTTTTAGTTGCATGCACGACATCTTTCACGCTGCCTTCGCCTCGGGAACTGTCTGTCGCCCTGATCTTTGCCATGAATATCTCCCTCCAATCGTCCCGTTATTTTTTCCCGGGCAGATAACGCATCGGGTTAACCGGATTGCCATCGATGCGAATTTCGAAGTGCAAAGTGGGTTTTGTCACTCCCGTGCCCGTGAGTCCCATGATAGCGATCTTCTGGCCTTGCTTGACAAGCTGGCCCTCATGCACGAGCAATTTCCGGTTGTGGGCATAAGCCGTGATAATGCTTGTATTGTGCTGGATGATCAAGAGATTCCCATAACTCGGCAGCCCGTCGCCACTATAGACCACCTGTCCACCGATCGCCGCCACCACCGGCTCGCCCGCCCGACCGCAGATATCTATTCCCTGGTTGCCCGTCGGGCCGCGTGAAAACCCGGCGCATACAGTGCCTTGCGCAGGCCAGATCCAAGTCATGTGGCGAGCCGCCCTGGTAGACGCCAACGAGGGCGAGGACCTCACCGGCGGTAGAGTATTATTGGGTTGGGTGCTGGCGGCAACGCGCCTTTGCGGTACTGCCGGACGCGTTTGCGCGGGCATAGCCCGCTGCGCCACGAGCGGTCGGCTTCCCGGCGGGGGATTCATGCGCAGGCGCTGGCCAGGATAAATGGTGTATGGCGGTGCGATACCATTCCAGCGTGCCAACGAATGGTAGTTAAGGCCGAATTTCCAGGCGATGGAGTACAGGGTTTCGCCGCGTCTGACCTGGTAGGTGTCTGGATGGAAGCTCGCCCCCCGATAAGGCATGTCGCTGCATGCCCCCAACGCCAGGAGGCTAAGGATCAACAGCAGTCCATGAAACAGGATGCGCATCACCCACGCACATTGAGCCAGATGAGAAACGCCGCCAGCGCTGCGATGGATATCCAGCCTATCCATTCTATCCATCGTTTGATCGCCGGTTCCACTGCCGGTCCGAAACGTTTAATCAGGCCCGCCACCAGCATGAAGCGTGCACCTCGGCCTATGAACGAAGCCAGCAGAAAAGGGACCAGCGGCATGCTCAAGGCACCGGCGGTGAGTGTAAATATTTTATAAGGTAAAGGAGAGAAACCCGCGACAAAAACGATCCACACGCCATAGACCTGAAACCAGCGCTCAACGGTGAGCACATGGTGCCAATAGCCGGCGGCATGCAGCAATGGCGAAATGAAATCGAAAGCCAGCCAGCCGATCAGATAGCCAAACAAGCCGCCGACTGTGGAAAAAAACGTCGTCAGCAAGCCCAAGCGCCATGCCGCTTTTGGTTGTGCAACACAAAGAGGGATCAGCAGCACATCAGGCGGAACAGGAAAAAAGGAGGATTCCGCAAAGCTCAATGCAGCCAGGTAACGCTCGGCGTGAGGATGCCTCGACCAACGGATCACGCGATCGTACAAGGCGCCAAAAAGCTTCATGACTCCAGCCCCGGTCGCAACGGCACGAAACTAACCGGCTCGATAACAGACTGCCGATATCGGCCACCCTCCTTGTGGATCACCATTAGATGCTGATTTCCAGGCGGTCCGACAGGAGCGATCAGCCGCCCTCCGGGAGCCAACTGGGTCAGCAGCTCCGAGGGCACATCCTCTGGAGCGGCGGTCAATACAATCGTGTCAAACGGTTTTTCCTCAAGCCACCCCCAAGCCCCGTCGCTGAGGCGAAAATGAATATTTTTAAATCCGACCTCATGTAATAGTCGGCCAGCCTTTTCAAACAGGGGGCCAATGCGTTCCACGGTATACACGCGCGACACCAGTTGCGCGAGGATGGCCGCCTGATAACCCGATCCCGTCCCCACTTCCAATACCTTTCCTGGCCTGTGCTCCTCGAGCACCAGCTCGCTCATGCGAGCGACGATGTAAGGACGGGAGATCGTCTGGCCAAATCCTATGGGCAGGGCAGTGTCCTCGTAGGCGCGGCTGGCGAGCGCTTCCTCGACGAACAGATGGCGGGGCGTTGTGCGCATGACCGCCAGTACTCGCGGATCATGAATCCCTTGTTCTCGCAAGCGGTTCACCATGCGGTCGCGGGTGCGCTGCGAAGTCATGCCTATTCCCAGTCCAGAGGCATTAATCATGGCGCGTCTCTGGTCAGCCAATGCGCCAGCTCGGGCAACGCATCATGGCGCGTGAAATCGACCTTGAGCGGAGTCACCGATACAAAGCCGTCACGCACGGCACAAAAATCGGTCCCCGGACCGGCATCTTGCTCGGGACCGGCGGTGCCGATCCAATAGACGGGACGACCGCGGGGATCATTCATGCGCACGACTTTTTCCGCCCGATGGCGGTGCCCAAGGCGCGTGGCCTGAATGCCACGGATGGCCGGCCAGGGCAAATCCGGCACATTGACATTGAGAATGGTATCGGTCGGCAAGGGGTCAGCCCCAAGACGGCGTATCAACGTCTGCACCGCCAATACCGCGCTCTCCAGATGATGAGGATCATGATTATTGATCGACACCGCCATGGCCGGAAATCCCAGAAAACGTCCTTCCGTAGCAGCCGCCACAGTGCCCGAATACAACACGTCATCGCCTAGATTGGCGCCGTGGTTGATCCCGGATACCACCATATCCGGCTCCTCCGCCAACAGGCCGGTGATGGCGAGATGCACGCAATCCGTAGGCGTGCCGTCGATACGGATGTACCCATTGGACAAAGTCTCTGGCCTGAGAGGGCGATCCAGGGTCAGAGAATTGCTCGCCCCGCTGCGATCGCGGTCGGGCGCCACCACAGTTATCTCCCCCATGGATTCCAAGCCCTCCACCAAGGCGGCCAAGCCCGCAGAAAGATAGCCATCATCATTGCTGATCAGAAATTTCATCGCGTCTCTTTATATCAGAATTATCGTTTTTTGTTATCCAACAGGCTATCAAATTGTACCTGGTGCCAAAACAAGCGGCCATGCTGCATATTTCACCGGATTCTCCCCACAATAATCACGCTCGCCCTCCGAATCGGCAAGCAAAGCGGTTTTCCAGTACCTCCAGGAGGACCCACCCCTTGTTTTTTCCAACATCGTCGCAAGATCGAGAAAAGGGAAGGATTCTGGTAATAATAGTTTGAAAACATCCCACCCTACCGCCATAAAACAGCTCACAAGACCTTGAGGACGCCAGCATGATAACAATCAACCCTCTCCCCGCCCGCTGCGGACTGGAATGGTATCGCATTGGCTGGAACATCTTCAGGCACCAGCCCGGGATGCTGGTCTTGATGGCTTTGGCACTCTTTGTCCTCTATTTTCTAGTCAATCTGATCCCCTTCGGCGGCTTGATTATGGCTGTCATCATGCCCGCCCTGAGCGGCGGCTATTATCTTGCCATACAGAAAACTGAAGCTGGTGAAGCGCCCACCTTTTCCGATCTTTTCGCCGCCTTCAACGATTCCAGACGCAAGCCGATGCTCACTCTGGGAGCCATCTCGCTGCTGACCCAGATCGCCATGACGATCACTTCCATCCTCACACTCGGCGGTGCTTTCATGGGCGCGGGCGATGTCAATGCACTGGAACAAAGCATTCAAGCCGCCGGCGGCCTCTCCGTAGTGTTGGGTGCCGGCCTGGCCAATCTCATCATCACCCTGCTTCTGTGGATGGCTTTGTTTTACGCCATCCCGCTGGTGATGCTGGATTCTGTCCCACCGATCGAAGCGCTCAAGATCAGCTTGCGCGCCAACTTCAGAAATCTTGGTGCCTGGACGGTCTTAACGATCATCCTGATCCCTCTGCTCATCATCGCCGTAATACCAGCCGGCCTGGGCCTGCTGATTCTCTATCCGGTCATGTCGGCCGCCATGTATGCAGCTTACCGGCAAACATTTCGCATGGATGGACGAGCCACACCGAATGACGGCACATTGGTTCCGTGAAGAGGCACGCAGTCATGAAGGCTTGGATAGTTCTTGCCGGTTCGAGCAACCGATAGTTTTGCATCCTACTTGATGAATTTCATAGGAGACACCGCAAATGGATGAAAACATCAATGCAAAAGTCATAGTCATCACCGGCGCGAGCAGCGGTTTGGGGGAAGCCGCGGCGCGCGCCCTGGGCGCCCTCGGAGCGAAGCTGGCGCTGGGCGCGCGGCGCACGGCGCGCATCGAGGCACTGGCCGAAGACATTCGCGCCGCTGGCGGCGAAGCCCTGGCGCTGACTACCGACGTCACCGATCCGGCTCAGGTCAAGGCGCTGGTGGACAAGGCCGTAGAAACCTATGGCCGGATAGACGTCATGATCAACAACGCCGGGCTGATGCCGCATTCGCCGCTGGAACGCCTGCGTCTCGACGAGTGGGATCGCATGATCGACGTCAACATCAAGGGCGTTCTCTACGGCATCGCCGCTGCGCTGCCGCACATGAAGGCGCAAAAATCCGGCCATTTCATCAACGTATCATCGGTGGCCGGGCACAAGATCGTACCCAATGGCACAGTCTATTCCGCAACCAAGCACGCGGTGCGGGTGATTTCGGAAGGCTTGCGGCAGGAAGTCAAACCCTACGGGCTGCGCACCACGGTGATTTCTCCAGGCGCGGTGGCCACGGAACTGCCGGATTCGATCAGCGACCCGGAAGTATCCCGGGCGGCACATGAATTCTATGCCAAGCACGCCATTCCCGCCGATTCGTTCGCGCGTATGGTGATCTGCGCGATCAGCCAGCCTGAGGACGTGGACGTGAACGAAATCCTCTACCGACCCACCAGCCAGGAACGCTAGCCGGCGACTGCCTGGCGCATGGCCGAGGTGATGCGTGCTTTCGCCTCCGGCTCCAGGAAACTGGCCTCGACGGCGTTGAGGCTCAGGGTCAACCATGTTTCGGGATCGAAGCCGAACGCCTGCTGCACCGCCTCGAAATTTTCGTTCATGTAGCCACCGAAATAGGCCGGATCATCGGAATTGACAGTGGCCTTGATGCCGGCCTCCAGAATGCGCGGCAAGGTGTGGTGGCGCATGTCGGGGAAGACCTTCAGGCGCACATTGGACAAGGGACAGACGGTGAGCGGCACCCCCTCCTCGGCCAGACGCGCCACCAACTTTGCATCCTCCACGCAGCGCACGCCATGGTCTATGCGCGACACCTTGAGCCGGTCCAACGCTTCCCAGATGTATTCTGGCGGACCTTCCTCGCCGGCATGGGCCACGGCCAGCAGTCCGTGCTCGCGCGCCGCCGCGAACACGCGCTCGAACTTGCACGGCGGATGCCCCACTTCGCTGGAATCCAAGCCTACCGCGGCGATGCGATCGAGATAGGGCTCGGCCTGCGCGAGCGTCGCGAAGGCGTCTTTTTCGTCCAGGTGGCGCAAAAAGCACATGATCAGCCTGGAGCTCACCCCAAGACGCGTCTCTCCTTCGGCCAGGGCGCGCGTGATCCCGTCGATCACCGTGCCGAAAGCGATACCACGCGCCGTGTGGCTTTGCGGATCGAAGAAAATCTCCGTATGCACCACGTTCTGGGCGGCGACACGCTCCAGATAGGCCAAGGTGAGATCAAAAAAATCCTGTGCCGTCTGCAATACGGCGGTGCCCTGATAATACAGGTCAAGGAAAGACTGCAGATTGTTGAAGTCATAGGCGGCGCGCAGCGAATCCACGTCGGGATAAGCGAGCGCGACCTGGTTGCGTCTGGCAAAGGCGAACAATTGCTCGGGTTCGAGCGTGCCTTCGATGTGCAAATGCAGTTCGAGCTTGGGCAAGCGTTGAATCAACGCCTCAATTTCAGCTTTTTTATTCACGTGTCGAATCCTCAGCTCGCCTTGCCCTGAACGCCCTTGACGAACCATTGAAGGCCAAGCAGCGTCTTGTCATCCAATGCCTTGCCCGCAGGCACTTTGAGTGCGCCATCCTGACCGTACAGCGGACCCTTGAAGATTTCGAAGCTGCCCGCTTCGATTTGCGCCTTGCGGGTGTTCACCAGATCAACCACCTCCTGCGGTATAGCCGGATTAAGCGGCGCCAATTCGACCATGCCGGATTTCAAGCCGCCCCAGGTGGCTTCCGCTCTCCAATGTCCCTCGAGTACACGCCGCGCCGTCTCGACATAGTAGGGTCCCCAGTGATCGATCACACCGGTCAATTGCGCCCTTGGGCCGTACTTGATCTGGTTAGAATCCTGTGCGATTGCATAGATGCCATGGGCTTCTGCAACCTGCATCGGCGCCGGAGAATCGGTATGAGTCGCAATCACATCCACGCCGGAAGCCACGAGAGTCTGCGCGGCCTCGCGTTCTTTGGCAGGATCGTACCAAGTATTGACCCACACGGTGCTCACCGAAGCCTTGGGATTGACTTCATGCAGGCCGATGGTAAATGCATCGACCACCCGGTAAACCTCGGGAATCGGAAACGGCAAAATGAAGCCGATCTTATTGCTTTTGGTCATCGCGCCAGCCACCAGGCCGGTGAGATATTGCGGCTCGTAAAAGCGACCATTGTAATTGCCCATATTGGGTGCCAGTTTGAAGCCGGTAGCCTGTTCGAAAATGACCTGCGGATACATGCGCGCCACTTTGAGGGTGGGGTTCATGTAACTGAACGATGTAGTGAAAATGAGCTGGTGGCCGGTATCGACGAGTTGGCGCAGCACGCCTTCCACGCGCGCATCCGACACATTTTCTACATACGTGGACTCCACCAGGCCGGCGAGCTTCTTATCCATATAGCGGCGCCCCAGTTCGTGTTGGTACGACCAGCCGATATTGCCTACTGGGTCGATGTACACAAAGCCGACCTTGAGCGGTTTCTTCAATGGGATGGTGTAATACCCACCCGCTGCCAGAGACGGCAGTGGCGTGACACCCAAGGCGCCCAGGGCGCTCAATCCGGCGGCTTTTTTAAGAAAATCACGGCGCGTGTTCATGTATTTACTCCTTGGCTATTTGCAAATAAATCAGGTTTCGGCTCGAAAAGGCTTGCCCAGTGAGGCCGGCGTATTCAGGCGAATGCGTAAAGGGTCGCGCGAAATCAATACCAAGGCAAGCAGCACCGCCAGATAAGGCAAGGCCGAAAGCAGATAGGTGTTGATGGACAATCCCGCGGCTTGCGAAAACAACTGACCCACCCCCACCCCTGCAAACAACCATGCGCCTCCCAAAAGGCGCAAGGGCCTCCAGGTGGCGAACACTACCAGGCCAATGGCGATCCACCCCTGTCCGGCAACCATCCCTTCGGCCCACATCGGGGTGTAGGCCGTAGACAGGAAGGCACCAGCAAAACCGGCCATGGCGCCGCCGAACGCCGCCGCCGCATGGCGTGTGGGATTCACAGGCAAACCCAGACTGTGTGCAACGGCGGGGTCTTCGCCCACGCTGCGCAGCGTCAGGCCAGCACGGCTACGGTACAAAAACCAGTAAATGGCGAATACAAAGAATAAGGCAAGATACACAGGCAAACTGTGATCGAAAAAAATCGCCCCAAGCCAGGGTATCGACGCCAGCCCGGGGATGGCGAGTGGCGCGAGAGCGGTAATGGTATCCCCAGCATAGCTGTGTCCAAGGAAACCGCTAAGACCATGACCGAAAATAGTCAGTGCAAGGCCGGTAGCGACCTGATCGGCGACCCACTGCACCGTCAGCCATGCAAACAGAATACCGCACGCCGCCCCCGCGCCAATGCCCGCCAGCAAACCGAGATAAGCGCTGCCGGTATGATAGGCCGTGATGAAACCGCTTACGGCGCCCACCGCCATCATCCCCTCCACCCCCAGATTCAAAAGACCGGCCCGCTCGCACACCAGTTCCCCGGTGGCGGCCAGCAACAAAGGAGTGGCGGCAACCACGACTGCGGACAGCAATGAAATCCATGCGGCCGCGTTCATGCCTGCCTCCATCTCAAACGATAATGAACCAGTACATTGGCGGCCAGTAGAGCGAGCAACAAAATGCCCTGCAGCAGTTCGCCCAACGCGGCCGACAGGCCCAGCGTGATCTGGGCATTGGCCGAGCCGACATAGAAAAGACCCACCAGCAGCGCGGCCGGCATCACGCCCAGTGGATTGAGCTGGGCGAGATAGGCGACGATGATGCCGGCAAATCCAAGATCGGAAGAAATATCGGTCTGCAGCTGGCCGATCGGCCCGGCCACCTGAAGTATGCCGGCCAGCCCGGCGAGGCCGCCGCTCAGAAGCAGGCTTTGCCATACCATGCGTGCACGGCTGAATCCCGCATACACGGAAGCCGCCTCGCTGAGCGATACCCGCACCTGGTAGCCGAAAAGGCTGAAGCGCAGCAGCCCCCACACCAGTAGCGGGGCAAAAAAGGCCAACAGCACCCCCAGATCGACCTGCGTACCCGGCCAGAGCAGTGGCAGTGAGGCCGAAGCCGGAAAACTCACCGAACCGGGGAAACCGAAATTGGCCGGATTTCGCCATGGACCAAAAGTTAAATAATGCAATCCGGCCAAGGCCACGTAATCAAGCATCAGGGTGGAGAGAATCACATTGGCGTTGAAGCGGATGGCCAGCCATGCCGGAACAGCCGCATACACCATCCCGCCCACTGCCCCCAGCAGAAGAATGACTGGCAATACCCATCCACCCGTGATCTCAGGACGATAAATCACTAGGACGCTGCCCGCCACCGCACCAGCGATATATTGACCCTGGGCACCGATATTCCACACCCGGGCACGAAACGCCACCACCAATCCAGCGCCAATGAGCGCCAACGGGGCGCTTTTGACCAGCACTTGCGCCCAGCCTGATGGAGTCGCCAACGGCGCCAGAAAAAGTGCATAGAAACCCTCCATAGGCGCTTTTCCCGACAAGGCCAGCAACACGAGAGTGATCAAGGTCGCCGCCAAGGCCGCAATCACCGGAGCAATGACCCGCATGACCGTCGAGGACTGAGGGCGCCTCTCCAATACCGGACTCATGCGCGAACCCACCTTTCCTCATGCCGATATCGATCAGGCCACGTCATTCAGCGACTCCCATCCCTCACGACCCGCCCCCATCCAGCGGCCCAACTCCTTTCTGTCTATGCCGTCGATAGATCGTACTGGCGAAATCCGCCCGCCGCTCATCACGGCGATACGATCCGACAAGGCCAGCAATTCTTCCAGATCATCCGATATCACCATCAAGGCCGCCCCGCGGGCACGCAATTCCAGTAATTGAGACTGGATGCGTCGTGCAGAAGCCACATCCACTCCCCAGGTAGGTTGAGCCGCGATAAAAATCGTTGGTTGCTCATCCAACTCCCGGCCCATGATGAATTTTTGCAAATTGCCGCCGGAAAGCGAAGCCGCGGGGTGTTCGACACCCGTCTGCCGGACATGATGCCGCTCACACAGGCGCCAAGCCGACTCCCTGGCCTCGCGAGAACGCATCCATCCCTTTTTCAGAAAGCGTCCCCAGCGCGTCAACAACCCATTGTCTATAAGCGACAACTCAGGTACCACGCCCTTGCCGACGCGCTCTTCCGGCACATAGCGCAGTCCCAGGCGGCGGCGGGCTCGCACATCCAGATACCCGACTGGAAGACCATCGATAAGTATGCTCTTAGTGGGACTACGTCTTTCCCCTGTCAAAGCGGCCAGCAATTCAGCTTGGCCATTGCCGGAAACGCCTGCCAGACCCAGAATCTCGCCAGAACGCAATTCCAGATTGATATTGCGAAGCGGCATGCCATGCGGATCTGCCGCCGGCAAGTTCAAACCCTCTACTTGCAATCGCACTGGGCCGGCATCCTTTCGCTTCTCCGACAGGAGCAAGGGCGGCGGAGCCTCCCCCACCATCAGCCGGGCCAATTCATCCACAGCCTCCTTCGCCGAATCCAGACGGGCCACTACCTCCCCTTTACGAAGCACTGTAACCCGGTCACACAGGGCGCGCACCTCTTCCAGCTTATGGCTAACGAACAGGATACTCAGCCCATCCGCCGCGAGATTCCTGAGCACTGCGAATAACGCTTTGCTCTCTTGAGGGGTGAGTACCGAGGTAGGTTCGTCGAGGATAAGCAGCCGGAGCGGCTCTTCCTGTAACAGGCAACGAAGGATTTCGACTCGCTGACGTTCACCCACGCTCAAATGATGTACGGGCCGACGGGCCGGAACCTTCAGGCCGTATTCGTTCGCCGCGGCTTCGATCTGGTGGACAATGCGCTCCAAATCGAAGCGACCGCGCCGGTTGAGGGTGAGCGCCAGATTTTCCGCCACGCTGAGGCTTTCCAATAAAGCGAAATGCTGCTGAACCATACCCATGCCCAACGACTGCGCGTGCCTGGGGCTGCCGATTTGAATGATCCTGCCTTCCCACTTGATTTGTCCGGCATCGGGCTTGAGAAGCCCAAAGATCATTTTCAACAAGGTGCTTTTGCCAGCCCCATTTTCGCCCAGCAGCGCATGAATCTCGCCTCGCCTGATTTCGAATGATACTTCATCATTGGCTTTCACCCCTGGAAAATGCTTGCTCAAACCGAGCAATTCCAGCCTGGGTGGACCAACGGCCGCCTGTTTGTCCAATTTCGACTCCCTTCCCCGATCCATATTCCTGGGCATAGAGAACATTATGTCAAAGAATTTGAATTTCAAACGTTAAAAAACTATTCTGACAACAATACTTCCAATAAGCGTTTATATCTCAGGCAACGGGGTCTGAATGAATCCAGCCCACAAACATCTAGTCAAAGCCATCGACATAACGTCGCTGCCTGCCTTACCGCAAATCGTATTCAATTTGCTCGACGCCTGCGAAGCTCCAGACACCTCTCTATCAGATATTGCCGGGCTGATCCGGCAGGAATCTGTTCTAGCTACACGTGTTTTGAGCCTCTCTGCGAGTCCAGTCTTTGCAGGCCATCATCAGCAGCGATCATTGACCCTGGAACAAAGCACTCTCAGGCTGGGACTCAACACTATCCGCACATTCGCCCTCTCCGCCGCCATTCATCAATTCATTGAACAAGACTCCATCACCGGTCAGGAATCGCTTTTGGGTCGATTATGGCGTACATCCCTATTGACCGCTGAACTCGCCGAACGACTGGCCAGCTTGAGTGGCTATCCTCACAAACACGAAGCCTATCTGGCTGGGTTGATCAGCAATCTAGGCCAGGTCGCCCTGCTCAAACTCTCTCCAAAACACTACGCAACGCTGATCGAAAAAACGCATGAGTTGAACAAGCCTTTGCCTTCCAAGGAAATCGAGCTCTTTGGCATCGATCACGCGGAATTGGGAGCAGGTCTACTCCTACGTGTGGGGCGCACGGGCCCTTTGGTCGATGCTGTACATTTTCACCATGCCCACGAGGATGCGTTGATGAATGCGCATCACCTTGTACGCATCGTGGCCGTCGCCAATCATCTGGCCGATGCAAACCATGAAGCCGACGCAAAGCAATGGATCGATGCCGAACGACTGTTGGGGATATTACCCAGTCTTCTGGAAGAAGAATATGAATCTTGCATTCGCAGGGCCGAACAAACCGCCCTGGCCTTTGGCAGAGAAAACGGCACCGGAACGCCGAAATCATTCGAGTCCTCGCCCCTGGCCAAAAAATTAGGCGAAATGCATCTACTCTCCAGCGTTCGCTGGCAATTGAATGATACCGAAAACATAAACGAGTTGTGCGGCGCCGCGCGCTTTGCATGTGATCTGCTATTTGGTCTTAAATCCGTCGGGTTTGCATTGCTCCAATCCGATATATCAATCGCAAAAATTCTAACTCCAGGTGATCCTGATCCAATCTGGTCAGAATTCACCTTCAGGCTTCCCGATCATTTCAGCTTGGTGGGAAAAACATTGGCCAGTGGCGAGGTGCATAAATACTATCCTTGGAAGCAAAATCATAAAGAGGATACCTCACTCGCCGTAGTCGACAGGGAAATTCTGACCTTGTTTCAACATGAAGGTTTGCTGGCAACCCCTTTGATGGCCGCGGGTGAAATTCAGGGGGCAATGCTGATTGGCTTGGATCAAGAAGACTCGATCTGTCTGGAAGCCAAACACAGGCTGTTGATGCTATTCGTACGTGAAATCGGGGCCGCGCTCGCCGCCCATCGCCAACGCGCCCAGCAGCAGGATGCGGCATTGCACGCCCAGAGCGAAGAATTCCTCATGCGGGCTCAACGTATTGCGCATGAAGCAAAAAACCCCTTGAGTATCATTCAAAACTATCTAAGCATTCTAGAGAAACATGCGTCTTCGGGAAGCCAGGAATTGAACCGGGACATAAACATCATGCGCGAGGAGATTTCCCGCGTGGGAGCGATACTTCGGACGCTATCAGATGCCGCAGACGAATCGCAGCCGAGTGCTCTCGATTTAAATGGATTGATAAAAGACGTGGTCAGGCTCATTCAGCCCACATTGTTGAAACCCAGAGGCATTCAGATAGAACTTGACCTTGATCCCGCCCTCCCTGAACTGGATCTGCCGCGCAACAGCATTAAACAAATCCTGGTCAACTTGCTCAAAAATGCAGCCGAAGCGCTCAATCCAGGACAAGCCATCACCGTTGGCAGCACTGATGGGATCTATAGTGATAAACAAGCTTATGTGGGTATAGAAATCCGCGACACTGGCCCGGGGATCCCCCCGCAAATCCTCGCCCAATTATTCAAACCGGTCGCCAGCACCAAGGGCAAGGGGCATTCCGGCCTTGGCCTGGCAATCACCAAACAACTTGTGGATACTCTTGGTGGACGAATAACCTGCCAGAGTTCTTCTTCTGGAACCCGCTTTCAGTTACTCTTTCCAAGGCAGCTTGCTGAAGCTTGAAAAAGCTGAATATTGATGGCAATTCACGAAAATACCAATGCATCTTGTCTCCAGGAGAGCGGCAATGCAGGCAGACGGTAAACCATATGGCAGATGAAAAAGCCCGAATTCTCGCCGTAGACGATGACCCGCGTCTACTCGAAAGCCTGCGCGAACTCCTGTCGCTTGAAGGGTATGAGGTCAGCATAGTAGACGACAGTCGGAAAGCCATACAACAATTACAAACAGGCCGATTCGATATCCTCCTGCTCGATATGAAGATGCCTCATGTCGATGGTCGACAGATCATGCAATTCGTGGCCGACAAGCAAATACCCACAGACGTGATCGTTATCAGCGGGGAAAGCTCATTCAATAGTGCCGTGGATGCCATGCGCCTTGGGGCGCATGATTTTCTGACCAAGCCGTATGTGCCCAATCAATTGCTCAAACGACTAGAAAATACGTTGGCGCATCGAAGACTGCGCAAGCACAACCTAGAGATCAAGAACCGGCTCGAACATTCAGAAAAACTCTATCGTTTCCTCGTCAATACCTCACCGGATTTCATCTATATTCTGGATCAAAAAGGCAATTTCGTCTTCGTGAATAAACGTGTACAGGACTTGCTTGGCCATGCGCCCAAGGAACTGCTAGGCAAGCACTACACCACCATTGTCTGCGACCAAGACCGCGAGGACGCAAAATATGCCTTCAACGAACGCCGAACAGGTGAGCGCGCAACTCGAAACTTTGAGTTGCGCTTATGCACAAAGGGACTAGAAAATATTAAAAAAAGTTTTTCCCACCGCATATTAAATATTGAACTTTACGCCACAGGCTTATACACCGGGAAAGAAAATGATCGACACCGACTCGGTACTTATGGCGTGGCTCGTGATGTTTCCGAGAAAAAACGTGCAGAGGCAGTTATTCATTACCAGGCATATCATGACTTATTGACGGGCCTACCCAACCGCGCCTTGTTCAAGGATCGACTCAAAATGTCTCTGGCTCAAGCCAATCGCAATGAATACAAGACCGCGATCATGTTCATTGATCTGGATAGATTCAAGATCGTAAATGACACCCTCGGCCACAAAGTAGGTGATCAATTGCTGCGCGCCGCGGCCCGCAGTATGCAGCGGTGTTTGCGCGCCGAAGATACGCTTGCCCGGCTTGGTGGAGATGAATTCGTGGTCTTGCTAAGCAAAATCAAACACCCTCAAGATGCCGCCCAAGTGGCTCGCAAGATCCTAGATGCCCTCGAACAACCATTCATTCTAGATGAACGCGAACTCCTCATTTCTGCCAGCATTGGCATCTCGGTCTATCCAGACGATGCTGACGAAGAAGAAGAACTAATCAAGAACGCCGACGTCGCCATGTATAGCGTCAAGCATGATGGCAAAGGAAATTTCGCCTTCTATGTCAAGTCCATGGATGCCAATTTCTCAGAACATCTCGAATTTGAAATGCGTTTGCGCCGCGCACTTACAGAAGATGAATTTTGCATCTACTACCAACCTCAATTCGACTTGTATAATCAAAGGATTATCGGCATGGAAGCCCTATTGAGATGGCGGCATCCAGAACTTGGACTCGTGCTTCCGGGTGCCTTTATTCCCTTGGCCGAAGAAATTGGTCTGATTACCCAAATCACGCGCTGGTTGATTCGTGCCGCTGCCAAACAAATCCATCAATGGCTCGAAGCCGGCATCGCTCCCCCGCATCTGGCTATCAATTTCTCTGCGCTGGACCTCAAACACTCCGACATCGTCGAACAAATCCTGCATCCTTTGCGAGAACAAAAGGTTCCCCCCGAGCGGTTTGCCGTAGAGATCACCGAAAATGTGATCGTCAAAGACATCGACAGTGTCGCTCAGCGCTTGAGCTCGCTCGCCCATCATGGCATCGATATTGCCATCGACGATTTCGGCACCGGTTATTCTTCCTTGGGCTACTTGCACCAATTGCCCATCAAGACACTGAAGATCGATCGCTCCTTCGTGTTCGACATCCACCCCGAACGCAAAGAACGGACCGTGATTGACGCGATCATCGCCATGGGACAAAGCCTTGACCTCAAACTGGTAGCCGAAGGTGTGGAAACCCAAGCGCAACGAGACTGGCTACTGCAACGCAACTGCCGCGTCATGCAAGGAAACCTGTTCAGCGCTCCGCTGCCGGCCGAAGAGGCGGGGAAATTGCTTGCATTGACCCGGAATGACAGCCCTGAACAAACGCCGATACTATCCAAATAGGGGCCTTGTCATGGAAAAAACGAAGCAATGATCGGCTTGCCTCCAAGCATGTCGGAAACAGCGACTAGACTGCAAGGTCAAGATGAACCAGAAGTGGATGCCGGCCGAGAGCGCAGCAATCATCAATCCTTTACCATAACAATCTCGAAGCTTTCCTAAGCGGCAAATAGGGCTTTGGTTATGAGGAAAAAAGCTACAATCATTGCCGTTACCAGTGGCAAAGGCGGGGTTGGAAAAACCAATATCAGTGTCAATCTTGCCGTCGCCCTCTCCAACCTGCCGCGGCGGGTGTGTCTGTTCGATGCCGACACCAATCAGGCCAATGCCAACATACTGCTTGGCCTGCATCCCGAGTTGACGCTTGAGCATGTGTTCAATGGCCAACACCAAGTAGAAAATATTCTGCTCAAGGCACCCGGCGGCTTTTCCGTCATACCGGCGGCATCTGGAATTGTCGACGGGGAGACTCTGGATGAAGTTCGTCGAAAGCGGCTGAGCGATGCCCTCGCCACGCTTGAATATACTCACGACTATTTACTAATCGACACCGCCGCAGGTGTTGGACGGGACGTGCTCTTTTTCCTCAAAGCCGCGGCGATGATCGTTGTCGTCATCACCCCGGAACCGACCTCGCTTACCAACAGTTTTGCCTTGTTGCGCGTTATGTTGAGATCTGAAATCAAGGTACCCGTGCGCGTGGTGGTTAACCAAGCGGCTAATATTCAGGAATTTCGCGCCCTATTTCGTCGATTTCAAGCGGCTGTAGAGAAATACTTGCACCTGAAGGTCGAGGCGCTTGGCTATGTATTAAATGATGCCACGGTAGCTTCAGCCGTCCGCCTGCAACGGCCGGTGATCTACCTTCGCCACGACGCACCGGCCAGTTTATGTTTCTACGAAATAGCTAAGCAACTCGATCGCTTAGTCCAGAGTCAAACCGGGATTCATGACGCCGGCGGACTTTCTAAAGCCGTAAATGGCGCCATTTCTACGAAAAACACACCACATGCGCTGCAACCATCCAATGCCCAAATCGACCTCACGAAGCTGGATGCGGCACAAGTGGCTAGCTTATTGACCCACGCGGCGAAAGCGCTGGAAACCACCGCAAAAAGCGAGCAAAAGAATATCGCCTCGGCCCTGGAAGAATTGATCGATGTCTTTATCACGCGATTTGAAGACCTGCCTTTCCAGCTGAACAGAACTCTATACCAGTACCTCGAACTCAATGACTACCCAAAAGAAACGCTGCGCAACTTGGTGCAGACCTTGGAAACGCTCTATGTACGCCGTGAACAACGCCCATTGCATGATATTGAATCCAACATCGCACTCATCATGTCCGAGTCACACGGCGACAAGCAACGCATGTCGCTTCTGGTACAGCAGGTGATCAACGCATTCTCACGACAATTCGATCACAGCCCGCTCCTTTCTATGGCTCAAATCAAGGCTGCCATCATCCAAGCACAAGGGGATAAGGGCGCGTTGGAGGAATTAAAGACAGTAATAGAAACCCTTATGGCCTCTACTCCAGAATCGAGTCAAAGGGAAGGCCACGAAAAAGCGAGCACCATGGGGCCTGTCGAGGCACCAGGCACAACATCAGAGCATCATGCAACAAGAACGCTTTGATCGATGAATGAAGCGGCGCCTTGCCATGCCAACGATTCGCTCCCATTAGAAAAATAGCCAGAATATCCTTTTGCCTAGCAAACCTAAATGACTCTGGAATATCCTTGGGTGACCGCCGGCAGATAGTGGTCGAACACCATGCAAATATTACGAATCAGCAGGCGACCGGCCGACGTAATTTCGATGCCCTGCGGGCTCCGAAGCAATAGACCATCGTTCTCCATGCTTGCCAACGCCCCGAGTTCGGGCGCGAAATATTCGGAGAATACGATTCCATAATCGGCTTCGATCGGGGCGAATTCGAGCCGAAAATTGCATATCAGACGCGTGATAATGGTACGGCGCAAGCGATCATCGTCTGTCAGACGCACTCCTCGGTAAACGGGCAGACGGCCTGCATCGATGCGATCAAAGTATTCTTGCTCAGTGCGCATGTTTTGGCTATAGGTATCGGCCAGCATGCCAATCGAAGTCACACCCATGGCCAGCAAATCACATTCGGCATGGGTGGAGTAACCCTGAAAATTGCGATAAAGGGTGCCCTCGCGCTGAGCGACGGCAAGCTCGTCATCGGGACGGGCGAAATGATCCATGCCGATATACACATAACCTGCGGCGGTCAGCCGCTCAATGGTGTCTTCGAGAATGGCAAGCTTTTCCTCCGGGCTGGGCAGGTCGGCCACAGCGATGCGTCGTTGTGGCTTGAATCTCTCTGGCAAATGCGCATAGTTGAAGACCGAAAGGCGATCCGGTGCGGCCGCAAGGATTTTGTCCACCGTCGCGGCAAAACTGCCCACGTTCTGGTGCGGTAGTCCATAGATGAGATCCACGCTGACCGAACGAAACCCCGTAGCGCGCGCGGCTTCGATCACAGCCAGGGTTTCGGCTTCTCCCTGTATGCGATTGACCGCCTTTTGCACACGCGGATCGAAATCCTGCACCCCGAGACTAAGGCGGTTGAAGCCTAGCGACCCCAAAAAAGCGATGGTGTCTTGTCCCACCTCGCGAGGGTCGATCTCAATCGAATATTCGCCTGCATCGATGCGCTGGAAATGCCGGTCGGTGACCTCCATCAACTTACCCATCTCGGCGTGGGCCAAAAACGTGGGTGTGCCGCCGCCCCAGTGCAATTGTTCGACTTTGCGCCCCCTCCCCAGCAATTCGGCCTGCATGGCGATTTCACGATGCAGGCGCTGCAAATAGGGGACAGTGCGTGATCGATCCTTGGTCACTATCTTGTTGCAGGCGCAGTAATAACACACCGTGTTGCAAAATGGCAGGTGAAAATACAAAGACAGGGGCCGGCCACTTGCATTGCTGCGTTCGGCAGCGGCGCGGTAATCCTGCGCACCGAAACCCTCATGGAATTGAACCGCCGTCGGATATGAAGTGTAACGCGGCCCGGCGCGGTCGTAGCGGCGGATCAGATCGGAATCGAAACGCACGGATTGAGCTTTGGTATTCATTGGGATAACTCCTGTACGACGAGTCCGATTGTTTCATGCAGACTCATCTTTCAAGCTTTTGCTGACGATCTCATACAGATCGGGTGAAAGTTTTTGCGCCATCAAGACATCCAATTCGGTTTTCATATGTGCCTGGCGAACCTCGTCGAAACGACGCCAGCGGGTAAAAGCAGTCGCGAGCCGCGCGGCAATTTGCGGATTGATGGCATCCAGGGTACTCAGCTGTTCGCCCAAAAAACGATAGCCTGCGCCGTCAACGGCATGAAAAGCCGCCGCATTGCCTTGTACAAAGGCACCAATAAGAGCGCGTACGCGGTTTGGATTGCGCAAGGAAAACTCGGGCAACCGCATCAGCGAGCGCACCCGTTCCAGCGCATCCTCGCCCGGTGCCATCGCCTGCAGCGCAAACCACTTATCAAGCACCAGCGGATCATGCCTCCATTGTAGATAGAACCTATTGAGTGCCTGCGTTTTTTCCTCGCCGGAGGCGTGCATCAGCGCCGCCAAAGCGCCTAGGCTGTCTGTCATGTTGTCGGCCTTCTCGAACTGCTCCAAGGCCAAACGACAAATTTCACCCTTGTCCAGAGTAATCAGATAAGAGAGCGCCAGGTTGCGAAGGCACCGGCGTCCAGCATCACGGGGTTCGAAACGATACGCGCCGGGCACTTCGTTGGCGTGATAGGCGTTAAGCCATTGCCTCTCCAGACGGGCAGCGAGCGAACGCCTGATATATTCCCGAGCCTCATGGATCGCCACGGGATCGATTACTTCCATTTGTTCGGCCAGCCAGTTTTCTTCGGGCAGAGTCAATATTTCCGCCTTCACGGCCGACTCCAGAGACTCGGCTTCAAGCACGGCGGCAATCGCTTGACTATAGATTTCAGGAAGCACGCGCGCCGCACCCGCACGTTGGTCATCGATCAGCCGCAGCAAAACGCGCGCGCCCAATTGCTGGCCGGCGTCCCAGCGATTGAAAGGATCGCTATCGTGCGCCGCAAGGAAGGCGAGGTCGGCATCGCTGTAGGAAAACTGGACGATGACCGGGGCGGAAAAGCCTCTATTCAGGGATGGCAGAGGCTTGCCAGGCAGATTTTCGAAGGTGAAACGTTGCTCGGACTCAGTGAGGCGCAGCACGCGCGTGAAATCGGCCGCCTCGCTATCAGCCGCCCCGGGCAAAGGCAAATCATGACCTTCAGCATCAATCAAACCTACGGCAAAAGGAATCAAGAAAGGGGGCTTTTCTGGCTGATCCGGCGTCGGAGGACAACTTTGCCGCAGGATCAAAGTGTAGCGCCCGGATGCTTGATCCCATTGGTCCTCGACCTGAACACGGGGAGTGCCGGCTTGCTCGTACCAACGCTGAAACTGGCTCAAATCCTCGCCAGTGGCATCGGCCATGGCAGCAAGAAAATCCTCAGTGCTGACCGCCTGACCGTCGTGGCGCTGAAAATACAGATCCATGCCGCGGCGGAACCCCTCGCGCCCGAGCAGGGTTTCATACATGCGCACCACTTCGGCGCCCTTTTCATACACCGTGTGAGTATAAAAATTGTTGATCTCGATGTATGAAGAAGGACGAACAGGATGCGCCATAGGCCCCGCATCTTCCGGAAACTGCAAACTGCGCAAAAGACGCACGTCGTCTATGCGCTTGACTACTCCCAACGTTTCTTCAGCGGTGAAACTCTGATCGCGGAATACAGTCAGGCCTTCTTTCAAGGAAAGCTGAAACCAATCACGGCAAGTGACGCGGTTGCCTGTCCAGTTATGGAAATACTCATGCGCGACGACGCTCTCGATGCGTTCGTAATCGCCATCAGTAGCGGTCTGTGGACGGGCCAGCAGAAGTTTGGAATTAAAGATGTTCAACCCCTTGTTCTCCATTGCGCCCATGTTGAAATCGTCCACAGCGACGATCATGTAGGTATCGAGATCATATTCCAGGCCAAAGCGGTGCTCGTCCCAGCGCATAGCCTTCTTGAGCGATGCCATCGCATGCTCGCATTTGTCGGCATTGTGCGCTTCAACATAGATTTGTAGTGTCACCTCACGCCCCGACATCGTGGTATAGCTGTCTTCCAGGCAGGTCAACTTCCCCGCCACCAGGGCAAACAAGTAACTTGGCTTGGGGAAAGGGTCATGCCAGGTGACGCAGTGAAGACCACCTTCCAGCGTGCGCCGCTCAATCACATTGCCATTGGAGAGGAGCACGGGATAACGCTCGGCATCGGCGATCAAGGTGGTAGTGAACACACTCATGACATCCGGGCGATCAAGATAGTAAGTAATGCGGCGGAAACCCTCGGCCTCACACTGGGTGCAAAAATTACCTGCCGATTGGTAAAGCCCTTCAAGGCGAGTGTTTTCCTGTGGCTTGATGCGCGTGACGATTTCTAGCGTAAAAACATCCGGCACCCGCGCTATGCTCAGTGCCTGCTCGTCGCGGCGCCATTCGGGCGGCGGAAGCTCACGCCCATCCAGCCTTACCGCCACAAGCTCAAGATCCTCTCCGTTCAGTACCAGCGTAGCATCCGGCGACCCAGCGGCTAGATTGCGCTTTACCTGCAGGCGGCTTTCAACCAAGGTCGCCTCATCATCGAGGTGAAAGCGTAACTCGGTGCGTTCGATCATGAAATCTGGCGGACGATAATCCTTTAAATAAATGGCGCGAGGCGATGCTTCTTTCATAGGGACTGCCCTGCTGATCGGATACAATATTGAGTGATGATACACGACCCGCATTCATCCACCGAACCCGCTGCTTGCAAGGTGGAAACGAGGCGGCCTAAGGTTCGAGCCGTGCCTTGATGAACGCTGATGAGAGATGGATTGCAGTATGCGAATTCATCAGCGGTTTGAGAACTTCAGCGCAGTCTATCCAACAGCACTCCATTTTCCGAGGTCAGTCTATGGAACTTGTCGACATCTGTTTCAATTTCGCGCATGAGTCCTTTAGGGCGGATGAGAGTGACGTCCTTCGCCGCGCTATCGAAGCCGGCGTCACCCGTCTTATGTGTACCGGCTCGGACATTGAAGACAGCGAGTGTTCAATCGCCCTGGCCGAACGCTATCCCCAATACTTGTATGCCACTGCGGGCGTGCATCCACATCGAGCCGTCACCTGGAGCGACTCGTCTGGTGCTCAACTGCGATGGCTGGCGCGCGAGCATGCCAAGGTCAAGGCCATCGGCGAGACCGGCCTGGATTTCAACCGCAATTACTCGCCCCAGGCAGCACAGGAGCGCGCCTTCGAGGAACAACTGGAACTCGCAGCAGAACTGCAATTGCCCGTTTTCTTGCATGAACGCGAGGCGCACGATAACTTCATCGCCATCCTGCGCCATTACCGAGATCGCCTGAGCCGGGCTGTCCTGCACTGCTTTACCGGCACCGAGGCCGAGTTGCGCGCCTGCCTCGATCTTGATCTGCATATCGGCATCACCGGCTGGATTTGTGACGAACGACGCGGCAGACATTTACAGGACATCATTCACCTGATTCCGCCTGATCGCCTGATGATTGAAACCGATGCCCCCTACCTGCTGCCTCGCGACCTTTTACCCAAGCCACGTTCGCGCCGCAATGAACCCATGTATTTGCCCCATATTATGAAAAGGATAGCCAAAGCACTCAACCGCCCGATCGAGATCGTGGCCGAGGAAACCACGCAAACGGCATTACAATTCTATGGGCTATGAGCCCGACCGACTGCAATCATTCACGAAGATGCCGGTGATCCCACACGCCGCCCGCTGACGCGCTATCATTGAAACCTCAAAAACCTTTCATATTTGCCCGCACAGGTTGCACTCCATGTCCAAAGAACACCGCATGCCCAGTTCGCGTTTGGCACGCCTTGCCAAAATGGGGCGCCTGGCCGGAGGGCTCGCTACCGGAATGGTCAGCGAAGGCACGCGCCGGCTCGCCCAAGGTGAGAAACCACGCCTCGACCAACTTCTCCTTACACCTGACAATGTGCGCCGTTTAGGCGATCGCCTCTCCGAAATGCGCGGGGCGGCGATGAAACTCGGTCAGCTTTTATCCATGGACGAAGGCACTGTATTACCTCCAGAGCTGAGCGCGGCGCTGGCGCGCCTGCGCGACAAAGCGCACTACATGCCGCTTGGGCAGGTCGCCAAGGTGCTGGAAGCCGCGTGGGGCAAGGAATGGGAGCAAGACTTCGATCGTTTCATCTTCACCCCGCTGGCAGCCGCCTCCATCGGCCAGGTCCATGACGCTACGCTCAAGGACGGCCGCCGAATTGCGGTCAAGGTTCAATATCCTGGCGTACGCCGCAGTATTGACAGCGACGTAGACAACATGGCGACTCTGCTGCGTCTGACGCGGGCGTTGCCGGAGAACTTCGATCTCAAGCCGCTATTGGAAGAAGCCAAACGTCAGCTTCACGAGGAAGCAGATTATCAGCTTGAAGCCGAACACATACTTCTCTATGCCGAGCGGCTGGGCGACGACCCCCGCTTCGAGCTTCCGCTGCCGCTTCTGGATCGCACCACCTCAGAGGTGCTATGTATGCGCTTTCTAGAAGGCGATCCCATAGAAGACATCGAGAAGCGAGACGAAATGGAGCGCAACCGCATGGCGGCCGCTTTGTTCGAACTGTCCTTGCGTGAGGTATTCGTCTGGGGGGTGGTGCAATCCGACCCCAACTTCGCCAACTACCGTTTCAACCCAAGTCGAGGCACATTGCAATTGCTCGATTTTGGCGCCACTCGCTTATATGCGCCCGATCGTCGCGCCGCGCTGCGCGCCCTGCTGCTCGCCGCCATCGAAGGAACCGATGTCGATCTTGCTCAGTCGGCCATAGATGTCGGCTATCTCACTGAAGACGATGCGATCCATTACCGAAATGCCTTTGTGAATTTGCTCCGCCTAGCCGCCGAGCCGGCACGCACACATAAAACCTTTGCCTTTTTCGGCTCCGATCTTCCGGAACGCATACGTGACGCCCTGATACAACTGCGCGTACACGACAAATTCCACCGCATGCCGCCCGCGGACGTCCTTTACCTGCACCGCAAGATCAGTGGGCTTTACCTGCTATTGGCGCGGCTGAAGGCCACGCTGCCGGTGCGGCAACTCATTCTCGACACCCTGAAACAGGAATCTCATGAACACTGAAACTCTTGCCGATTATTACCGTGAAATCATCCGCAGCACCGGGGAAACCGTTGATAGAGAAGGGCTTGCCGACACGCCGCTACGCGCCGCCAAAGCCTTCGAATATCTCACCCGCGGCTACCATCAGACGCTTGAAGAGGTAGTCAACGGCGCCTTGTTTCAATCGGACACGGACGAAATGGTGCTGGTACGCAACGTCGAGCTCTACTCACTCTGCGAGCATCATATTCTGCCCTTCATCGGCCATGCCCACGTCGCGTATATTCCCAATGGCAAGGTCATCGGCCTTTCCAAGATCGCGCGCATCGTGGACATGTATGCCCGCCGGCTGCAGATCCAGGAGGCGCTCACTCGGCAGATTGCCGAAGCCGTTATGGCGGTCACCGATGCGAGGGGCGTGGGTGTGGTGATCGAGGCGCGGCATTTATGCATGATGATGCGTGGGGTGGAAAAGCAAAACTCCAACATGACCACCTCCGTCATGCTCGGCGCGTTTCGAGACAACACCGACACGCGAGCCGAATTTCTCCGGCTGGTGCATGCCTGATCATCCAAAACTCGTAGATTGGAACGCCGAATATCAGATCGGCCAGCGCCTGCTGGGCGTGCCGCCGCACCCAACTCTGTGAAGAACGCGGCGGCGCCGATATCAGTGTGGAATGATTTTCAGTGAATCGGGTTCTCGTCATTCATGGGCGATGGGTTTGTCCGTGAACAAATAGTCCCTGAGTTCCTTGTCAAAAAGAGGATCCTTGCGCCTGATCCATTCCATCACCATGGCAGCATGTTCTTTCTCCTCATCCCGATTATGGGCGAGAATCGCACGCAATTCAGGGTCGCGGCAAGCATCGACCCGCTGATTGTACCAGTCCACCGCCTCCAACTCCTCCATGAGCGAGGTGATCGCACGGTGCATATCGCGGGTTTCCTCTGTCAGTTCATCAATGGGTTCGTGATAGCCTTCGTTGGACATAATGGCCTCCGTGAGAGGATTGACATGAGATCATGATGATAGCGTAATTTACCGGCATTCCGTCGGAGTGCTGGAGATGGGGACTGGAAAACATGGGAAGCAATGAACACCCCGATCTGTTTGATACTGTGAATACTCCGCCGATTGAGCTCACTGCGGGTGCCCGGGTACTGCCAGGATTCGCCACCCAGGCCGTCGGCAATCTGCTGTTGCTGGAGATCGAAGAAATTTTCAGGCAGTCACCCACAAGACAGATGGTGACTCCGGGAGGCAGGAAAATGTCTGTGGGCATGTCCAACTGTGGCCATTTCGGATGGGTATCGGATAGCTCGGGTTATCGCTATAGCCCTATTGACCCCATAAGCGGGTTGCCCTGGCCGGCGATGCCCAAACACTGGCTGGAACTTGCGCAAGAAGCCGCTGCTGTGGGAGGCTATGATGATTTCATTCCCGATGCCTGCCTCATCAATCGTTATGCGGTAGGCGCCCGCATGGGACTTCATCAGGATCGGGACGAGCGTAATCTGAACGCGCCCATCGTATCAATATCCCTGGGTTTAGAAGCAACTTTTCTGTTTGGAGGCTTGAAGCGATCAGATCGCTATCGACGTATCCGCTTGCGGCATGGCGATGTGGTTGTATGGGGCGGCCCTTCCCGTCTGGCCTTTCATGGAGTCGCGCCATTACCGGCCGGCAGTCATCCGCTTACCGGCCCCTATCGCTACAACCTTACGTTTCGCGAGGCCGGAGTCAGACAACCAGAGGATGGCGAATGACGATGTTCTGGTGGCGTTCCGGCCCCGTGGAGATGAGGTCGATCGGCGTACGCACCAGTTCTTCGATGCGACTCAAATAAGCCTTCGCCTCGGCAGGCAAGGCATCATATTCTGTAATCCCCACCGTCGAACTTCTCCAACCCGGCATTTCTTCATAAATCGGCTCACATTGAGCCAGCGCCTCTGCAGCGCCGGGTGGAAGGTCATAGCGCTTGCCGTCCACCGTGTAACCGACGCAGATTCGTAAAATTTCCAGGCCATCGAGCACATCGAGCTTGGTTACGCACAAACCAGTGATGCTGTTGATCTGAATCGCCCGCCTCAAGGCCACAGCATCGAACCAACCACAGCGGCGCGCCCGGCCAGTGGTGGAGCCGAATTCATGTCCGCGGCGGGCCAAGTGTTCTCCCATTTCGTCCACCAACTCGGTGGGGAACGGCCCGGCACCCACGCGGGTCGTATAGGCCTTGGTAATCCCCAACACGTAATCGAGGTCTAGCGGCCCTACTCCGCTGCCGGTACAAGCACCACCGGCTGTCGTATTCGATGACGTCACAAAAGGATAGGTACCATGATCAATATCCAACAAGGCGCCTTGGGCGCCTTCGAACAAAACATTTTGGCTTTTGGCCCGCAGTTCGGCCAAACGGGTGGGTACATCCGCTACGAGCGGAGCAATGATTTCCGCCTGAGCCATCGATTCATCCAAAATACGCTGAAAGTCGAGAGGCTCGGATCGAAAATAATTTTTCAAAACAAAATTGTGATAGTCCAACACCTCACCCAGCTTGGCGGCAAATCGCTCGCGATGAAACAAATCACAAACGCGCAATCCTCTGCGTGCCACTTTGTCTTCATAGGCTGGCCCTATTCCACGCCCAGTCGTGCCTATGGCCGATTTTCCTCGGGCCTGCTCGCGGGCAAGATCCAGAGAAACATGACAAGGAAGAATCAATTGGGCAGCATCGGAAATCCGCAAGCGTTCAGTAACGGGAACACCCTGGGTTTCCAGCATTTTCATTTCTTCCAACAAGGCTTCAGGTGACAACACCACGCCGTTACCTATCAAACACTCCACATCCTCCCGCAATATGCCAGAGGGGATGAGGTGTAGCACCGTTTTTTCATCTCCGATCACCAAGGTATGTCCAGCGTTGTGCCCTCCTTGAAAACGCACTACCGCAGCCACCTGCTCAGTGAGCAAATCGACGATCTTGCCTTTACCCTCATCGCCCCACTGGCTTCCCAAAACAACTACAAATCGGCTCATGATTCCAATTTCTCCACAATCCAGCGACCTTGGATGCAGCTCAATATCTCCCCACAACCCAGTCGGCGAGGGTCTGCGCTCTGCCCATGCAATTCTCGAATAACGATACGTCCTTGGGATCGTAAGCGGGAGATGATTTCCTCCAATGCAGGGTCATTTCTTGCTGGGGCAAAGATTGCAGGCGGCTGCACTTCGGCCGTCTTTCCGGAAAGGCGCACCAAAGATTCCAAATCTGTGCTAAAACCCGTCGCCGGGCTGGCGCGTCCAAAAGCAGCGCCTATGCCATCATAGCGCCCACCTCTGGCAATTTCTGCCCCTCGGCCGGGAACGTACGCGGCATAAACAATACCGGTGTGGTATTCGTATCCGCGTAATTCAGCCAGATCGAAGCGTACCTCGACTGCCGGGCAACAGCTTCGAATCGACTCGCCCACCGTTGCCAGATAATCTATCGCTTGCAAAACCGCTTCTCCAGCATTCGCAAACATGGCACGCGCCTGCTCCAAAATGTCCACGTCACCATTAAGTTCAGGCAATGCCAGGAACCATCGGCTCTGTTCTTCAGGCAATCCCAACTTATCTATGAACTGCTCGATTTCCGGGATCGCCTTTCTCTGCAGCATGTCGAACAAAGCGTTTTCACCTTCAGTAATTAGCCCGCTTATAGCGCTCAATTGCTGGAAAATCGCCTGATGCCCAAGATCCAGATGAACATTTTTGATGTCACAACTTTCAAGAGTCGCGAGCATCAAACGAATGACCTCGATGTCACTATCGACGCCGCTGTGCCCATAAAGTTCAGCACCGACTTGCAGAGGACTTCGAGTACCGCCGGGGCCTTGCGGGCGAGTACGTAAAACACGTGCGAGATAACACAAACGCGTGGGTGCTTCGCGCTTTAGTCGATGCGCATCGATACGCGCGACTTGCGGCGTGATGTCCGCTCTGACCCCCATCAAGCGTCCATTCAGTTGATCCGTGATCTTGAATGTCTGTAAATCGAGCTCGTTGCCCACTCCTATCAGCAGCGAGTCTAGGTATTCAATCAGAGGAGGGATAACGAGCTCATAGCCCCAACTGCGGTACAAATCGAGTAATGTCCGACGAAGTGTTTCAATGCGAGCCGCCTCAGGCGGCAAACTTTCTTCTATCCCTTCTGGCAACAGCCACCGTGTGCTTTCTTTCACCCGATCACCCACTTGATTAAGCAATCCATAATGTTTTCCAATCGATCGAAATCAGCGCGCAAAGTGTACAAGCTTGTAGTTATCCGGCTCTAACTCGAATGGTTCAATGAGGTACCTTGAAGAATTGCAATCACGCCAGATGCCCCATACCTATAGGATTCACACTACAATCGTGCCCCGATGAAGTAATACACCAATCAGCGAGGCGCGATATATCTGGCTGATTTTTGAGGTCATTTAAGAAGAATGACGGATTCCTGGCGGGAACAAATTCAAGCTCTCAATGGCCTTTACGTCCCGCTAAGAGATCGAATTAAAAGGCTGAAAAAAATCAACCGGCGATTTTTGATTTTTCTATGCGCTCGCGCAATTCTTTCCCGGGCTTGAAATGCGGAATGGATTTGCCTGGGAGGGAAACGGATTCGCCAGTTTTTGGGTTTCTCCCCATTCTTGGCGCTCGATAATGAAGGGAAAAACTGCCAAAACCACGAATTTCGATTCGTTCACCTGATGCCAACGCCTTACTCATTTGTTCGAGCAACACACGCACGGCCAGATCGACATCTCTAGCGGGTAGCTGGTGCTCAGATCGCTGCGCCAAAGCATCTATTAACTCGGACTTTGTCATGATCCATCCTGATTTTTGATCATCCTGGCCTCTCACTAGCGGCCAGGATGAATCACCCCTGATTTAGTTAGAAATCACTGAATAAACAGCGGCAACAGCGTATCGTAAAAGGCGGGTACTCGAACAGCTGCTTATCTGCTCAATGTCTACCCAGCTCTACATGCTTTACGCTACATTCACCTCGCTCGTTTAAGCAGCGCTCCATTCATTTCAGGACTTGTTTTCGCCCATTTTTTCCCTCAGCAATTCGCCCAAAGACGTTGTCGCTGATCCAGTACTGCTATAGTCCTGCAGAACTTCAGCTTCTTCTGCGAACTCCTTGGCCTTTATGGAAAGCGTGATCGTTCTATTCTTGCGGTCTACGCCCATAAACTTGGCTTCGATTTCATCGCCAACATTCAGTACACTCCGGGCATCTTCAATTCTCTCTCTAGAAATATCCGATGCGCGCAGGATACCCGTGATGTCATCGCCAAGGTCAATAATCGCGGCTTTGGCGTCAACTTCCTTAACCGTTCCCTTGAGTATTGAACCCTTGGGATGTTCAGCCACGAAATTGGAGAAAGGATCTTTGTCGAGCTGCTTGATTCCTAGAGAAATTCTCTCCCGTTCGGGATCCACTGCGAGAACGACGGCTTCGATTTCGTCCCCTTTCTTGTAGGAACGAACGGCCTCTTCTCCCGGAACATGCCATGAAATATCTGACAAATGCACCAAACCGTCTATGCCGCCTTCGAGACCCACAAAAATACCGAAATCAGTAATGGACTTGATAGTGCCCGTTACACGATCGTTTTTGTTGTAATTCTGAGCAAATTCTTCCCATGGATTGGGCTGGCACTGCTTCATGCCCAAGGAAATGCGGCGGCGCTCTTCATCTATATCGAGGATCATCACTTCCTTTTCATCACCAATAGCCACTGCCTTGGCGGGATTGACGTTCTTGTTGGTCCAGTTGAATTCCGAAACATGCACCAAGCCTTCAACACCATCCTCTATTTCAACGAAGCAGCCATAATCGGTAATGTTGGTCACCTTTCCAAACAAACGCGTGCCTGCTGGATATCGGCGACCGATATCACTCCATGGATCCTCGCCAAGCTGCTTGAGCCCCAGGGATACCCGATTTCTCTCGCGATCAAATTTCAATACCTTGACTTCTATCTCGTCACCGATATTCACCACTTCCGAAGGATGCTTGACCCGCCGCCAGGCCATATCGGTGATATGCAGCAAGCCATCTATACCTCCCAGATCCAGGAACGCGCCATAATCAGTGAGGTTCTTGACCACACCCTTGATGACTTGTCCTTCCTGCAGGCTTTCCAGCAGGGCATCACGTTCGGCGCTGTATTCCGATTCCACGACGGCACGACGCGATACCACTACATTATTACGGCGCCGATCAAGCTTGATAACCTTGAATTCCAAATCCTTGCCTTCCAGATAAGCCGTATCGCGAACCGGCCTCACATCGACCAGGGATCCGGGCAGGAAAGCGCGGATATCATTAACATCCACGGTAAAGCCGCCTTTCACTTTGCCGGTAATCTTTCCAGTCACTACTTCCTCGTTCTCGAACGCTTCTTCCAATACCTGCCAGGCCTTGGCGCGTTTTGCTTTCTCGCGTGAGAGCCGCGTTTCGCCGAAACCGTCTTCGACCGCATCCAAAGCGACCTCTATGACATCACCCACCTGGACTTCCAGTTCTCCACGATCGTTGTAAAACTCCTCCGTGGGAATGACCCCTTCGGATTTCAGGCCGGCATTGACCACGACGACGTCCGGCGTGATATCAAGCACAGTGGCGTTCAAGATAGCCCCAGGCTTCATTTCGGTATGGGCCATGCTTTCTTCTAGAAGTTGTGCAAAACTCTCACTCATGAAATAAGTTACTCGCAAAGTCTGTCGTGCAATGTACGACAGGTTAGATTAAAAAAGATGCCGCCATAAATTCATCAGATCCCAGACCTGAAAATTCACGGCATCGCCATTCATACGACATGAATACCGCGTTTTTCCACCAAATCAAGAACACAGCTCAATACCTCAGGGATGCTCTTATCGGTGGAATCGACGACCACGGCATCACTCGCGGGTCTCAAGGGAGACATTTTCCGCTGTTCATCCCTCAAGTCACGTGCTTTTAGCTCATCCGTTATTGCATCAATGCTAGCATTGATACCCTGTACTTTCAATTGCTTCCACCTTCTTTCGGCGCGGGCGTGGGCACTCGCGGTAAGAAAGATTTTTATCCCGGCATCAGGAAACACTACAGTTCCCATATCGCGGCCATCGGCGACCAGACCCGGCTCAGTTCTGAATGCCCGTTGGAGGTGGAGCAACGCCTTTCGCACTGCGGGCAAGGCCGCCACCCGAGAAGCGTCCGACGCACAGGCTTCGCTGCGTATCGCCATACTGACATCCTCGCCATTCAGCAATACGCGCGTTTCTTCACCTTCCAGTGAAAATTCTATGTGCATTTCTCCGGCCAATCGCTCCAACGCGCTTTCGTCATTCAGGGAAATTCCCGCTTGACGCGCCGACAGGGCCAACAAACGGTAGAGCGCGCCACTATCCAACCAATTCCAACTGAGCCGCCGTGCCAACATCCGACTAATCGTTCCTTTCCCCGACCCGCTCGGTCCATCGATAGTGATCACTGGCGGCATAGTACTCATGTCCATGCCTCGACGTCGATGCCGGCATGCTGGGCTGATGCGAGGAAAGATGGGAATGAGGTTTCCACGTTTGCGCAATCATGAATAATGATTTCACCCCGCGCCACTAGCCCCGCGATTACAAAGGCCATGGCCACACGATGATCGCCATGGGTTTCGACTTCTCCGCCATCAAAATATCCACGCCCTTCGATCACAAGACCATCCGGCATGACTTCTGTTCTTATCCCCAGGGCTTGAAGCCCATCCGCCATGACCTGAATACGATCACTTTCTTTGACGCGCAGCTCAGCAGCTCCTGAAAGACGCGTCACGCCTTGGGCGCAGGCGGCCGCGACAAACAACACTGGAAACTCATCAATAGCAAGGGGCACGAGTGCTTCGGGTATATCGATTCCCTGCAAAGCGGCATGACGTACTCTTATATCCGCAACCGGCTCTGCGCTTTCTTCTCTTTCATTAAGCAATTCGATGTTCGCTCCCATTAGACGCAAGATTTCAATCACGCCGATGCGGGTTGGATTCATGCCTACATGTTCCAAGAGAAGATCGGAACCAGGAGTTACGCTGGCGCCCACCATGAAGAAGGCTGCTGAAGAAATATCGGCCGGCACATTGATGCGGCCACCACACAAATGACCGCCTCCGTGCAAACAGACGACATGCTCCTGGCGTTCGAGCCCATATCCCATACCCATCAGCATGCGCTCTGTATGATCGCGCGTTGGCGCCGGCTCGGTGACACAAGTTTTTCCGTGCGCATAAAGGCCGGCGAGCAGCACAGCCGACTTAACCTGGGCGCTGGCCACAGGCATCATATATTCAATGCCGACAAGCTCCCGGCCGCCATAAATATGAATGGGCGGGGTCCCCGCTTCCGTGGTCTCAATACTAGCACCCATGCGTTTGAGGGGTTCGGTAACACGCCGCATTGGACGCCTGGAAAGCGATTCATCACCAATCAAAACCGAGTCGAAAGGCTGGCCCGCGAGGATGCCGGTCATTAATCGCATGGCCGTACCAGAATTCCCAAGATCCAAAGGCTGCCGTGCAGCCTGAAGGCCGTGCAAGCCGACACCATGGATACGCACATGCCCGGCTGCCAGGGTATCTATGCGCACGCCGAGCTGGCGAAAAGCCGACAAAGTAGCGAGGCAATCCGTTCCTTCCAAGAATCCATTGACTTCGATCTCACCCTCGGCGAGCGCACCGAACATGATCGAACGATGAGAAATTGACTTGTCCCCAGGGACTCGCAGGCTGCCCCTGAGCGGGCCGCCGCCGGTGACTCTATAATCCAGACTCATATCTTTGTTACAACCGATTCCATGGCTCGACAGGCCATCTGGTTAAAAGAACGATTCATGGCTTCCGAGAACGTCCGGGAAACTCCCAATCGATTCATGAAGCGGGACATACCTGAACCGAACCTCGCATTATCAAACCTTCGCAACCCATTGCCCCGCCCACAGCCTGCGATTCGAAGCAGACTTTTCTCACGATCCAATCGCACTAGAATCAACCCGAACCCCCTTAGTGGCAAAAATAATCGCGGGTCTGCTTGGCATGCCGGAAGGTATCCAACAAAAGAGCCGCGTCCCCCTTGGCAATGGCCTGAGAAAGTTGGTGCAAATCGTCTTCGAAACGATTCAATACTTCAAGAATGGCATTCCGATTGCTTAAACAGATATCACGCCACATTGTTGGATCACTGGACGCAATCCGGGTGAAATCGCGGAATCCACCCGCTGCATAACGAAAGATATCTTCACTGCCCCCCATCTTCGCCAAACTTTCAACCAAAGCGAAAGCCAATAGATGCGGGAGATGACTGGTCGCGGCCAGGACCTCATCGTGATACTCAATCGCCATTTCTTCCACAACCGCGCCTACGCCCTCCCACATTTGCCTTATCAAGGCCAGGGACTCCGGAGAGGTTTCAGAAGTAGGGGTAAGTATCACTCTACGCCCGAAGAAAAGATCCTCGCTGGCGGCCTCTATGCCAGAGAGTTCCTTACCCGCAATTGGATGACCGGGCACAAAGCCGCTGGGCAAAAAGCCCAGGCCGCGCTCAACCGCCTTGACCACATCCTCTTTGACGCTGCCCACATCCGTGAGAACGGCCTGTTCCGGGAGGCAATCTCGCATTGAACAACAAATCTCTTCCGTCGCTCCTACAGGCACAGCCAGAACGACAACGTCGGCCTGGCGTACGGCTTCGCACGGTGATACGGCGGAATTGTCTATCAGCTTGAGATCAAAAGCCTTGATGAGTGCCTTGCGATCGACATCGTAAGCCGTGATTTCCTCGCACAACTTATGTTGCCGCAAGGCCGCAGCCAGAGATCCGCCGATCATGCCCATGCCGATCAAAGCTACGCGGCCAATCATCGCCGCCCCCGCTTGCAATCGCACGCCATCACAAAACAGCTCTAGGATAAGCGCCCAGTATGCGGAACAATTCCGCCTCCTGGCGCAAACCAGCCAAGGCGGCCTTAACCTTGGGATCTTCGGCGTGCCCTTCAATATCGAGAAAATAGACGTATTCCCAATTCACGCACCGGGAGGGACGGGATTCAATGCGCGTCATGCTGACATTATTGAGAGCCAGTGGAGTCAGCAAGCGATGTAAGGCACCAGGACGATTGGCGGTCGACACGAGGACAGTTGTTTTGTCATCCCCGCTGGGAGGAACCGTTTGCGTGCCGATAACGAGAAATCGAGTAGTATTGTCCGGATGATCCTCGATATTGCGTTGCAAGATATTCAAACCATACAGTTCGGCGGCTGTATCACCCGCAATAGCCGCCGTACCAGTGTCCGCGGCAGCGCGGCGCGCCGCTTCGGCATTGCTGGACAGCGCCACACGTTCTGCCTGGGGTAAATTGACATCCAGCCACCGCCGGCATTGGGCCAGTGCCTGCTGATGGGCGTACACGCGTTTGATATCACCCAGCTGCTCATGCTGACTGAGCAAATTATGATGAATCCGCATCAAGACTTCGCCGCACACCTTGAGCGGCGATTGCACAAACAGATCCAAGGTATGACTGACCACGCCCTCGGTTGAATTCTCAATGGGCACCACACCGTATTGACAGCTGCCGGCCTCGACTTCACGAAACACTTCGGACAGCGAACTCATCGGCGCCAGCCCGACATCACGCCCGAAATGTTTGAGTACCGAGGCATGTGTGTAGGTTCCCGCCGGACCCAAAAAAGCGATCTTCAAACGCGCCTCAAGAGCCAAACAAGCCGACATGATCTCGCGAAACAATCTGGCCAGGGTTTCACCGCTTAAGGGGCCCGGATTTCCTTCCTGAACGCGCCGCAAAATCTGCGCCTCCCTTTCCGGTCGATACAAATCGTTATTCGCCCCATCCGCTCGCTTGATCTTCGCTACCTCTTCGGCGCAACGGGCTCTTTCGCTGATCAGATCAATCAGCCGTTCGTCAACCGCATCAATCCGCTCACGCAATTCTTTGAGTTTTTCAGCTTCCGTCATCATTACCTCACAAAACCCGCACCCTTAGCACACCCTCTATAGCCGCGATAGTATCGACGACCGTCGTATCGATGGGGGCATCCACATCGACCAGCGTACACGCCAGATTTCCTTTGGATTCATTGACCAAATGCAATATGTTTACGCCCGCCTGCCCCAAATAGTGGGAAATCCGGCCCAACCTGTCAGGAACATTCCGGTTTATTACCGCGAGACGTGATACGCCGGAGCGCTCAAGGCGGATATCCGGAAAATTGACGGATTGGCGAACATTGCCGTTTTCCAGGTAATCACGCAACTGCTCAGCGGCCATAATCGCACAATTTTCTTCCGCCTCAACAGTGGATGCGCCGAGATGAGGGAAAGTAATGGCTTTAGGTTGCCCTTGCAATTCCGGCAAAGGGAAATCGCTTACATAGGCATGCAGTCGATTCGCTTGCAACGCGGTCGACACCGCTTTGGCGTCAACGACTTCAGGTCTGGAAAAATTCAACAAAACGCTTCCCTGCTTCAACAGCGCGATCCTTTTGGCATCCATGAGCTGCCTGGTTGACTCCAACAACGGCACATGCAGGCTCAAAAAATCCGGCGCCCGCAAAACCTCCTCCAGGCCGCCGGCCTGCCTGACGCGGGACGACAACTGCCAAGCGCGCTCAACGGTTATCGCAGGATCGTAGCCTATCACTTCCATTCCCAGCTCGGCGGCTGCATTGGCGACTTTCACTCCGACCGCCCCAAGACCGACGACGCCCAAGGTTTTATTTGCCAATTCGAATCCTGAAAAGCGCTTTTTTTCCTGTTCGACCCGCCGAACGATCGTGCCCTCATCATCGCTCAAGGCAGCGGCATATTTCCATGCGGCGCATAGATTGCGAGCTGCCACAAGCATGGCGGCAATAACCAGCTCCTTGACCGCATTGGCATTTGCGCCAGGCGTGTTGAATACGGCCACGCCAAGTTCATCAAGCTTGGCGATTGGAATGTTGTTCACGCCGGCACCGGCGCGCGCCACGGCTAGAAGACTGGATGGGATTGACATGTTATGCAGGTCATGCGACCGCAGCAAAATAGCATCTGGTTGGGCGATTGTATCGCCGACTTGGTAACGTTCAGGAGGGAAACGCAACAGACCGCGGGGCGAGATCGCATCGAGGGTAAGAATGCCGAATTTCCGCTCCAGCGCGTCAGAAGCCATGGAGACATCCTCAAGCGTGTCGGTTTTCGAAATCCCGCATGAAGTCGATCAGGGCATCGACCCCTGCCTCGGGCATCGCATTGTAGATGCTGGCGCGCATACCGCCCACCGAGCGATGCCCCTTGAGCCCCACCAATCCCGCGTCGGCTGCCTCTTTAAGGAACATGACATCGAGGCTTGGATCCTTGAGAACAAAAGGCACATTCATCCATGAGCGGCATCCTGGATCCACCGGATTACGGTAAAAACCTGAGGAATCAATGGTGCGATAGAGTTTTTCCGCCTTACGGCGGTTCGCCTCAGCCATTGCCTCCAGCCCTCCCTGCTCACGCAGCCATTGAAATACCAGACCGGCCACATACCAGGCGAAAGTAGGAGGTGTGTTATACATGGAATCATGATCCGCCTGAACCTGGTAATCGAACACTGTCGGCGTGTCAGGAAACGCATGGCCGAGAAGATCTTCGCGCACGATCACCAGCGTCAACCCGGCCGGACCGATGTTTTTTTGCGCACCTGCATAAATCAGCCCAAAGCGCTCCACCTCGAGCGGACGGGATAACAAGGTCGATGACATATCCGCCACCAATGGCACTTCGCCTACTTCCGGTATCCAGTGAAATTCCACTCCGTGGATAGTCTCATTGGGGGTGTAATGAACATAGGCGGACCCCGGGCGCAGACTCCACTTCTCGGGGGCGGGTATAGTGGTGAAACGGCTGGCTCTTGAATCAGCGGCGACATGGACTTCGCCATACCGGCGCGCCTCGGCAAGCGCTTTTTCAGACCACACGCCGGTGATCACATAATCAGCGCCCACCCCTTGTGACAAGAGATTCATGGGCACCAAGGCAAATTGAGCCGTCGCTCCACCTTGGAGAAACAAAACCTTGAAATGGTCTGGAATGCCAAGCAGTTCGCGAAGATCGGATTGTGCCTGCGCGGCTATCGAGGCAAATGCCTCGCCCCGGTGACTCATCTCCATGACCGACATCCCCGTGCCACCCCAATCCCGCAATTCGTCACGCACCCGATCCAGCACCCACTGGGGCATGGTGGCCGGACCGGCGCTGAAATTGTAAACCCGGCTCATTTCTCTTCCTCTCCATTGGGCGCCTCGGTCGTGTCGCCCTGATCCGCCTCCTCGTCACCTTCGATGCGCACGACCTCGACAAGCTTTTCCCCTTTATCCAGACGCATCAGACGAACTCCCTGGGTATTGCGGCCCACGATCGAAATATCCCGCGCTGGCGTCCGCACCAGAGTTCCGCCGTTGGAAATCAGCATCACTTCGTCTTCTTCATTGAGTTGCACAGCGCCGACCATCGCACCGTTACGTTTGCTGGTCTGAATGGCGATCACCCCCTGCCCACCCCGTCCGCGGCGCGGATATTCGGAGACAGGCGTGCGCTTTCCATAAGCATTTTCGGTTGCGGTCAGTACCGTCGCTCCTTCTTGCACCACGATCAAGGAAATAACGCATTGGTTTTCCTGCAAGCGCATGCCGCGAACGCCACAAGCCGTGCGTCCCATGGAGCGAACTTCGGCTTCCGAAAAGCGTATGGCTTTACCAGCATTGCTAAACAGCATGACATCCTGGTTCCCCTGTGTTACCGCCACCCCAACAAGATAGTCGTTTTCACGCAGGTCGAGAGCAATGATGCCGCTGTTCCGGGGGCGGGAAAATTCCTTCAGCGGCGTTTTCTTTACCGTGCCACTGGAAGTCGCCATAAAAATATAGCTTTCATCATTGAAATCCTTTACCGGCAAAACCGCGTTGATGCGCTCGCCTTCCTCCAACGGCAACAAGTTGACAATGGGTTTGCCACGCGCCTCACGGCCGGCTTGGGGTAATTCATAGACTTTCAGCCAATAAAGCCGCCCGCGACTGGAAAAACACAGCAAGATATCATGGGTATTCGCCACAAACAGGCGATCGACAAAATCTTCCTGGCGCATTCGAGTGGCCGCCTTGCCTCGACCGCCACGCCGCTGAGCGCGATAACTGCTTAACGGCTGAGCCTTGGCATATCCGGCGTGAGACAGGGTAACCACGACGTCTTCTTCGCTGATCAAATCCTCCAGCGTAAGGTCGATCTTGCGCTGCACGATCTCGCTGCGTCGCGCATCGGCGAACTGTCCCCGTATGGCTTCGAGTTCCTCGCGGATCACCTCCATCAAGCGCCCGGGATTGGAGAGAATCTCCAATAATTGGGTGATGCCTTCGAGGAGATTCTTATACTCATCAACGATCTTGTCCCGCTCCAACCCCGTCAGACGATGCAAACGCAGATCAAGAATCGCCTGCGCCTGGACTTCCGAAAGACGATAGCCATCGCCGTGTAGACCATACTCATCGCTCAAGCCTTCCGGGCGCGATGCCTGGGCACCAGCACGGGAGAGCATGTCCATGACCGCACCGGGTTTCCAGCTGCGCGCCAACAAGGCGGCCTTGGCCACTGCGGGACTGGCCGAAGCACGAATAAGCGCGATGACTTCGTCAATATTTGCCAAGGCCACCGCCTGACCTTCCAACACATGCGCCCTTTCCCGCGCCTTCCTCAGTTCGTAAATCGTGCGCCGGGTGACCACTTCGCGGCGATGGCGCAAAAAGGCCTCCAGCATCGACTTGAGATCAAGGAGGCGTGGTTGGCCATCGACCAGAGCCACCATGTTAATGCCGAACACGTTCTGCATCTGGGTGTGCTGATACAAATTGTTTAGCACCACCTCAGGCACTTCGCCGCGCTTGAGATCGATGACCATACGCATGCCGTCCTTGTCGGACTCGTCACGCAGTTCGGCAATCCCCTCGAGTTTTTTCTCCTTGACCAGCTCTGCAATCTTCTCCAGCAGGCGGGCCTTGTTGACCTGATAGGGCAATTCCGTGACTACGATCGCCTGACGTCCGGTGCGTTCGTCCGTCTCGATATGCGAGCGCGCACGCACATAGATACGCCCGCGCCCTGTTCGGTAAGCCTCGACAATGCCGTGCGCGCCGTTGATGATACCGGCGGTAGGGAAATCAGGTCCCGGCAGGTGGCGCATCAGCTCTTCGACGCGGATACCGGGTTTTTCAATCAACGCCATGCAGGCATCGATCACTTCGCCAAGATTGTGCGGCGGGATATTGGTCGCCATGCCCACGGCGATGCCGGCCGATCCATTGATCAACAGATTGGGGAGGCGGGTCGGCAAAACGGTCGGCTCCAACTCGGAGCCATCGTAGTTCGGTACGAAATCGACCGTCTCCTTATCGATGTCAGCGAGAAGCTCGTGCGTGATGCGCGCCATCCGCACTTCCGTGTAACGCATTGCAGCCGGCGGATCGCCATCAACGGAGCCGAAATTACCTTGTCCATCGACCAGTGGATAGCGCAGCGAAAAAGGCTGAGCCATGCGCACGATAGTGTCGTAAATGGCAGAATCCCCGTGCGGATGATACTTACCCATCACATCACCCACGAGACGGGCGGACTTCTTGTAGGGCTTGTTCCAATCGTAGCCGCCCTCGAGCATGCCATAGAGAACCCGCCTGTGAACGGGCTTCAAGCCATCGCGCACATCTGGAAGCGCCCGCCCTATGATTACGCTCATAGCGTAATCCAGATAGGACTGGCGCATTTCATCTTCTAGATTTACCGACAAAAGCTCTTTCGCAAACTCAGCCATTCAGGGGTCAATCCTTGAAAAAATAAGCGAAAATTTTACCACATAGCGGCATGGGAAAGCTTGCATTCAGGCGTTGAACACTTGCATGCGCGATAAGCCAGCGCGAACCCGGCAGCGGACGGCGCAACCACAGGCTCAGGCGAACAACGACTTCATGCCATTTGCCGCCGGATTTTCGACAATGCCCGCCTCTGTCACAATGACATCGATCAAGCCGGCGGGAGTCACATCAAACACCGGATTCCATGCGCGCGAGCCCTCGGCGGCGGTAGGTTTTCCCGCACAGGACAATACTTCTTCACCGCTACGCGTTTCGATGGGTATGTGCTTGCCGGAAGGCGTATGCCTATCCACTGTCGAAAGCGGCGCCACTACCATGAACCTGATCCCATGATGGCGTGCCAGCACCGCCAAGCCATATGTGCCTATCTTGTTGGCGACGTCGCCGTTGTCCGCGATCCGGTCCGCTCCCACGATCACCCAGTCTATCTTCCCTGCCGCCATCAAGCCGGCGGCTGCACCCTCGCAGAGCACAGTCACCGGAATGCCGTCACGCACCAGTTCCCATGCTGTCAAACGCGAACCCTGCAGCCAGGGACGGGTTTCATCGGCATAAACACGGTCGATCCGGTTCGCCGCCCAAGCACTGCGAATAACGCCAAGCGCCGTACCATAACCACCGGTCGCCAGAGAACCCGTATTACAATGAGTCAGCACACCACCGCTCTGGATCAGCGCGCTGCCGAGCTCGCCCATGCGGCGGTTGGCGGCGATATCGGCCGCGTGAATGGCATGCGCTTCCAGCAACAAAACATCCGCCCATTCGGCCGGCGCGGGCCGCTCGATCAATGCGCGCATGCGCTTGAGTGCCCACTCCAGATTGACCGCCGTTGGGCGCGCCTCGCCCATCGCGGCTAAAAGACGCATAAATCTATCCCGATCGCCGTGCGCCTCTCTGGCTGCCAGCACGGCCCCGTAGGCGGCAGCGATACCGATAGCCGGCGCCCCGCGTACCGCCATCTCGCGTATGGCTTCTGCCACCGCCCCGGAAGTATTCAGTTGCAGCCAGACCTCGCGCTCCGGCAAACAGCGCTGATCAAGCAAGCGCAAGTGATCGCCGCCCCATTCCAGGGCGCGTACTTTATCGTGCAAATGTTGAGTCATGGTGATTTCCAAGCTGCGAAAAGTGGCGATGGCCCTTGCCGGGAGACCTTTGCGCCGGTATCGTCCGGCATCATGGAAACCATCGATAGCCTGATCAGCGCACAATGGATCATTCCGGTCGAACCGGTCGGAAGAGTGCTTCAGCAGCATGCTGTCGCCATCCGAGGCCAACGTATTCTCGATATTCTACCCGTCGCGCAAGCCCGCAGGAAATATCACCCCGAGGCCGAGCATGACTTGCCGGGGCACGCCCTGATTCCCGGCCTGATCAATGCGCACACCCATGCGGCCATGAGTCTGTTGCGCGGCCTGGCAGACGATCTCCCGCTCGAACGCTGGTTGCGCGAACACATCTGGCCCGCAGAAAGCCGCTGGGTGAGCGCAGAATTCGTCCATGACGGAACGATGCTCGCCATCGCCGAAATGTTGCGCAGCGGCACCACCTGTTTCAACGATATGTACTTCTTTCCGGAAGTCGCGGCGCATACAGTCGGCTCGCTTGGCATGCGCGCTCATATCGGCATGATCGTCGTGGACTTCCCTACCGCCTGGGCCCGGAATGCCGACGAATACATCACCAAAGGACTGAGCGCAGTCCTGGACGCGCACAAGGATGATCGTCTGATAAGCGTCGGTTTCGCACCCCATGCGCTGTATACGGTTTCCGACGCCCCGCTGGAAAGAATCCGTACCCTCTCTGAAGAACTCGGTCTCCCCGTACACATCCATGTGCAGGAGACCGCCGCAGAAGTACGCGAGCATGTTGCCGCGCACGGATGCCGACCGCTGGCGCGGCTGGACCATCTCGGCCTCGTCGGCCCCCATCTGCTGGCCGTGCACATGACTCAACTGGAAGATGGAGAGATCAAACTTCTGGCCGAACGCGGCGCCAACGTGGTGCATTGCCCGCAATCCAATCTGAAGCTGGCCAGCGGCTTCTGCCCCGTGGCCCGCCTCGTCGATGCGGGGGTAAACGTCGCTCTGGGCACTGACGGAGCGGCCAGCAACAACGATCTCGACATGTGGGACGAAATGCGCACCGCCGCCCTGCTGGCAAAAGGTGTCGCGGGAAGGGCGGAGGCGCTCCCCGCCGCACACGCCTTGCGCATGGCCACGTTCGCCGGCGCTAAAGCATTGGGGCTCGAACGGGTCACGGGTTCGATAGAAATCGGCAAGGCGGCGGATCTGGTCGCGGTCGATCTTCGCCGCATCGAAACGCAACCGGTGTACGATCCGATCTCGCAACTCGTCTATGCCACCGGCCGCGAGTGCGTTACGCATGTCTGGGTGGGCGGACGGCCACAATTGATCGAAGGCGAATTGATCGGGATGGACGTGGAATCTCTCCTCGCCACAGCCGAAAGCTGGCGCCGCCGTCTTGTCTAGACCCGTTTATAGATGCTCAATTAGCGCGCTCTATGATTCTTATCGATAGCCGGCCGAAACATTTGCACCCGTTGCTCGCAGGCGTCGCCTTTCTCGACTTTTTATTCCTTGCTTTCCTTGTCGATCTCAGCAATGGCCTTGGCCACCCGATCGATATTATCTTCGTTCAACGCGGCTATACATAGGCGCCCGGAATCCAGAGCGTAGATAGCGTATTCTTCACGCAACCGCCGCACTTTTTCCTTGCTCAAGCCGGAATAGGAAAACATCCCTTTCTGGCGAACGATAAAACTATAATCAGCCGGATCCCCATGCGCCGCGATTCTCGCCACCAAACCACGCCGCATGCCGCGGACACGCTCGCGCATCCCCTGCAATTCATCCGCCCATATTTCACGCAACCTGGGCGAATTCAACACAGTGGAAACCAACAAGGCGCCGTGGGTAGGCGGATTGGAATAATTGGCACGTATAACCCGTTTCAATTGCGAAAGTATACGTGTCGCCTCTTCGGCATCTTGAGCGATCACCGTCAATGCTCCGACCCGCTCTCCATAGAGAGAAAAAGTCTTGGAAAATGACTGCGCAATGAAAACCGGAAGGCCACTTGCAGCGAACAGACGCACGGCCTTTGCATCCGCTTCCAAATCCTCAGCGAATCCTTGATAAGCCAAGTCGAGGAAAGGCACCAGCTTGGCTACACGTATTTGCTCGATCAGAATGCCCCATTGATCTTCGTTCAGGTCGATGCCTGTAGGATTGTGGCAACAGGCATGCAAAACAATAACGCTCCCGGCGGGCAGTGCCTGCAAATCATGCAGCATGCCCTCGAAATTCAATGCCCTTTTCTCGGGACCATAATAAGTATACTCATTCACGGCGAATCCCGAGCCCTCGAAAATAGCGCGATGATTCTCCCAAGTCGGATTGCTGACAGCCGCTGTCGCCGATGGGGAAAGTCGATGGAGAAAATCGGCGCCTATCTTCAAGGCGCCGGTGCCGCCAACAGATTGCACTGTTACCGCCCGACCGGCGGCGATCACTTCCGAGTCCTTGCCTAAAAGCAACTCCTGGGCCGCATGGTTATAGGCGGGCAAACCATCAATAGGCAAATAGGGGTAAGGTTTTGGCGTTTCGCAAAGACTGGCTTCTGCATCGCGCACCGAACGCAGTAAGGGCAGACGACCTTGGGCATCGTAATAAACGCCCACCCCCAAATTGATCTTCTCGGGACGCGGATCCGCTGCAAAAGCTTCATTCAACCCCAGAATGGGATCACGCGGTGCCAGTTCAAGATTGGAAAACAGGGTCATTTGGAAAACTCCGAAAGAGATGAAAGACTATATCGCTCAACCCGAAGGCTTCACCCTAAGAACGCGAGGATCGTGCCGAGACAGACTATTGATAAGCGAAGATATATCGCTTGATAGTGACTGGAGCGGTACGAGTCGCGCCCAGCATCGGCCGAGTTGTGTCCCGTAGCTTTCTGGTACGCAAACAATGTCACGGGAAATCAGCGTCTTGATTATCTGCCATGAGCATCTGCGTGAAAATTCAGCTTAAATTTTCATTTTACGCCTAACTGCGTAAAATGCCTGGCCAATGGTACACTTTATTCTGCTTTTTTAACTCACCTCATAGCCATGACTGATATCCAAGCCAACATCGATCCGCACGAAATCGGCAAATTCGAAGAACTTGCCCATCGCTGGTGGGACAAGGACGGTGAGTTTCAACCCCTGCATGAGATCAATCCGCTACGGTTGCATTTCATAGGAATGCACGCCGGTGCTTTGGAAGGCAAAAAGGTACTCGACGTCGGCTGTGGCGGCGGCATTTTGAGCGAGGCCATGGCTGCGCGCGGTGCCGAGGTCACCGGCATAGACATGGGCGAAGCGCCACTGCAAGTGGCCAAGTTGCATGGCCTGGAAAGCGGCGTGAAGGTCGATTATCGCCGGATCACGGCCGAAGCGCTTGCTGAGGAACACCCCGCCAGCTTCGATATCGTCACCTGCATGGAAATGCTGGAACACGTCCCCCATCCAGAATCGGTGGTAAGCGCCTGCGCCCGCTTGGTAAAACCGGATGGAAATGTGTTTTTCTCGACGCTGAACCGCACTCCAAAATCCTTTTTGCTGGCCATCGTCGGAGCGGAGTATCTGCTGCGCATGTTGCCGCGCGGTACACATGAATACCGCCGTTTCATCCGTCCTTCCGAGCTTGACGAGGCGATTCGCGCCGCCGGCCTCGAAACCGCTCATATCAGCGGCATGTCATACAATCCTCTGAGCCGCGAATACCAACTCAGCAACGACGTTTCAGCCAACTATCTCGTGCATGCCATTCCCGCCTGAGCGGACTGTGCGCGGTGTGTTGTTCGATCTCGACGGCACACTCTTGGACACCGCGCCCGATATGGCCACAGCACTCAACGCCCTGCGCGTCGATGAAGGTCTCGCGCCATTGCCATTCGAAAAGATACGAGGAGAGGTCTCACACGGCAGCAAGGCCATGATCAAGACCGGTTTCGGCAAAAACCTCGCCGATGACCAGGCGGAGGCATTGCGTCAACGATTTCTCGGCCATTACACCGAAACGCTGTGTCGCGACACGAAACTATTCCCAGGCATGGAAAGGGTGTTGGAAACGCTGGAAAAAGCCGGCATGAGTTGGGGCGTGGTCACCAACAAGCCCACCTTTCTTACCCAACCCCTGCTGCGCGCCCTTCATATCAATCAGCGCTGTTGCTGTATCGTGAGCGGTGACACGCTCCCCAGGCGAAAACCTTATCCCGACCCTCTGATACATGCGGCCGCTCAGTGCGGCCTTGCCCCCGCACAGTGCGTGTATATAGGAGACGCCGAACGCGATATCGCCTCAGGGCGAGCGGCCGGCATGACCACCGCCGTGGCGTGCTGGGGTTACATCGGCGCAGACGACCATCCGGAAATCTGGGGCGCCGATCATCTCTTGCATAAGCCCGCCGATGTGCTCGTGTGGCTGCGATCGATCTGACCTGCTTTCATACCGCCCCGTAACCCCCCCCTCCCGGCGTTTCCAGCACCCAGACATCGCCCACTCCGACACTCCGTCGGTCACAGGCATTGAGGACTTCAATGCGCCCATCCGCACGCTCGATCCAATTGCGCCCGCGCGCACCGGCTTGGCCGCCTGCCAACCCGAAAGGCGCTGTCTTACGGCGATTGGCGAGAATAACCAACTCCATGGGTTCAAGAAAACGCAGACGGCGGATCGCGCCGTCGCCGCCTCGATGCCGACCGTTACCGCCCGAGCCGCGTCGCACGGTGAAAGTCTCCACACGCACCGGATAGCGCAATTCCAGGACCTCTGGATCGGTAATCCGCGAATTCGTCATGTGCGATTGAACCGCGTCCGCACCGGGAAAATCGGGGCCGGCACCCGTGCCGCCGGCGACGGTTTCGTAATATTGATACTGCGCATTTCCAAAGGTAGTGTTGTTCATGGTGCCTTGGGCCGCAGCCATCATCCCGAGCGCGCCATAGAGCGCGTCCACGATCACCTGGCTGGTCTCTACATTGCCGGCCACCACTGCGGCCGGCGCCACAGGATTTAGCATCGATCTTCGCGGCACGATAAGTTCGAGCGGCGCCAGACAACCTTCGTTGAGCGGAATATCCACATCCACCAGCGTCCTGAAGACATACAGCACTGCCGCGCGACACACCGCCAACGGCGCATTGAAATTATCCTTTCTTTGATGACTGCTTGCGGAAAAATCAATGGTTGCTGCGCGCCGTTTTCGATCGATGCGTATGTCGACAGCGATCGTTGCTCCATTGTCCATCTCATATGCGAATCGACCGTCATGCAGCGCCTCGATGGCGCGGCGCACCGATTCCTCAGCGTTGACCTGCACATGCAGCATGTAGGCTTGCACGGTTTCGAGGGAAAATTGCGCGATCAGCTCATGCAATGCCTGGACGCCAGTGGTGGTCGCCGCTACTTGGGCGCGCAGATCAGCAATGTTCTGCTCTGGATTGCGTGCTGGCCATCTCCCCCGACTCAAGGCGCGACGCATCTCTTTTTCACGGAACCGGCCATTTTCGACGAGCTTCATGCGATCCAGCAATACGCCTTCTTCTTCGAGTGTGCGCGAGTCCGCCGGCATGGAGCCCGGTGTCAGGCCGCCGATGTCGGCGTGATGCCCTCGCGCGGCCACCCAGAACAGGACCTGTTCGCCAGTCGTATCCATCACCGGGGCCACCACAGTGATGTCCGGAAGATGTGTTCCGCCGTGATAGGGATCATTGAGCACCCAAACGTCTCCGGGGCGAGGCTTGCGAATTGGCGCAACGGCATCGCGCGTATCTGCTCGGTCAGGCCGGCCTCCATCTGCCACAGCGATCACGGCTCGCACGCTTTCCCCCATGGAGCCGAGATGCACCGGCACGTGCGGGGCGTTTGCAACCAGCCGCCCTGCTCCATCGAACACCGCACAGGAAAAATCCAGGCGTTCTTTGATGTTCACCGAGTGAGCGGCATTTTGCAGCGTATATCCCATTTGCTCGGCAATAGCCATGAAACGGTTATTAAACACCTCCAGCATCACCGGATCACAATGCGTGCCAATCGCTTCTCGGCGCGGCGGAGACACAATCCTGCGCAGAACCAGTTCGCCCCCTGCACGGACTCGCCCCTCCCATCCCGGTTCGATCACTGTGGTCGCCGTCGCTTCACGCACTATCGCAGGGCCGGTGATGCGCTGACCAGCGGCACATTCCTCACGTGCGTAAACGGATGTCTCCCGCCAGTTGCCTGCAAACCAGACCTTTACCTGGCCGAGTACGCTGCCCGGCCGACTCGCAGGTGCGGTTACAGCAGATGGCGCCTCGAATTGACGGCCGCTGGCCTCGACCACCGCAGCGGCAATCACCAAAGGTTTTTCCGGCAGTTCGAATCCATAGCGGCGCAAGTGGGCGTCAGCAAAAGCCGAAACAAGTGCTTTTGGGTCGTGTTGATAGGAAATTTCCAGCGCTGTGTCCGAGCCGGCATAGCGTAGCTGTACACGCCGCTGCAAGTGGATACGAGAAGCGCCTACACATTGGGCTTGCAGTTCAGACGAGGCCGCGCGTTCCAATTCCTCAAGGGCGGCGACAAGCGCTTCCATGCCGTTTGCCAACGGAATTTCCATAGAACGTTCACGTAATGTGCGCACTTCCGCCAGACCCATGCCATAGGCGGACAGTACGCCGGCCAGCGGCGGTAGCAACACTTCCCGCATGCCCAGCGCGTCGGCCACGGCGCAGGCATGCTGTCCACCAGCACCGCCGAAGGCGACCAGCACATAACCATCGAGATCATAGCCTCGCTGCAGGGATATTTTTTTGATGGCATTAGTCATGTTTTCCACCGCAATGCGCAAAAAACCAGCAGCTATGTCCTCCGCCGTGCGCATGATTCCAGTCTGCGCGCATATATCTTCGGTCAGCGCGGCGAAGGATGCGCGCACCGCCTCCTCGTCCAGCGACTGATCCCGTCCCACTCCGAAAATGGCCGAAAAAAAATCCGCTTGCAAACGTCCCAACAGGAGGTTGCAATCGGTCACAGTCAAGGGGCCGCCGCGACGATAACAGGCAGGGCCCGGATCGGCGCCAGCGCTCTGAGGGCCGACTTGCAAGCGATTGTCCTCGTAGCGACATACGGAACCGCCGCCGGCCGCCACGGTGTGAATTTGCAGCATGGGCACGCGCAGATGCACGCCGGCGACTTCGGTGTCGAAAGCGCGTTCATATTCACCTGCCCAATGTGCCACATCGGTGGAAGTTCCACCCATATCGAAACTGATCACCCGCTCGAAACCTGCTCTGCGGGCGCTTTCCACCGCCCCGACGAGGCCGCCAGCCGGCCCGGAGAGAATCGCATCCTTGCCCTGGAATAGCACCGCGTCGGTGAGCCCCCCGTGGGAGCACATGAATTGCAACCTGACGCCGGGCAGAGCTGTGGTCATTTGATCGACGTAACGGCGTAGCACGGGTGAAAGATAGGCGTCTGCCACGGTTGTCTGGCCGCGCGCCACCAGTTTGATCAAGGGACTGACCTCGTGGCTGACTGAAACCTGTTCGAATCCAAGTTCGCGTGCCATCTCAGCGGCACGGCGTTCATGGAGAGGGTGTCGGTAGGCGTGCAGTCCCACTATCGCCACGGCGTTAAGACCACGCGCACGCGATTGGGCGAGAGATGCGCGCAATTCAGCCTCATCCAGTGCGATTAGCCGTTCACCATCGGCACCGAGTCGCTCGCGCATTTCCGCCACTTCGGCATACAAAACGCCTGGCTTGATAATATGCCGGTCGAACAAGCGTGGGCGGGCCTGCTCGCCGATTTCCAGCGCATCCGCGAATCCCTGGGTGATCAGCAGCAAGGTGGGTTCGCCGCGCCGTTCCAACAAGGCATTGGTGGCCACGGTGGTTCCCATCTTAACAGCTTCTATGCAATCAACCGGCAGGGGATCGCTGGCTGTGAGACCAAGCAAATCGCGGATTCCCTGCACCGCGGCGTCTGCATAGGCACCGGAATTTTCCGACAACAATTTGTGCGTAATAAGCCGCCCTTCAGGCGTGTGAGCGACGATGTCGGTGAAAGTGCCGCCACGGTCGATCCAGAATTGCCAGTTCGTCATAGGCTCGTCCATCTTAGGCTTTGCAATCGATGATAGTAAACTGCTTGCATGACTCCCGCAGAATATTGCCAGAACAAAGCCGCGCCTGCCGGTTCGGCATTGCATTACAGCACCCTGTTTTTGCCTCCTTTGCAGCGCCAGGGAATCTTTGCCCTACACGCCTTGCGTCTTGAACTGGCGGAGTCAGTGGGCAAGCGCTTTGAGCCTGCAGTGCCCCAGGCCCGCATCGACTGGTGGCAAGAAGAACTGTCGCGGCTTGCCGCTGGGAGTCCGCAACACCCGGTCAGCCACGCCCTGACAGACGCCTTCGCTGCCAAAACCATTCCCCAAGAACAATTGGACAAGCTGATCGCCGCCGCGCGGATGGATTTGGACTATGACGCCTACCCCGGGTTTACCGAACTTTCCCTCTATGCCCATCGCAGCAGCGCAACGCTATACATGCTCGTGGCCGATATACTGGGCGCAACACGAAGCGAAACGCTCGATTTTGCCGTCGATCTCGGCCTGGCGATGCAGTTTTTCGACTTGCTTCTTGTCAAGGTACGCGAACATGCGCGCAATGGACGGATCTATATCCCGATGGACGAACTCCATCGATTTGGAGTGGCTCCCGAAAAGCTGCGGGGAGATTCTACTAACACCGCCATACGTGAGCTGTTCGCTTTTCAAGCAAAGCGCGTGAAATCGTACTATCGCCGTGCCTTGCAGCGTCTTCCGGCCGAAGAACGCTCTACCCTATGCAGCCAGATCGCGCTGGCCGAAATCCGTTTGCGGCAACTTGACGAGATCGAGCGTGACGGTTTTCGCCTGCTTGAACACTCCATACGCCTCACTCCGCTGCGAAAATTATGGATCTCCTGGCGGACCCAATGGCGCGAATCGGGCAAATGACGCAATGGAGCTAACGAGGGCGACGGCGATGAACGCGTGTCTGGCGCCGGTGATTTTGCGTGGCTGAAGGCGCGGCATATTCCAGACCCGCGAGCGCATACAGGGCTTGCAAAGCGGGCTCATCCAGAGCTCTCCACTTACCGCTTCGCAACCCCCTGGGCAACTCGACGTTACCATAGCGCACGCGGATCAGTCGGCTCACCGGCAAGCCCACGGCTTCCATTAGACGGCGCACTTCTCGCTGACGGCCTTCCCTCAGGATCACGTGATACCATTGATTTATGCCTTCGCCCTGTCGAGCGGCCTTGATCGCCTCGAAACGCGCGGGGCCATCCTCCAGCCTCACCCCTTCCAGCAGACGCCGCATTTGCGATTCATCCAGCTCGCCCCGCAGCCGAACCGCATATTCGCGCTTTACGCCAGTCGCTGGATGCATCAGCTGATGCGCCAACCTGCCGTCATTGGTGAACAACAAAAGTCCCTGCGTATTGATGTCTAAGCGGCCCACGCCAATCCAGCGCCCAGTGGGCAAATTCCTAAAGACGGTAGGCCGGTTTTGCGGATCGCGGCGGGCGCAAACCTCACCTTCGGGTTTGTTATAGATCAACACTCTCGGAGTGATTTTTCGGGTGGATGGCAGACTCAGTAAGCGGCCGCGCAACTTGATACGATCCTGAGACGAAGCATGCATGCCGAGGGTCGCCTTTTGGCCGTTGACCGAGATTTCACCAGCGACGATCCACCGCTCGATTTCTCGCCGGGAGCCGATCCCCGCGCGGGCCAGCAATTTCTGCAATCGTTCTGAAGATGGAAAAGATTTCATAGGGCAAGTGTAGCAGTAGTTGAAATTCTACCAAGGCCCTGTCATCTAAATTCGTAAGCAGTCGAAAAGCGGAGCGGGCGTCTGCTTGGAAAACGTAGGCGGCAAGGAGGCCGCCGTCGACCCTACAGGGATGTATTCACCGCGTTTTCCCAAGCAGACACCCGCTCCCCCACGGTTAGATGACGTGGTCCTGGAAATTCTACTCTCAGGCATGACCAGGCATTAAAAAAGCGCTCAAAATAGTTATTCACGGTCTTCAATCTGCTTTTTTCGTTCGTTTTCTCCCTGACCCCACACTCGCCGGAGCGACAACAACAGCCTTGTTAGCATATAAGCCTTGCCGTATGGTTTCACCACACGGAAAATGAATTTCCCCATCACAAGAGGCAATCGATGAACAAAGACAACAACTTCATTCCATTGAACATCGCCGTATTGACAGTGTCCGACACCCGCACCGAAGCCGACGATACGTCTGGGCGGCTACTGGTCGAAAGGCTGCAAAAAGCTGGCCACAAACTGGCGGAAAAAGCCATAGAACCCGACGATATCTACCGCATCCGCGCTACTGTCTCGCGCTGGATCGCGGACCCCGACGTGCATGCCGTACTGAGCACTGGGGGCACTGGCGTGACCGGCCGCGACGGCACGCCGGAAGCCATAGAGGTACTACTGGACAAGCAGATCAGCGGCTTCGGCGAACTGTTTCGCATGCTTTCCTTCGAAGAGATAAAAACCTCGAGCCTCCAGTCGCGGGCGTTGGCCGGCGTGGCCAACGGCACTTACATCTTCTGCCTGCCCGGTTCTTCCGGCGCCTGCCGCACTGGCTGGGATAAGCTCATCGAGGCGCAACTCGATCACCGCACCCGTCCCTGCAATCTAGCGATGTTGATACCGAGGCTACAAGAAAGGTAATCCGGATTCATTCCGGCTCATCTTCATTCACTGCGTGATCCTTGAGCTCGATCAACGATGGCAACTCGTCCAGAGACTTGAGATTGAAATAATCCAGGAACGCTTTGGTTGTGGCATATAGCGCCGGCCTGCCAGGCACTTCTCTATGCCCCACCACCCGGATCCACTCGCGCTCAATGAGGGTCTTGATGATATTGCTGCTCACGCTGACGCCGCGGATGTCCTCGATTTCGCCTCGGGTAACGGGCTGACGATAAGCGATCAAAGCCAGTGTTTCCAGAATGGCGCGAGAATAGCGTTGGGGACGTTCTTCCCACAAACGGTTCACCCAGGGCGCCAAGGACTGGCGAATCTGAAAGCGGAAACCGCTGGCCACCTCTTTGAGCTCGTATGCGCGCACGTCACACTCCGAGGCCAGCGCAGCCAACACCTTACGCAGAGCATGGCGGTCAGGAACCTCTTCCTCGCCTGCAAACAATTTTTGCATTCGCTCCAGCGACAGAGGTTCGGCGGCCGCTAATAACGCGGCCTCGAGAATCAGCTTGAGTCGCTGTTCGTCCATGGACTTCAAGCAACGCGCCGCACATAGATGGGAGCGAAAGGAGTGTCCTGCATCAATTCAATGAGCTGACTCTTGAGTAATTCCAGCAATGCCAACAGAGTGACCACTACGCCCCGCCTGCCTTCGCTCGCATCGAAAAAGCGGGTGAACTCGTAGAATTCATCACCCAAGCAATCGAGTACCCGTGACATTCGCTCTCGCACCGAGAGAGGTTCCTTGTGGATGTGATGATGAGAAAACATTTGCGCCCGCGCCATGACCTCCCGCAATGCCAATAGCACCTCACGAAGATCAACTTCAGGCGCAGGCGGCTTGCGCATGTCTTCAGGTGGCCATGCCGATGCCTGCGCCAAATCCCGCTCTAGGCGAGGCAGTGCATCCAGTGCCTCGGCCGCATGACGGATGCGTTCGTATTCCTGCAGACGCCTGATCAGCTCGGCACGCGGGTCTTCTTCGTTTTCTTCAGCTGGGGGACGCGGGAGCAGTAGACGAGATTTGATTTCCGCCAGCAAAGCGGCCATGAGCAGGTATTCGGCTGCAAGCTCGAGACGTAATTCCCGCATCAAGTCAATGTACTCCATATATTGGCGGGTGATCTCGGCAATGGGTATATCTAAGATATCGAGGTTTTGCCGTTTTATCAGATAGAGCAGCAGATCAAGCGGGCCCTCGAAAGCCTCCAGAAACACTTGCAAGGCATCGGGTGGAATATAAAGGTCGTTCGGTGGCTCGCCCAACGGCTCGCCTCGTATTCGCGCCAGCGGCGGATGTTCTACCTCAAGCTCGATCACCTTCACACTCTCCCCACTCAACGATAAACCAGCCCCATAGCGCGCCGTACTTCATCCATGGTCTCCTCGGCTTGCTCCCGTGCCGCCTGCGTGCCTTCGTTGAGAATGATGCGTACCAAGCCCGGATCGGCTTCAAATTCCGCTGCGCGCTCCTGGAAGGGCTTGAGTTCATGCAGAACCGCCTTGATCACCGGTTGCTTGCATTCGACGCATCCGATGCCAGCGCTGCGGCAGCCTTCTTGCGCCCAGGCGCGGGTTCTATCGTCCGAATAGACTTGGTGCAATTGCCACACAGGACACTCCTCTGGATCGCCCGGATCAGTGCGCCTTACCCGCGCCGGATCGGTGGGCATGGTGCGAATCTTATGTTCAACCACTTCAGGAGAATCACGTAGAGCGATAGTATTGTGGTAAGACTTCGACATCTTGCGTCCATCCAGCCCCGGCATCTTCGAAGCGGGCGTCAGCAAAGGTTGAGGTTCAGGCAGGATGATGCGGCCACCGCCTTCCAGATAGCCGAACAGACGTTCGCGGTCACCCAGAGAAATGTTTTGCTGAGCTTCGAGCAGTGCGCGCGCCACATCAAGCGCCTCCGCATCACCCTGCTCTTGGTAGCGGCGACGCAGTTCGCGGTACAGGCGAGCATTTTTCTTGCCCATTTTGCTTACGGCCTGTTCCGCCCGTTCGGTGAAGTCATGTTCGCGGCCATAGAGATGATTAAAGCGCCGGGCCACTTCACGCGTTACCTCGAGATGAGGCACCTGATCCTCTCCCACGGGGACTTGCCCTGCCCGATAGAGCAGAATATCGGCGCTCATCAACACCGGATAGCCGAGAAAGCCGTAAGTCGCAAGATCCTTGTCTTTGAGTTGCTCCTGCTGGTCTTTGAAGCTGGGAACGCGTTCCAGCCATCCCAAAGGGGTCGACATGGATAGCAACAGATGCAACTCCGCATGCTGTGGAACCCAGGATTGCACGAATATAGTAGCCGAGCTTGGATTTACACCCGCCGCCAGCCAGTCGATCACCATTTCATAGGCACTGTCCGGAATACCGCGTGGATTCTCATAATGGGTCGTCAGAGCATGGAGATCGGCCACGAAAAAAAAGCATTCATGCGTGTGTTGCAATTCGACCCAGTTTTTGAGAACGCCATGATAATGTCCTAGATGCAGGCGTCCGGTGGGGCGCATGCCGGATAGCACGCGATTATTGGCAGGTGCGGCAGAATTCATGGGATGCGCTATTTACCTCGTTGGATGAGTCATCATGTCTGGAAACCCATCGGCTTCAGAAAGAAATCACGGCAGCGAATAGATATTGGTTTTCTTCGGAGAACTATTTTTCCTCATATGAGCTCAAAATCAGTTCCGCCACTCGCCACGCCAAACCCCTATCCGACAGGCTTCTATGAAAGGGAAGGCAGGCCGAACACTCCATATATGATGTGGTTGAGCCAACTGACGGAAGGGTAGAGGATGAAGCCCAACACGGGAGTAATCAAAAGAATTATGAGAATCAGCATGCCATACGGCTCGATTCTGTCCAGCACATCCGCCATGCGAGCAGGCACCAGCCCGGCCAGCACCCGCCCACCATCCAGCGGAGGAATGGGCAACAAGTTCAAGACCATGAGCACCAGATTAAAAATGATACCGGCTTCCCCCATGAGCACCATCGGTTCAGCCCACATGAGTCCCCCCATGACCAAGGCGACGCCGATTTTCATAATGATCGCCCAACCCAGAGCCATCAACAGATTAGCGCCCGGACCCGCCGCTGCGACCAATGCCATGTCGCGACGTGGATGCCTCAGGTTGTTGAAATTCACGGGCACCGGCTTGGCCCAACCGAAGAGAAACGGGCTGTGCATCAAAAGCAGCGCCGCCGGCACGATAATCGTGCCAACCAAATCGACATGCCGCAGCGGATTGAGGCTCAAGCGACCCAACATCTGGGCAGTGGTGTCGCCCAGCAGTTTAGCCGCATAACCATGCGCCGCCTCATGCAGCGTCACCGCGAAAAGAACCGGCAGAATCCAGATACTGGCAGCTTGAATGATTTGATCAAGGTTCATGGTTGCGAAATTATGCCTTATCTTGGTGAAAGTTGAAGGATGTCATTCAGCACTGGAGGAACCTGCCCTGTTAAGGAAGTGTAACAAGGCAAACAGAGACTGCGGTCCACTTTTCATCGCCGTAGAGTGTTCATAAAGCCATCAGACTCCAGGCAGATGGGCAACATCACCTTTCCCTTGCCGCAAGATCTCCGGCGTGCCGCCATACAAATCTACGATGGTGGTAGGCTCAAGGCCGCAATTTCCGCCGTCTATGATTAGCTCAACCTGGCGTTCCAGGCGTTCGCGGATCTCCATGGCATCGGTCAGAGGATGCTCATCGCCCGGTAGGAGCAGTGTACTGCTCATCAAGGGCTCGCCTAATTCTTCCAGCAGACATTGAGAAATTGGATTCTCAGGCACGCGCAACCCGATGCTCTTGCGTTTTGGATTCTGCAAGCGGCGCGGGACTTCGCGCGTGGCCGGCAAAAGAAAAGTATAGGGGCCGGGAGTCAGTTGCTTCATTAAACGATAGGAAAAATCATCGACTTTGGCGTAGGCGGAGATTTCCGATAAATCGCGGCACACCAAAGTAAAGTGGTGGTTGGCATCAAGTTGCCGAATCCGGCGAATTCGCTCCTGGGCGGCCTTGTTGCCTAAAGCGCAGCCGATGGCATAGCAGGAGTCGGTTGGATAGACGATCACGCCACCATTACGCACGATCTCAACCGCCTGACGGATCAAGCGTAATTGGGGATTGATCGGATGTATAGTGAAAAACTGGCTCATTACGGCTCAAGTATTTTTTACAAATTATCTCGGAGGCGCTCATTAAATTAAACAAGATGAATTCAGTGCCAAGCAGACTTGCTCAAGATGCAACGCCCATCAGGCAGACAGGTAAGTTTCAAACGCCACGATTGCCTTGCAATACACTACCGCCCCCCATAATCAGGGTTTTCTTTGCATGTATCATACCTTGTCAGCAAGTGACGCGCAGTTCAGTATGGCGTATTCTTTCAATAAATTGATTATCTAAGTCGGGTTTGTTCTTGTGAAACTGTTATACGATTTTTTCCCGGTAATTCTGTTTTTCATCGTCTATAAATTCTATGGGGCGATCCCGCCGGAAGCGATTCATGCCATCAACCCATGGCTGCCATTAACGCTGGTTCCGGGTGAGCATGGAGACGCCATATATCTAGCCACTGCAGTGGCTATAGTGGCTTCATTTGTCCAGGTGGGATTTTATTGGTTGAGGCACAAACGTTTTGAAACCATGCATCTTGTTTCCCTGGTGCTGATCGCTTTGTTTGGCGGAGCCACGCTTTACTTGCACAACCCAGAATTCATCAAATGGAAGCCTACCGCAATCAACTGGTTGTTCGGAATCGCTTTTCTTGGAAGCCAGTTTGTCGGTAAAAAACCCTTGGTTGAACGCCTCATGTCTCACGCCATCCACGTACCTCCACTCATATGGAGGCGCCTCAACCTCGGCTGGGTCGGCTTTTTCTTCCTATCCGGCGCGCTCAATATCTGGGTGGCCTATCAATTCAGCCAGGAAATCTGGGTGGACTTCAAACTTTTCGGCATGCTGGGCCTGAGCATCGCCTTCATTGTAGTGCAAGCTTTGTATCTTGCTCGCTTCATGCAGGAAGCGGAGCCGGCCAACAACGAGTAACGCGCCGCCATGCTTTACGCCATTCTTGCCGAAGACACACCCAACAGCCTGGATAGGCGCCTGGCGGCTCGCCCCGCGCATCTCGCCCGTCTCCAGGCGCTGCTCGATGCCGGCCGATTGGTGCTGGCAGGCCCACTTCCCGCCATTGATACCCCTGACCCTGGACCAGCCGGTTTCAGCGGCAGCCTGGTGGTAGCTGAATTCGACTCCCTGAGCGCCGCTGAAGCATGGGCGAACGAAGACCCTTATAAAGCGGCCGGCGTCTATGCACGAGTGAAAGTGCGCCCTTTCAAACAGGTCTTTCCATAAAAACGGACACACATGAACATCTGCTCGCGGAGCGCCTTTCCCGCCCTGTTCAGACCCTGAATAAATGCTGTCTGTAGTAACGCAATTCCTCGATTGAATCGCGCACGTCTTCGAGCGCCAAATGGCGCGAATCCTTTTTGATCCCCTCAGCCACCTCGGGATACCAGCGCTTAGCCAGCTCCTTCAATGTGCTGACGTCCAGATTGCGATAATGAAAGTAAGCTTCCAGTTCCGACATCAAGCGCGCCATGAAACGACGATCCTGGCAGATGCTGTTACCGCACATGGGTGAAACCTTCGGTGGAACCCATTCCTTCAGGAACGCCAATGTACGCGCTTCGGCGCATGCCGTATCGCACGCGCTGGCACGCACGCGTTCCAGCAAACCAGATTGCCCGTGGTGGCGCTGATTCCATTCATCCATGGAGGCCAGCATGGATTCCGGTTGCCTGATCGCAAGCACAGGACCTTCAGCCAGAATATTCAAATCCTTGTCGGTCACGATCGTGGCGATTTCAATGATTTCATCACGAGAGGGATCGAGGCCCGTCATTTCTAGATCGATCCAAATCAGATTGTCGGAGCTGCGTGCCATGATGAATCCTTTTAGTCAAAGTTTACCAATCGTTCTATCTTACGGCATTTGCCGTTTTAACCCGAATTTCATCTTCAGGATGCGGTGAGGGCATCGAACCGATCGCTTTGAATCAACCCTCTCTGAATAAGAGAAGACTTAACGCCAGAAAGCGGATAGATGTAATAGGCGGGTTCAGGTCCCAAGTAATGCATCTTCCGGAATTAAAGGTACAATACATCTCAATTTCCAGCACAATCGAATCAAATGCCCCCATTTACTCTTGCATTTCTGCTCGCCGTACTCCTTGGCCTTGGCTTACGGCTATGGTTGAGCTTGCGTCAGATCCGCCATGTGCGCGCATATCGGGCGAGTGTTCCTGAGCCGTTCGCCCGCGCCATTTCGCTCGATTCACATCAAATAGCGGCCGCTTACACGATCGAGCGAGCTTATTTCAGCATGTTTGAAAACGCCGTCGAAGCGGCGGTCGTCCTGATATGGACACTCGGCGGAGGACTCGATGCGCTCGACAGGGCTTGGCTCTCGCTACATATCCCCGCTTTGTTCACCGGCACTGGCGTTCTCATCAGCGTTTTTTTGCTGATGGGACTCCTTGAACTGCCGTTTACTCTATGGCGTACGTTCGTAATCGAAGCCAAATATGGTTTTAATCGCACCACCATCAAACTATTTCTTGTGGATTTATTCAAGCAATCTGTCTTGACTGTACTTATCGGCGTTCCTTTAGTGTTGGCCGTTCTTTGGCTGATGCAGGCCATGGGCTCGCTCTGGTGGCTATGGGTTTGGGTGGTGTGGATGGTTTTCAGCCTGGGTATGACCTGGGCGTATCCGCGTTTCATCGCGCCGCTATTCAATAAATTTACACCACTCGACAACCCCGAGCTGCGCAATCGCATCTCGAAGCTGCTACAACGCTCGGGTTTCCATTCCAACGGTATATTCGTCATGGATGGATCGCGCCGCTCTGGACATGGCAATGCCTATTTCACTGGATTTGGGCGCAATAAACGCATCGTTTTCTATGACACTTTACTCGAGGCGCTCACCCCTGAGGAAATCGAAGCCGTCCTTGCCCACGAACTGGGGCATTTTCGCCGTCATCATATATTGATCAGCATGCTGATGATGACGGCATCGAGCCTGGGCGCCTTTGCCTTGCTGGCGTGGCTCATGCAGCAAAGCTGGTTCTATTTGGATCTGGGAGTAATGCATCCGTCCACCTGGATGGCATTGGTATTGTTCATTATTGCTCTGCCGCAATTTACCTTTTTCCTCACTCCTCTGTTCTCCTGGAGATCTCGAACTCAGGAATTCCAGGCCGATGATTACGCCAGATCTTTCACCGGTGCCAGGCCACTTATCAATGCCCTGATCAAACTCTATAGGGACAATGCCAGCACCTTGACGCCCGACCCACTGTACTCGGCCTTTTATGACTCGCATCCTCCTGCCCCCATCCGCATCCGGCACTTGCTGGATGCCTCCGGGCCGGATGATGCCCTCATCCAAACCTCCTCGGGATGATGCGCCACGAACCCATCAACTCTGGCGGCAGCTCCCTAGCCCAGGGGTACGACCCGCTCATCCGGTCGCTGATAAAGTAAGAGTCAAGGAGATATCGCAATGACTGAAGCGCACTGTGAACTGACTACCAAAAAATGCAAACCTTGCGAAGGAGTCATAGCGCCTTTGGATCGCGCCAAAATCCTGGAACTGATGAAACAATTGCATTCCGGTTGGACGCTTTCTGAGGATTCCAAGGAGATAACGCGCGTTTTTAATTTCGCCAACTTTTTTGAAACCATGGCTTTTGTCAATGCCTGTGCCTGGATCGCTCATCGCGAGAATCATCATCCCGATCTTGAGGCCGGTTATAACTATTGCCAAGTAAAATACAGCACCCATGCCATCGACGGCCTTTCGGAAAACGACTTTATTTGTGCCGCCAAAGTCGACGAGCTGGTTGCGTGAACGAAGTCGCGCGGGTCGCTGCCCGCTTCGGGGCGGAACTGATTCTAAGAATGGGCGACGGAGAGTTGCGAAGAGCAGTGGCGCGCCGCAATCTAGCCAAAGATCAGCCTCCTCATCTGCGCGCCGCCGTGTGCGGAGATTTTGTTAACTTCGAAGACCATTCGCAAGAGAAACGCGTCGTTGTCGGCCTCAGGCCTAGAAAAAACATCCTGCTGCGTCCCAACCATCGGGGCCGCCCGCTGGCAACGGCAGCAAATATTGATCAGGTGCTGATCGTAATCGCACCCTGCCCCGCACCCGACTTGCGGATGATAGACCGCTATCTCGCCGCGATCGCCGCCATGCCCTCCGAAGCGGTCATTGTGATTAACAAAGTCGATTTACTCGAAACGGCTAGAGACGAGTTGATGGAAAGCACGGCGGCTCTCTATACAGGACTGGGTTTCCCTGTAATTCACGTCAGCGCAGCAACTGGCGAGGGAATCGATGAAATTGAAAAACACCTGCAAGGCAAAACCACCCTGCTCGCTGGACAATCCGGAGTTGGAAAATCATCTCTCGCACGCGCCTTGATTCCAGACATCGACATTCGTATCGGACAACTATCCGCTGTGCATGGCGAGGGCTGTCATGCCACCAGTCTGGCCCGACTCTATGGCTTGGATAGCAGCGGCGAGCTAATCGATTCTCCGGGCGTACGTGGTTTTTCGCCTTACCAGGCAAAAGCAAACGCTTTGGCAGTCGCATTTCCGGAAATCACCGGTGAAGCACTCCATTGCCGGTTCCATGATTGCCAGCACACGGCCGAACCGGGTTGTGCGATTAAATTCGCCGTGAATGAGGGGCGCATCACCTCAACACGTCTACGCCATTACCTTGAAATATACGCTGAAACAAAGCGCTCTTGACTCATGATGAATGCATTGATTCTTCTTTTCCTCGGCCTGTCGCTGGTGTTTCTCGGGCTGGCTTTGATCGGCGCGCACAAACCTCGCCTCGCATGGGCATCCTCACGGCGTAAGGCTCTGTTCCGATGGAGTTTGCTTTCGCTGTTGAGCTATGTCCTCATGGCCATTCTGCTCAGCGTCAAGGTCATCGACCAGCGAGGGTATGATGCCCGCTTCGCTCAGCTCGGCGAAGTACTCAGCCGGGAGGCCAGCGCATCGCCCGTCCTCCGAGCAAATGTAGATGCAGATGGAAAACCGTTTGTCCGGCCTGAGCATTACAGTTGATCACCACCCGATAACCCGCTTCCGCGATGCCAGCCTGTGCAGCCACCTCCTTGGCGACTATATGGAGGCGCCCAATCAGTTCGGCATCCTCTGGCGCCAGATCATTCAGCGTCGGTATATGTTTTCTCGGGATGATCAACACATGAGTTGGCGCCTGCGGGTTTATATCGCGAAACACCACCGCGTCTTTGTCTTCATACACAATTTCGGCGGGAATCTCACGGTTGGCTATCTTGCAAAACAAACACTCTGACATCGAGTTCATCTCCTTATATTCAGGGATACTTTAACGGCCTGTTGTTAATATTCACGGCGCAATTCGAAAGCTCGCGTCAAAGTGCCGCTATCAAGGGATTCGAGCTCACCTCCCATGGGCACACCCTGCGCCAGCCGGGTCACCCTGACGCCGAAGGGATGTGCCATCTCACTGATGTAATGCGCCGTGACTTCTCCTTCCACGCTAGGGCTGATCGCCAAAACCATCTCCTTGATCTCTCCCTCTCGCAAGCGCTGCTCCAGCCGGTCCATGCCCAATTCCTCAGGTCCGATACCGTCCAGAGGCGACAACCGACCCATGAGTACATGATAACGCCCGCGAAAATGAATAGCATGGTCCATCGCGGCGAGCTGGGCCGGATTTTCCACCACGCAAAGGAGATCGGATTGACGGCGCGGATCAGAGCATATGGAGCACAGCGGGGTTTCGCTGAAATTGCGACACTGCTCACAATGCCCGAGTCGCTCCACAGCCTGGCGCAATATCTCGGCAAGATGCAATGCTTTGTGCCGATCGCGCTCAAGCAGGTGGAAAGCGATGCGGCTGGCGGACCGAGGGCCGACACCGGGTTGACACCTCAGTGCCTCGATCAACTGCTCGAGTAGTGGAGTGATACTCATGCCGGGCAATCATTCAGAAGGGCAGATTCATGCCCGGCGGAAGATTGACGCCGGCAGCCATATTGGCGAAACGCTCCTTGGTGGCAGCGTCGATCTTATGGGCCGCATCATTTATTGCTGCCGCCACCAAATCTTCCAGCATGTCTTTGTCATCGCTCAGCAGACTCGAATCGATATGTACACGTCGCGCTTCGTGCCGCCCCGTCATGACGATACTGACCAGTCCGCCACCCGCCTCTCCGGTGACCTCCATGGTAGCGAGTTCTTCCTGGGCCTTTTGCATTTCAGCCTGCATCTTCTGGGCCTGCTTCATTAAATTCCCTATCGCACCTTTCATCTTGATTACCTCTGTTTTGATCGTTCTTCATCGGAAACGGCTTCAATCGAACCGGGAATGATCTTCCCATTGAATCGTTCTTTCAAGGCGCCGACCAGCACATCGTTTTCTATCGCCTTCTCCGCTTCCATCCGATTCCTGGCCGCTTCGCGCTCACGTTGTGCTGCAGGCGTATCCTCATTTTCCTCGACAACGCGAAATTCAAGGCGAACGGATTGACCATCAAGCTTGGCTAAGGCTTCAGTCAAACGTTTTTTGCTCGTCTCCGTGAGCAATCCTTCGAATTTTCGCGCCAGACTCAGGCGATATCGGCCGCCATCGATCGATTCAAGCACGCAATGGCTGGCCAGCTCAGCCGTCAGACCTCGCAATTTCAACAGAGAAAGCCGGCCAGCCCAATCCAGAGTGTCCGCAATAGCATCGTTGGTTTGCCCTGTTTCTTCAGATGGAAAACTTGGCGTTGGGGGAGCTTCGCCTTTATGCCCTTTCGAACCACGGTTTTGCTCATCTTTTAAAGAAAGCGAAAAAGCAGGTTGCGATGAGGACTTTGGAAGCACGTCTCGCCCTTTCGGCGGATGACCGGGATCAATCACTTCATCCCCCGCCGGTTGAAAGGCCAGCATCCGCAAAAGAATCATCTCAAATCCGCTCCGAGGATCGGCGGCGAACGGCAAATCACGGCGGCCGATAAGAATGATCTGGTAAAAGAGTTGCACGTCCTGCGGCGAAAATTCGGCGGCAAGAGCATGCAATTCAGATGATTCTTCCTGCAAAGCCGAAGGAACCAGCTGAAGCAATGCCACGCGATGCAACACAGTGAGCAGTTCCGCAAGCACCAAGAAATAGTCCGCAGCCATCTCATCCAGCGGCTTCACCGCCGCCATGAGCCTTGCTCCGTCTCTTTTAGCCAGAGCATGCAACAAAGGGAATACTGCCTCACGGGGGACGGTGCCGAGCATTTCCCTGACTTCGCTTTCGGTCACTTGCCCACCACCAAACGCAATAGCTTGATCGAGCAGGCTCAGGGCGTCGCGTAAACTGCCATCGGCGGCGGACGCCAGCAACCGTATGCCGCCCGGTTCGCCCTTCATTCCTTCGTTTTGCAGAACCCGGCTCAGATGCTGGGCGATGTCCTCATCGGAAATCCGCCTGAGGGCGAACTGCACGCAGCGCGACAGAATCGTGGCCGGAAGCTTTTGCGGATCGGTTGTGGCAAGCAAAAATTGAACATGCGCTGGCGGTTCTTCGAGTGTTTTCAACAGCGCATTGAAGCTATGCCCGGAAAGCATATGCACTTCGTCGATGAGATAGACCTTGTAGCGCCCATGGACTGGAGCATATTGCACGTTTTCCAGTAACTCCCGCGTATCCTCGACTTTGGTGCGGGAGGCCGCATCCACTTCGATCAAGTCGATGAAGCGCCCCTCATCGATCTCGCGGCAGGAGCGGCATTCTCCACAAGGGGTGGAACTCACGCCCTGTTCGCAATTGAGGCACTTCGCCAACAGGCGCGCAAGCGTGGTCTTGCCTACTCCACGCGTGCCGGTAAACAGATAAGCCGGGTGGATCCGCCCGCTGTCGAGCGCGTTGATCAAGGCACGACGCACCGGAGCTTGTCCGACCAGTTCGTCGAAGCGGCGGGGACGCCATTTGCGTGCGAGGGCTTGGTAGCTCAATGTAACGCTCAACGGAAGGAAGTCCCTAAAAAAGGGAGGCGGCCCGTACCAGCCCTCCCCGGCGCACGAGTTCGCTGCTGCCGTTGCTCCCTTCCGGGCCTGGCGGGGTTCACAGCGTATCGTCGCGGGGAACCGATACGAGCCACCATAAACGAATTCTAGCCGCCTGTCTTAGGCGCTGCACTATGTGTCATAATATTTCATTGCCGCAGCCCCAGTCAATCGAGAGGCGCGCAACTCCGATACATCCGGGCAGGCGCATCTGGCAGTTGTTCGGCACGCTGACCAAGGGAAAAATTCAACATGAATAGCTGACCGTCAATTAACATTCTAAATTCCAATATAATGAGTGAATATCAAAAGGGCATCCGTGAATAAACTCTTCGATCAAGGCAATCTCAACTGGCATGTGCTTGCTCAGGAATACGGCATTCCCTGGGGATTCAAGCTAGCGGCAGCGTTAGCAATACTCTTCATAGGTCTATGGCTGACGGGCGTGGTCACCCGTTTAACAGCCAAGGCACTTTCCGCAGCACGCATGGATTCCATGCTGGTGCGCTTCCTCGACTCCATCCTCAGAATCCTGCTTCGGGTGGTGGTGGTCATCATTGCGCTGGGACAGCTCGGGGTGCAGACCACTTCGCTGATCGCGATTTTGGGTGCCGCCGGTCTGGCTGTCGGTCTGGCCCTGCAAAGCTCGCTTTCCAATTTCGCCGCCGGCGTGCTGCTGCTGGTGTTCCGCCCGTTCAAATCGGGGGATTTCGTCGAGGCCGGGGGCGTCACCGGCGTGGTGGAACACATCCGCGTGTTCAATTCGGTGTTGCGCACGCCCGACAACCGTGAGATCACAGTGCCCAACGGGCATATCTACAACGGCGTCATCACCAATTACTCGGCGCGCGATACCCGCCGCATCGATCTAGTGATCGGCATCGGTTATGACGACGACATCCGCAAGGCCAAGCAGGTGATCGAGTCGGTGCTCGCTGCTGACGAACGGATATTGAAAGATCCCGCCGCCACTTGGGGGGTGATGGATCTAGGCGATAGCAGCGTCAACCTGTTCATACGTCCGTGGGTCGCAGCCTCGGATTACTGGAATACCCGCTGCGACCTGCTGGAAACCCTGAAGACCCGCTTCGACGCCGAAGGCATCAACATCCCCTATCCGCAGATGGATGTTCACCTGCAGACGAAGCCGGCAGCGAGCGGCTGAGGCCAGGACGAACAACAAAGGCAAAACCAACGGCAGCAACCAGGCAGACGGCCGATCGCAGCGGCGGGAAAAACCCGCCACTTTTCCGAATCTGGCTATGCTATTGCCCCTTGTGTTCGGTCATGACCGGCCTTCTTTGCCCTGCAATGCACGCGCCGCCACCGCAAGCGCCGCGCCTACTGACGCAATTCCTCCGCCTCGCGCAAAACGGCGATCTGCCCTGGCAAAGGCGCTTTCTAGCGATGGATACGGGCATCGAATGGCAGTTTGCGCTCGATCAGGCGGGCGGCGATGGCGAGCCGTTCGAAGCGCTCCACCCGAAAGCGTAACAGCTCCAGCTCGCCCAGTTCTATCCGTTGCATGGCTTCCTCGGCCAGCAGGTCTTCCGCCATCAGAGCGGCCCAGAAGGGAAGGATCAGTTCTGCGTGGTTGATCTGATGCATGCGGTTTTCTCCTTTCGTTGCCATGGGAAACGTGATTTCGTCCGGCCTGCACAAGAACCCGTTGGCGAGCCCAACCAGGCCAGAAGACCGAACCTGAAACGCTGCAACCCAAACAAAATCATGGCCTCCCCATTGCCCAAGATGGGCCAAATAAAAGATCGATATGGACACTTTAGGCATTAGCTAAGCAAGCGCTCAAATGCCGCCTGTCCGTGACAGACATGCATTCGGCAGATGGGGAATATTCTTCCGCTCCGGGTGTTGGCGTATACGTGATCACGATCTCATAGCCTGCGCCGGTTTACCCACCCACCCTTCAAGAGGCAACGACATGCCCTCACCGCTGTGGCTTTTCGCATCCATTCCTTTGCTGCTGCTGGCCGCCGTGCTGTTTGAGCGCGGCGCGCTGGTGCGTCACTGGCCGGCGCTGGGCGCCGTGCTGCGGCACGGCCGCTGGCCGCGCCCACTGGCGCTCACGCATGGCTTTTTGATCCTGGCCTTCCCGCTGCTGATGGTCAGCGGCGTGGCGCTCTATTACCCACCCTGGCACGCTATCCTCATCCCCTGGCTACGCCTCATGAAAAACCTGCATGTGTGGCTGGGCATCGCATTTGCGGCGCTGTTGCTGGCCGCGGCGCTGGGAGCGATCGGCAGGCCGCGGCGGGCGCGGCGCATCGACTGGCTGATCACCGGCTTGCTCAGCGCTCTGGTGGCGCTCACCGGCTTCGCCTTGTGGCTGCCCGGCCGCTTCCCCCGCAGCTGGGATGCGGTGGCGTTCGGCATCCACGGCTGGGCCGCCTGGATATGGTTTGCCTGGATCGGCTTCCACGCCTTGCTGCGCCTATTCTCCTTTCAGCAGCAGCATCCGCTGAACGCACGTTTCGACTATCGCCGCCGCAGCAGCGTGCTAGGACTTCTTGGGCTGGGCGGGCTGGCCACCGGCACCCTGAGCCTGCTGGGCAATGCCCGCCTGCGCCGCAGCGCAACCCTGCGCGCCGCCGAAAGCGCGCCCCCCAACCCTGCCGCAGGCACGCCACACGTCCCGCGAGCGCCGGTATTCCCCGCTTATTACACTTTCACCGGAAGTTACCCCACCATAGACCCCGCCACCTACCGCCTGCGGGTGGAGGGGCTGGTGGAACGGCCACTTTCGCTCAGCCTGAAAGAACTGGAAGCCCTTGGGATGGTGTCGGTGCGGCGCACTTTTACTTGCGTTACCGGCTGGAGCGTGCCGGACGTACTCTGGACGGGCATGCGGCTCAATACCTTGCTCACGCTAGCCGGCACCCAATCCTCCGCGACCCATCTGATTTTTCATTCCGCCGACGGGACGTATGTGGATGAACTTACGCTGGAACAAGCCAGTCTTCCTGGCGTGATCCTCGCTTGGCGTATCAACGGCGCACCACTGCCGCGTGAAGGCGGCTATCCCATCCGCTTGGTGGTGCCTCCCATGTATGGATATAAATCAGTGAAATGGGTGGATCGCATCGTTGTCACGGACAAGGGTGTGACCGGCACCTGGGAACGCTACGGCTATCCCAGTAATGCCTGGATTACATGAACCTGAGTCTTGCGTTCAGAGCGCTTGCTGTTTGCAAGCGGATTCGCTAGGATACGCAAATTCTGATTAGGCGCGTAGCTCAGCTGGTTAGAGCACCACCTTGACATGGTGGGGGTCGTTGGTTCGAGTCCAATCGCGCCTACCAGTTTCCCTCATCAGCCTCCACTGGCCATCCAATTAGGCTTCCCTTCGCTGCATAATCTTCAACTCCTGATTGTGACGGTCTTGGCGCGAATCTTTCACCCTTGGGGTAAGATAAAATTTCCGAGATATTCGCTCGCAAGGAATATTTGCTGAGAATACGCCTTCCGGCGATCACCCAGTGAACTATCGGGGCCAGGGCAAGGTAAAATCCGCCCCTTTCAAAACCCCACGTTTCAGCCGATGCCTTCTATCCATAAAGATCAGGGTGATTTTTCACCTATCCCCAACTTTCATGTGCCGCTTCCTTCCAATAAAGGCGCGGTCGACACCTTGGCCCATCTGCCGACCACAGCACTTGGACTCGCCGCCGCAGAGGCGGCAGCGAAACACCCAGGGCCGGTATTACTGCTGACCCCAGACACCCAAAGCGCCTGGGAACTCGAAAATACGCTCGAATTTTTTGCTGGAAACGCTTTTCCAGTAATGCATCTCGAAGATTGGGAAACTCTGCCCTATGATGTGTTTTCACCCCATGATGACATCGTTTCTCAACGACTGAGCGTACTTCATCGCCTTCCTTCCCTACGTCGGGGGGTCTTGATCGTGCCGGTCGGCACACTGCTGCACCGCCTGGCGCCACCGGAATTTATCCGCGGGCGGGTGCTGAACCTGAAAAAAGGCCAGCGTCTAGATCTCGAGCGCTTTCGACGTGAACTGGAAGCAACAGGATATCGCGCCGTTTCCCAGGTCATGAGTCATGGGGAATTCGCTGTACGCGGGGAATTACTCGATCTCTATCCCATGGGGCGCCCTTTACCCATCCGCATCGATTTGTTCGATGAGGAGATCGAGAGCCTGCGAGAATTCGATCCGGAAACGCAGCGCTCTGCCGATCCTCTGGAGAGTGTCGAACTTATGCCGGGTCACGAGTTCCCGTTCGACGAACAGGCGATAAAGTATTTCCGCCGGCGTTACCGGGAACGTTTCGAAGGTGATCCGCAAGCCAGTCAGATTTACCGCGGCGTCAGTGAAGGGCAGCCGCCGGGCGGCATCGAATATTATTTGCCGCTGTTTTTCGAACACACAGCCACCTTATTCGATTATCTTGCTGAAAACAGCCTGCTCATTCTCACCCGGGATGTGGAAGCCGCAGCGCAAAATTTCTTGCAGGAAGTCGCGGAACGTTATGAACAGCGACAGCATGACATCGAAAGACCCCTCTTGCCCCCCGAAGAACCCTTCTTGACGTCCGAGGAATTTTCAGCCTCGCTGCGCCGTTTTCCGCGCTTGCAGTTGCTATCGCGCCAGAGCAATGAGCACGCCGATGAAATCGATGCGGACGCGGCTGCTTTGCCGCCTCTTCGGCTGCAGCCGCGCGCCGAACACCCTGCGGCGAGTCTTAAGAAGTTTCTCGATGATCAACCCGCCCGCGTATTGTTCGTGGCCGAATCGACAGGGCGCCGCGAGGCGCTGAACGACACCTTGCGCGGATTCGGAATTCAGCCCCGTCAAGTCGACAGCTGGATAGAATTCTTGCGATCCCCGGAGCGTCTGGCAATCACCGTGGCGCCATTGGGAAAGGGCGTTCTCCTGCGCGGAGCCAACCTCGCCATCGTGAGCGAGAATGAACTGCTTGGCGAACGGGCTCGCCAGCGCCGCCGTCAACGCCGCGCCACCCGGGACGCCGATGCAGTCATCCGCGATCTGACCGATCTCCAAATCGGCGCGCCGGTGGTGCATGAAGATCATGGCGTCGGTCGCTATCGGGGGCTGATGAAACTGGATATCGCCGGAAGTGGCAATGAAACCGAATTTCTCGCCATAGAATACGCAGGCGGCGATCGCTTATACGTGCCGGTGGCCTCCCTGCATCTGATCAGCCGTTACACCGGCGCCAGCCCGAATGAAGCCCCCTTGCACAAGCTGGGCGGTGATCAATGGCAACGCCAGCGCAAGCGTGCTGCTGAAAAAGCCGCCGACGCCGCCGCAGAGCTGCTGGAGATCAACGCGCGCCGCGCGGCCCGCCAAGGGCATTCTTTCCCGATAGACAACGAAGAATACGCCGCCTTCGCAGCCTCCTTCCCTTTTGAAGAAACACCGGATCAACAAAGCGCCATAGACGCCGTGCTCGCCGACCTTGCCGCGCCTACTCCGATGGACCGCGTTGTTTGCGGCGATGTGGGTTTTGGCAAGACCGAAGTGGCCATGCGTGCGGCCTTCGCCGTAGTGCAAAACGGCTATCAGGTAGCGGTGTTGGTGCCGACCACGCTGTTGGCCGAACAGCATGTGAAGAATTTTCGCGACCGTTTCGCCGATTGGCCGGTACGGATCGATTCATTGTCGCGCTTTCGCGGCAAGTCCGAACAAAAAAACACGCTCGAGAACATCGCCAACGGCTCTGTCGATATTGTCATCGGCACCCACAAATTGCTTGCTCCCGAGGTTCGATTCAAGCGCCTTGGCCTTGCCATCATCGACGAAGAGCATCGCTTTGGGGTTCGCCACAAAGAGCGTCTGAAACAATTGCGTGCCGAAGTCGATCTGCTCACGCTCACAGCCACCCCGATTCCGCGCACATTGAACATGTCGCTTTCTGGCTTGCGTGATCTATCGATCATTGCCACGCCGCCACCGCGGCGCCATCAGATCAGAACCTTTGTACACGAATGGAATCCCAGCGTGATCATGGAAGCCTGTGCGCGCGAACTCGGTCGCGGCGGCCAGGTCTATTTTCTGCACAACGAGGTAAAGACTATAGAACCGGCAGCGAGAGACCTGCAAAAGCTCTTGCCGCGGGCACGCATCCAGATCGCGCATGGACAGATGCGCGAACGGGAACTCGAACAAGTGATGCTGGATTTCTACCATCGCCGCTATGACGTGCTGGTCACCACCACCATCATCGAAAGCGGCATCGATGTACCCAATGCCAACACCATCATCATCGACCGCGCCGACAAACTTGGCCTCGCCCAGCTACACCAGCTCAGGGGTCGCGTCGGCCGATCTCATCACCGCGCCTACGCGTACCTCATCGTTCCGCCACGCAAGGCCATGACAGCGGATGCGGTCAAGCGCATCGAGGCCATTGAAACCCTTGGAGATCTGGGCGTCGGCTTCAGTCTCGCCACCCATGACCTGGAAATTCGTGGCGCGGGTGAATTGCTCGGCGAGGATCAAAGCGGGCAGATCCACGAAATCGGCTTCTCACTTTACAATGAGCTGCTCGAACGCGCCGTGGCCGCTCTCAAGGCTGGCAAGCTTCCTGAACTCGATCGTCCTCTGGATCAAGGAACCGAGGTCGATCTCGGAGTGAGCGCCCTGCTACCGGATGACTACGTCAATGACATCCATGCCCGCTTGATACTTTACAAGCGTATCGCCAGTGCGAAAACCGAAGACGAACTGCGTGAATTGCAAGTGGAGCTGATCGATCGCTTCGGCCTGCTGCCGCCTGCGGCTAAAAACCTGTTCGCGGTCACTGAACTCAAGCTCAAACTCACTCCACTGGGCATTCACAAACTTGATATGAGCGCTCATGGAGCGCGCCTGATCTTTTCCGAACAGACCCCAGTGGATCCCGGAAAACTCATTCTGCTTTTGCAGTCGAATCCCAAACGCTACAAACTGGAAGGCCCATACAAACTCAAGGTGTTCGCAAAAATGCCCGCGATCGAAGATCGCCTGCGTACCATCGGGGAAATTATCGAGGCACTAAAAAACTGAGGCGAGTGGCAACAAGCATGACAGTGACGCTTTCCCAACGGCTCCACCCCCCTTATCATGCCACTTTCATTGACCAAAAGCCGGCCATGACCTGGCTATTTCGCGAGTAGTGAGACCATGCACCAAGAGACTTTGCACCGTTTCGAGAAAACCTCCTCTACAGATACAAACAACTCCGACGGATGGACCGTCGAGCGGTTGGTCGATCTGTTTGCGCTGCCGTTTGCCGACCTTCTATACCAGGCTCAACAAGTGCATCGCGCAAACCACGATCCGAACACCGTCCAGCTTTCGAGCCTGTTGTCCATCAAAACCGGCGGCTGCGCCGAAGATTGCGGCTATTGTCCGCAATCGGCCCGCCATGAAAAAACCCTGGCGGCAACCCATTTGATGGAGCCGGAGGCGGTCTTGAAGGCCGCTCGCGAGGCGAAAGCCCAAGGCGCAAGCCGGTTTTGCATGGGAGCCGCCTGGCGGGAACCAAAGGATCGTAACCTCGAGAAAGTTGCCAAAATCGTGGCGGAGGTTAAATCTCTGGGATTGGAAACCTGCGCCACGTTAGGCATGCTGCGCGAAGACCAGGCAATGAAACTCAAAGAGGCTGGACTCGACTACTACAATCACAATCTCGATACCTCTCCGGAATTCTATGGTCACATCATCACCACCCGTACTTACGAGGAGCGTCTTCGCACCTTGGAACATGTACGCGCGGCCGGGATGAAGATCTGCTGCGGCGGCATCGTCGGCATGGGGGAAACGCGCCGCGATCGGGCGGCGCTCATCGCCCAGCTTGCCAACCTCTCGCCTTATCCGGAGTCGGTGCCGATCAATTCGCTGGTCAAGGTCGAAGGCACGCCACTGGCCGACGCGCCGGATCTGGATCCGTTTGAATTCGTGCGCACCATCGCCGTGGCGCGTATCGCCATGCCGCGTGCCTGGGTACGACTTTCCGCTGGTCGGGAAAGCCTGGATGACGCCATGCAAGCACTTTGCTTTCTGGCTGGCGCCAATTCTATTTTCTACGGTGACCGTCTGCTCACGACTGACAATCCTCAAACCGTACGCGACAAACACCTGTTCGCCAGACTGGGTTTGCGTCCCTACGCCGAATGAGACAATACGGTTTTCAGGCGCCTGTCTTTTTGGCGATCAACCATACCGGCGCGTAGGTGAGCGGCACCCCTCGCCCCGGCTTGGCGAAGCGCTCCTTGTAGGCCTGCTCGAATCGCCCCAGCTGCGCCCGCGTCCAGCCGCCCGAAGCCATACCGTTTACTCCCGTGGCGCGAAGATGCTGGAGCACTTCATACGGTCCAGGGAACCAAAGCCGGCGCGTAAAACTGCCGCTCTCAATGCGCTCGACCCCGTCGGGAAGGGCGCAGATCAATGCCGCCTCATCCCGCAAAGCCGGCGCCCCCGCCATTAATCCAAGGAGACGCAACTCCTCGAACTGACGCGGCCCATAGGTGGAAAGCGCAAGTACCCCGCCCGGACGTAAAGCGGCGGCGCTTTTCGTCATTACGCCTGCGATCGACTCAATCCATTGAAGAGTGGAAGTAGAGCAGATCAGATCCAAAGAAGACGGGAAAGCCAGCATTTCCACAGGGCCCGAAAGAAACTCGATCGTGTCGGCGGCAATGCCTTCGCAGCAGGAACGCGCCTCCATCACCAGATCATTCAGCCAAAGTCGTCCGAGGGAGAAACGAGTGGCGAGAGTTCGGCTCAGTTTTCCTGTCCCGCACCCGAATTCGAATGCCTGTTCAAGACGGACAGGCAGACCAACATGCAACAGCCGCTCTACCAAATGGCGAGCGATAAACCCCTGCACGATAGCCTGCGCATCATAACTTTCCAGGCTGCGCCTAAAGCAGGCGCTCACGCGTGCGTAACGATCCGCATCGATTCCGCTTGAATTCATGCAAGCAGCTCCTCCCACGCCGTCCAGCGAGAAAAAGGCGCATGCGGCCCCTGAATACGGATTGGAGTCACGGCGGATTCTTGCCATGCGCGCTCCATGTTCGCGGGCGGGAAAATCCTGTCGTCCAAGGAAAGCCATACGGTCTCGAAAGATGCGGATGCATCGAAAGGCCAGGCGCACACGCCAAGCAGCTCTTCTCTCAACCGCTCGATGTCGGCAGGCATCTGCAGCGGCGGCGCGCCGCAATGTTCGACGAAACGCGCCAGATTGTCTTGGGATAAACGCCTGGCCGTCGCCCTGACCCGAGCCGCAGGAATACCTCGCCTGGCATCTGTTGGGTAGAGTGTCCCGTTGACGGCCACCTTGCGGTGAAAAACGTCACCATGAAGGCGCATCCAGCGAGCCGCTGCCGCTACGCCAAATGAAAACGCCACCAGATAGCAGCGATAATAGGCTTTGATTTCTTCGATCGAGTTCTCAAGACGACGATAATCGTCCATGAACAAGACATCCTGCGCGCCTTGCAAATGAGCAAAGGGCGCGGGGCCCAGCGCCCAACCTCCGAATACGACGATGAGCGCATCGTGACCTTCGCGTTGCAGCCAAAGGCTTCGCATCAGACCCTTTTTGCGAGTTGCAGCATCGCCGCGCTCACCTGCGACAATGCGTCAGGATCGATGATAAAAGGGGGCATGGCATAGACCGTCCGCCCAAAGGGGCGCAGATACACCCCTGTCTTGCGGGCGAGACGATGTGCTTTTTCCATATCGACCTGCCTGTCGAGTTCAATCACACCGATGGCCCCCAAAACGCGCACATCCTCGACCCCGGGTAATCTTCGGGCACTTTCAAGCTCAACAGTCAGTTGCGCCTCGATCGCTTCGACCTGTGCTTGCCAGTCGCCTGTAGCCAATAAATCAAGGCTGGCAATCGCGGCGGAACACGCCAGGGGATTCGCCATGAACGTCGGTCCGTGCATGAATACGCCCGGCTCGCCAGCGGAAATTCCGGCGGCGACCGCCTTGGAGGCGATCGTCACCGCCATGGAAATATGGCCGCCCGTCAACGCCTTGCCAAGGCAAAGGATATCCGGCGTCACTTGGCAATGCTCCATGGCGAACCATTTTCCCGTGCGGCCGAAACCGGTGGCAATCTCATCGAATATAAGCAATACGCCATGGCTTTTGCACAAGGCATGGGCCATCTGTAAGAATTTCGGATGATAAAAGCGCATTCCACCGGCACCCTGCACTACAGGCTCGAGAATCAAAGCGGCGATTTTCTTCCCATGCATCCTCAATAAATCTTCCAATGCGCCCAAGCCATTCTCTTTCGGATCATCGCTCCAGGCGCTGCCAAAAGCGATTGGCGGCGCAGGCAGAAAAAACTGGGGCGTCAGGGCGGCTCCAAAAAACCCGTGCATGCCGGTGTCGGGATCGCACACGCTCATCGCCTTCCACGTGTCTCCATGATAGCCGCGGCGTATGGCGGCAAAATGCGCGCGCTGGTTTTCCCCGCTGGCGATTTGGTACTGAACCGCCATTTTCATCGCGACTTCCACCGCCACCGAGCCACTGTCGCAATAGAAAACGTGCCCCAGCGAGGAAGGCAGCCGACTGAGCAGCCGTTGAGCCAGCGAAATCGCGGGTTCATGCGTGAGGCCGCCAAACATGACGTGCGGCATGCGTTCCAGTTGCGCCTGCATCGCCCCGACGATCGCCGGATGGCGGTGCCCATGAATCGCGCACCACCATGAAGACATGCCATCGATAATTCGGCTGCCATCTTCAAGGACGAGCCAAATACCATCGGCCTCACGCACGAGATATCTTGGATCAGGGTGCAAGGCGCTCGAATAGGGATGCCACAGGTGTCGGCGATCGAAATCCATCCAGTCGGATGCCGTCTTAAATGGAAAATTGATATTGCTTTTCGGCACGAAAGTCTCTTCAGTCATCAAGACTCAGATCGGAAGGTTTCATTTTTCTCATCGACCCTATTACATGATTGATCGAAAACCGCCCGAACCGGGTCGAGATCAAGGCGTTCCATCGCAGCAGACAAGCTTTTGGCGTCGAGCTCGGCAAGAAAAGGCAGGCGACCCAGGCCGGTGACCCCGCCCATTTCCAGAATGCTGGATTCGACCTCTGGCTCGGCATCACCGATGAAAACCACGCCCAGTATCCGACACCCGCGACTTCGCAAGGCCATCAGAGACAGCAAGGTGTGGTTGATAGTGCCAAGGCGCGTCCGTGCGCACAAAATCAACGGCTGTCCCCAGCGGTCGATCATATCGAGGTAGAGCATCTGCCGGTTGAGGGGCGCCATCAGACCGCCCGCTGTCTCGATCACCACCGGCGTGCGGCATCGCGGCAGGGAAAGCGCCTGGGGGACGATGCGTATGCCTTCGCTTTGCGCCGCAAGATGCGGCGAAGCCGGACGGCGCAAACGATACACTTCTGGCAGGATCGTGCAGCCACTGAGTCGGGCCACGACTTCGCTGTCGGTTTCGCCGTCAAGGCCGGCCTGCACGGGCTTCCAGTAACTGGCCTTCAGCTGGGCACACAAGCCGGCACTGAATACGGTTTTTCCCACATCGGTATCCGTGCCGGTGACCACCACCGCGTTCATCCGGCGTCCTCCTGTAACTGACGGCCCAATGTCTCAAACAGGCCGGTGATGGCCTGATTGTCCACATTACCCGTGATGGAAATACGCAACCTTGCCGTCCCCCGCGGCACTGTGGGTGGGCGAATACCACGCACATCGAATCCAGCCGCTTGCAAGGCGGCAGCATGTCTCATGGCCGTTTTGTCTTCGCCTAGTATCACCGGCATTACTTGACTCTCAAAGCCGCTCAAGCCACACGTTCTAGCCGCCTCTCGGTGCGCATGGGAGATACGTGCTATCGCTACCTCCTGAAGCTCTGGCTTTGCTTGCAAAAGACGCAGTGACGCTCTCACCAAGGCAGCGGTCAAAGGAGGCGGCGAAGTGGCGAATATGAAAGGACGGGCACGATTGATCAAGGTGTCGATCAATACCCGGGGAGCAAGAATCAATCCACCGGCAATCCCCAGGGCTTTACCGCAGGTATGGATGGAAATATGAGGAAGATCGATCAATCCATGCGCCAAGCCGCGTCCCTGCGGCCCAAAGACCCCCGTGGCATGAGCTTCGTCCACTATCAGTAAGGCATCCGTTTCTGTCGCCAGCGCCGCCAGCTCCGCAAGCGGTGCGAAATCGCCCTCCATGGAATAGAGACTCTCAACGGCTATCCACAGAGTGCCGCGCCCACCTTCTTCGCGCCAGCGGCGGGCGATCTTGCGGGCATGATCCACCGCATTATGAGCAAATGCGGCCGTGCGAGCGCGCCCCAGACGCATGCCTTCGTGAACACTGGCATGGATGAATTCATCGTAGATCACGAGATCGTCACCAGCGGGCAGACTGGAAAAGACGGCCTGATTGGCCTGAAAGCCCCCTCCCATGAACAAGGCGGCTTCGGCTCCAAAGAACGCAGCGGCCTCTTCTTCCAGCGCGGCATGCTCGGGATGGTTGCCGCGCAACAACCGTGAGCCGCCCGATCCTGCCGGTACTCCGCATTCGAGTGCCTCCATAGCGGCTTGCTTTAGCCATGGAGAATTTGCCAGCCCAAGATAATCGTTAGAGGAGAAATCCAAGCCATCGCCTGGCCTTAGAATTCGCCTGCGGTTCCGCTTCGCCAGAGCATCGAGAAGCGAAGCATAGCGCGTCAATTGCGGCATAGTTTTATAGCCTTCATTCGGGGCAGAGAACATCTGTGGTGATTGGCAAGAATAAGACAGCGGTAGTTTCGCATCAATCGGAACGAAAATGGGAACCACGGATGACTCCATCGAATAAGGCATTGTTTTTGATGAACTTCTTAGTCGAGGACATGGCCTTTGCCGGTTTCTATACCGGCATACGCCACCCCCCATCCGCAGGCGGCGAAGATCGCCCCAAGAAAAAAACTTGCCGCTGGCGAAACCCCACTCCAAATGTAGCCGCTTGCCAAAGCGCCCAGCGCGCCACCGAGGCCAAAACTGGCGCTTGAATACAGTGCTTGGCCACGACCCTGCAGCCGCCCGGGAAAATAACGATTGATCAAGTGAATGGCCGATGCATGGTAAACGCCGTAACTCGCCGCATGCAGGGTTTGGCTGAATACGAGCACGCCGAGATGATCCACCTCGGTTGCGATCAACAACCAGCGCGCAACCGTGGCCAGGAGGGCGAACAATAGCAGGCGGCGTGCGCCGAATCTCAACAACAGCCTCGGCATATATACGAATACGATGATTTCCGCCACCACTCCAAGCGCCCAGAGTTGACCTATAAGTGCGGAGGCATAGCCGTGTTCGCGAAGATAAAGCGTGAAAAAAGCGTAATAAGGACCGTGGCTGGCCTGCAGCAACAGACAAGTCACCAACAAAGCCGCTACCGCTGGGCGGCGAAGTACAGCCCAAAACCGCTCATTGCCCAGCGAGTCATGGGCTTCAGCGGGCGGCGACGGCACCAGCAAACTGCTCAACCACAATAACGCCAACAATCCCGCCAGCACCGGCACCAACCAGCTCACAGCGACCATCCCGAATAGCCAGCCAAGCAAAATGACGCTGACGACAAAGCCGATAGAACCCCATAATCGAATGCGGCTGTAGTGATGGTCCGCCGAGCCCAGATGCCCCAGCGTCACTGCTTCGAATTGAGGCAGAACGGCATTCCAGAAAAAACTGAACGTCGCGATCACCAACGCCAACCAGAATAAGCTGTGATCGATAAACAAAACGCTGAAGCTGAGCGCCGCGAGCCCTGTCCCCAAGCGGACAAATCGAATTCTTTGAGCCTTACGGTCAGCCAACCAACCCCAAAAGAAAGGGGCGACGATCTTGGTCGCCATAGGAAGCGCCATCAAGAGGCCGATAATGACCGGCGTATAACCCAACTGATTTAGATACAGGCCCCAATAGGGTATGAATGCGCCCGTAACCATGAAATATACGAGATAGAAGCCGGAAAGCCACCAATAAGGGAACGATGGCACGCCATGAGAGCGAATCGACGGCTTCATTCAGGTGCCCGGCCTCGTTCGTCGACCAGTGTCCGCACGCAGCAACCGCCATGCCCTCCTGCGCTCAGGCGGGAATGCACAAAGGGCAGACATTCGCTCAAGGCTTGGGCAAGCCCCCAGGGAGGATTGACCACGAGCATGCCGCTGCCATACAAACCTCGCGTCTTTTTTGTTTCACTCACCCTCAACTCGGCCAGCAGAATGTCTGCGATACCAGCCGCGGCAAGCGCTTCCAACCAGCGGGTGAGCGGCTTGTGCGGCAGCAAAGGGTACCATACCGCTACAATCCCTTGCCTGAAGCGTTTGTTTATCAGCTTTAGCGCCCGCTCGATCGCAGCGGTCTCGGCGCGAGTTTCATAGCTTGGATCAATCAAGATCAAGCCCCGTCCCGCATCAGGCGGCAAATACGCCTTGATCGACCTCCAGGCATCGCCCTGTTCGGCATATGCTCCAGCGTACGGCTGCAAAGCGCGACGCAAACCCGCAAACGCCTCGGGATGCCCTTCCACGGCGATAAATTTATCTTGAGGCCGCAGTTGACGGGCGATCAGACGCGGTGAGCCCGGATACCGCTGCAGTTCGCCCGTTGGATTTTCCACCTTGACCTGGCCAAGCCATTCATCAATGGCCGGATGCAGGCCGGATGTTCCCCATAAGCGAGCGACACCCTCGCGGAATTCACCTAGTCTTTTTGCGCGTGCATCATCCAGTGCATAAATACCTTCACCAGCGTGGGTGTCCAGCACGAAAAAAGGCTTTTCCTTCCGCCTCAAGGCCGATAACAGCTGCACCAGCACGATATGCTTGAGCACATCGGCGTGGTTGCCGACATGATAAACATGCTGATAGGAGAACACGAACTTGAATCGCCAGCCAGAGAAAAATGTCTAGTCAGGTGTCTCGCCGCCGTCCCGTTTTCCGGTAGGCTGTTCCGCCGCAGCTGGAATATCCGGCAGATCAGTATGCACATCCGCATTCTGTGCCCGCTGACGAAGCATGTGATCCATCAATACGATGGCCACCATCGCTTCTGCGATGGGCGTGGCGCGAATGCCGACACAGGGATCGTGACGCCCCTCGGTGACAACATCGACTGGCTCTCCCTGCCGATTCACAGAGCGGCATGGAAGACGCAGGCTGGACGTGGGTTTGAGGGCGATACTGACCGTGATTGGTTGCCCCGTGGAAATGCCCCCGAGCACGCCGCCGGCATTATTGCTCAGGAATCCTTCGGGCGTGATCTCGTCGCGATGCGCACTGCCTTTTTGCTCAATACTGGCGAAACCAGCCCCGATTTCCACCCCTTTGACGGCATTAATGCTCATCATGGCATGGGCAATGTCGGCATCGAGCCGGTCAAAGACCGGTTCGCCCCACCCCGGTGGCACACCTTCAGCCACCACATTGACGCGGGCGCCGATGGAATCGCCGGATTTACGCAAGGCGTCCATATAGGCCTCCAACGCCGGCACCTTGCCGGCATCGGGGAAAAAGAATGGATTGAGTTCCACCGCTTCCCAGTCGAAGGCATCTGGCGCGATGGGGCCAAGCTGGGCCAGATAGCCGTGTATAGTCACGTTATAGCGTTCGCGAAGATATTTTTTGGCGATAGCGCCTGCTGCCACCCGCATTGCCGTCTCCCGCGCCGATGAACGCCCGCCGCCACGGTAATCCCGCAGGCCGAATTTCTTGTAATACGTGTAATCAGCATGTCCAGGGCGAAATCGATCCATGATCTTGCCATAATCCTTTGAACGCTGATCGACATTCTCGATCAAAAGACCGATGGGGGTGCCGGTGGTCTTGCCCTCGAATACCCCCGAGAGAATACGTACTGAATCCGGTTCGCGCCTTTGTGTAGTATGGCGTGTTTTCCCGGGTCTGCGGCGTTCCAGATCCGCCTGCAGATCGGCTTCGCTCAAGGCCAATCCCGGCGGGCAGCCATCAATCACGCATCCGATTGCCGGGCCGTGACTTTCGCCGAAGGTGGTGACGGTAAAAAGTTTTCCTAAGCTGTTGCCAGACATGAATCGATCCTGTTATCAAGTGTACGCGTTCAACCTGAGTGCGCGCCGCCAGCCTCCTTGCCTGGCAGCGCGCCGTTTTCTTCCTGGCTTGACGCCAGAGGCGTGTCTTCCCAGCGCCCTCCCCCAAAAAGGTGCAAGCGGCGGGTATGAAAAGCGAACAGGGTGCTGCGATGACCCACGCTGATAATGGCTGTCCGGGGCAATGCCTCTGTCAGTAATCGGTAAAGGGCGCGTTCCGAAGGCTCGTCCAGTGCCGAAGTCGCCTCATCAAGAAAGACGTAGCGTGGTTGCAACAGCAACACACGGGCAATAGCAAGGCGCTGCTGTTCACCCAGCGACAAAAGTTGCGACCAGGGTTCCATTTCCCCCAAGTGTGGAATCAGCTCAGGCAAGCCGACGGCTTCAAGAACGGCATGCAAGAGTTCGTCCGATGTCGCTGGACTGCCCGCCGGATAGAGTAAGGCGGCGCGCAGGCTGCCAAGCGGCAAATAAGGTTTCTGAGGCAAAAACAAGCTCTGATTGCCGTCCGGGATTTCTATGCCCCCTTCGCCGAAAGGCCATATGCCCGCCAATACCCGCATCAGCGTGCTTTTCCCGGTACCCGATGGCCCGGTGACGAGCACTCTTTCTGCCGGTGCGACGTCCATCGTGAGGTGACTGACGATGACCTGTCCGTTGGGCAACCTCACCGTGAGATCACGGACTTTCAAGTGTTTTCCTCTGCGGCGAACGATCCGGCTGACACCGCCCTGCATTGTCTCGATTTCATCCATCACCCCCAGAAAACCCCGCAAACGGTCAACAACGGCGTGCCAGTTGGCGAAGCTATCGTAACTTTGAGCGATATAGGCGAATGAGTTCTGCACGTTGCCAAAAGCCGAACTGATCTGCATGAGAAACCCCAGCGGCACTGCTTTGGCGAAATATGCGGAGGCCGCAGCCAGAAACGGCAGAATGATTGCCACCTGGGAAAAATAATTGCTAAACCAATTGAATCGCTTTTGTCTTAAGATCAATCGCTTGTAATTACCAAATACATGATCAAAGCGCCGATCGAAATTAGCGCGCTCATTGGCCTCGCCTCCATATAAGGCAACGGCCTCGCTGTTTTCGCGCAATCGCATCAGGCTGAAACGAAAATCCGCCTGCAGACGCTGTTGATGATAATTCAGATGAATCAGAGGATTACCGACTTTGGCCGCCACCCACGTCCAAATCACGGCGTAGATCAAAGCCACCCATACCAGAAAACCAGCCACATGATGCTCGCCGCCGCCCCACGGCACCACCACCTTGGCTGAAAGCACCCACAGCAGCCCGATAAATGCCACGAGATTGGCAATGGCGCTGAGCATGCCGGTAAACAGGCTGGTGGTGTACTGAGCGAAAGCGGAAAGATCATCGGCGATTCGTTGATCGGGGTTGTCCTGGCCGCGTTTGAAAACCTCGAGGTGATAATAGGTGCGCGCGGCAAGGTAACGATTCAAGAAAGCGCCCGTCAGCCAACGCCTCCAGCGAAGATCCAGTAATTGAGTAAGATAACTTTGATACACACTAAGGGCGATAAAAATGCTCGCCAGAATCGCAAACACACCCATCAATCGCCAAAATCCGGCACTGTCGTAATTTTGTAACGCGTTGTAAAAACTGTTGTACCAGTTGGTGATGCGCAGATTGAGATAGACCTGCCCCAAGGTAATCAGAACGATGAGCAAAAGCAGACCAAGAGCTTGCCAGCGTTCATGGGACTCAGAAAAATAAGGCCTGGCCAAGCGCCAGACTTCTCTGAAAAATGCCTTGTCGAAGCGTTGATTCGCCTTCACACCGGCATTTGTCTGAAAATGGTCCATCAGAATTGCACTCTTAAATTGTTTTGCCAACGTCAGGGCGAACGGAGGGAGAACAGTTTACACTGAGTTCGGGCGCCCCTGTGGAATATGCCATGCTTGCCGCACATCAATATAATTCAGGAATACTTTTTTGCATCCGCTTCAAATCTAAAACGAGGACGCAGTCAATGAAACTCAGCCTCATTCCACGCATGGCCGGACTTATCCTGTCGCTTGCCGTGGCTTTTTCCAGTCTGCCGGCACACGCCGATCAGCGCGCCAAGCAAATTCTATCGAACATCGATCAGGCCACATGGTTCAGCGAAGGCCATAGCCAACATATCATGTACGTATTTTTCGATCCGAATTGCCCGTATTGCCATCGACTCTTCGAGGAATTGCGGCCTTTTGTCAAAGAAAACAAACTCCAAGTGCGCTGGATTCCCGTAGGCATCCTTACCGCCAGCAGCCTCGGAAAAGCGGCGGCCATACTGCAGGCCAAACACCCCATCCAGGCGCTCTATCAAAGTGAAGCCGACTGGAATTTCGGCAATACCCCGGGCGGTGGTATTGAACCCATCAAAAACCCTTCCCCATCCATCGTGGAAAAGCTGCGTAAAAATGCCGCCCTCCTCGAATCCGTGGGCATTCGCGGTATCCCCGTCGCCGTTTTCAAAGGCGATGATGGAAACGATTATTTGTTCGTCGGCGCCCCCAGCGCGGACAAATTAGCCGCCATTATCAACCATATCCAATAGGCGAAACGGATAGAGGAAAAAAGCATGCTCATCTCAATGGGAGGCGGCTTAGAGCAAATGTTTTTGACTTGTTCTCACTTGGCGGCTCCTATCGGCGATTCTTGCATGTAGAATATGCCCTCTTCTTTTTTGGCAGGGATGACCGTGCTTGATCTTGATAAAACGCGCATTGGCATAATCGGCCTTGGCTATGTAGGATTGCCACTGGCGGTTGAGTTTGGCAAAAAATGGCCCACTCTGGGATTCGACATCGACTCCAAACGTATTGAGGAACTGCGCGAAGGACGCGATCACACGCTGGAAGTGGATGAAGAGGAATTACGTTCAGTCCCGCATTTGCGTTTCAGCACCGTTTTGGATGAGCTGCGCGAATGCAACGTCTATGTCATCACCGTGCCCACCCCGGTGGACCGCCATAAGCGCCCCGATCTCGGTCCTCTGGAAGCCGCCAGCAAGAGCGTGGGCGGATTGCTGTCTGCAGGCGATGTTGTAATCTATGAATCCACCGTGTATCCAGGTGCCACCGAAGAAATGTGCACTCCCATCCTGGAACGCGAATCAGGCTTGCGCTTCAATCGCGATTTTTTTGTAGGATACAGCCCTGAACGCGTCAATCCGGGCGATCACGAACACCGCATTCCGACTATCCGCAAAATCACTTCAGGCTCGACGCCCGAGGCGGCGGATTACATCGACGCGCTGTACTCATCCATCGTTACGGTCGGCACCCATCGCGCGCCGAGCATCCGCGTAGCCGAAGCCGCAAAAGTCATAGAAAACACGCAACGCGATGTCAACATTGCATTGATCAACGAACTGGCCATGCTGTTCCATCGCCTTGGCATCGATACTCAACACGTGCTTGAAGCGGCGGGGACGAAATGGAACTTCCTCCCGTTCCGTCCCGGGCTGGTCGGCGGCCATTGTATCGGCGTGGATCCTTATTACCTGACGCACAAGGCGCAAGAAATCGGCCACCATCCCGAAATGATACATGCGGGCCGCCGCATCAATGACGGCATGGGGCCCTATGTGGCCGAACGCGTACTCAAGCTCATGACTCAACGACGCATTCACGTGGTCGGAGCGAACATTCTGATATTGGGACTGACCTTCAAGGAAAACTGCCCTGATTTACGGAATACCCGGGTCGTGGATGTGATCGAGGAATTCAAGCAATATCATGCGCGGATAGACGTCTACGATCCCTGGGTCGATCCCGACGAGGCTGAACGCGAATACGGCATCCGCCCTGTCGAGTCTCCCCCTCAGGGCGCGTACGATGCGATCATTCTAGCTGTTGCGCACGAACAATTCCGCCGCCTGGGAGCGAAAGGTCTGCGCAAATTCGCGAAATCCAACGGCGTCATGTTCGACGTCAAATCCGTCCTGCCGCTCGAGGAAGTCGACGGCAGATTATAAAAATCCGCAAGGAAAACAAGATATGCGCGTACTCATCACCGGCAGCGCCGGCTTTATCGGATCAGCCCTCGCTTTGCGACTTCTTGAGCGAGGGGATGAAGTTATCGGTATCGACAATTTGAACGATTATTATGATATCCGGCTCAAACAAGCCCGCCTGGCACGCACCTTGGCTTTCCCAGGCTATTCCGATCTGCGTGTGGATATCGCGGATCGTACGGCCGTGGATGAGGCATTCAAGCGATACCGGCCTCAGCGGGTGGTTAATTTAGCTGCCCAGGCAGGAGTTCGCCATTCGATTGAGAATCCGCACGCTTACGTGGAAACCAATCTCGTCGGTTTCGCCAATATCCTGGAAGCCTGTCGGCATCACGAGGTCGAACACCTTGTCTATGCTTCATCAAGTTCGGTTTATGGTGCCAATACGCGGATGCCTTTTTCGGTGCATGACAATGTCGATCATCCGGTCAGCCTGTATGCGGCCAGCAAGAAAGCCAATGAATTGATGGCACACACCTACAGCCACCTCTATGGCCTGCCGACCACCGGCTTGCGTTTTTTCACCGTATATGGCCCATGGGGCCGACCGGATATGGCGCTGTTCCTGTTCACCCGCAAGATTTTAGCCAGTGAGCCGATAGATGTATTCAATTACGGCAAACACAGGCGGGATTTCACCTATATCGACGACATTGTAGAGGGCGTCATTCGCACCTTGGATCATACTGCCCAGCCAAATCAAGAGTGGTCAGGAGACTCTCCCGACCCAGCCAGCAGCCGCGCGCCCTACCGACTGTACAACATCGGAAACAACCAACCGATCGAACTCATGCACTATATCGAGGTACTGGAAAATTGTCTTGGCCGCAAGGCGCAAATGAATCTGCTACCCCTGCAGCCGGGCGACGTGCCGGATACCTATGCGGATGTCAGCGACTTGGTCAAGGACGTGGACTATAAACCCTCAACTTCCGTCGAGGACGGTATCGCGCGCTTCGTGGAATGGTACAAAAAATATTATTCTGCTTGAAAAGCATTTCAAAAAGCGGCGCTAAATACGGTCAGGCTTCTCAAGCCAGATCGAAATAAATCGCATCTCCATTCCGATCTGACTCTGTTTCGAAAGGGCGTCCAAGACGGATCATCCCGGGCTTCGTGAGATCTCGCTCGCCTTTCAAAACACGCTCGGCTTCATTCGAACCATGAAATTCAATATAGGAGCCATTCAGACTGGCGTCGATGAATACAAAAGCAACCGCTCTGCGCTCTATGCGTGCATGGTGCCGCGAGACGCGTGGATCCCGCACGACGATATCACAATCTTTTTGCCGCCCAAGAGTGAAAGGCGCCTCGTGTACTACGTAATCCCGTCCCTGATACCTGATGCGCAATTCCCGCAATTCGACCTGGAGATGGATTCTACGGTCTATCACCCTGCGGCGATTGTGGGTTACGAGGCGGCCTTCATCGTCTATTAGAGGGAATGTCACCTTATGATCCCACCGCCGACGTTCGTGTTTATGCCTTTCAGACATGGCTACAATAATCCTTACGTTTCTTTTTCCCCCAGACGATACAGGGTGATTCAAATCAAATCAATGCGGCATAACAAACCCGCGCCGGCTTCCATCTTTGGCAAAAGAGACCCTGTCTGCTCATTGACAGCAACCAAGTTAAACCGGGTTGCATATAGCCTGATTGGATGCGGCAGAGCCCATTCAGCGCCTGATGAGGTTCAGCCGCGCCTTTTAGGCTCAGGACTGTTGCTGTTGGGATGATTCCTGTTCTTGTTGCTGCTTGCGTATATCCTCCCTGACCTGCTCCATATCGATCTCGCGCACCTTTTCTATCACTTCCTCGAGCTGCGCTGGGGATAGCATTCCCGGTTGAGCAAAGAGAATGACCTGTTCTCTGAAAATCATTAGCGTGGGTATCGAGCGTATCTGAAAGGCCGCCGCCAAACTCTGGGCTTCTTCGGTATTCACTTTTCCGAAGACGATATCCGGGTGCTTTTCAGAAGCCGCTTCGAACGTTGGCGCGAAAGCACGGCATGGCGCGCACCAGCTAGCCCAAAAGTCTACGATTACGATGTCATTTTCAGTAACGGTTTTTTCGAAATTCTGCTCATTTAGTTCAATCGTTGCCATGTGGGTCTCCTCGCCGGACAGCATTCATAAACCTAAAGCATACACTACCCCCATAAGCCGCCCCAAGCTTTGCGTGATTCACTCTGTTGATCCGCCTCGCTTGTCCCCCCAACGCGGCAAAAGATTATTGGGCACGCCAAGATGATCCAATACCCGCGTCACGATGAAATCCACCAGATCCTCCACCCGCTGTGGACGGTGATAGAAACCAGGACTGGCTGGCAATACGACAGCATTCATCCGGCTCAGGCGCAACATGTTTTCCAGGTGGATCTCGGATAGCGGCGTTTCCCTGAGAACCACGAGCAGCTTGCGTTTTTCCTTGAGCGTTACATCGGCGGCGCGTTCAATCAATGAACGGGAAGCACCCGTGGCGATCGCCGAAAGCGTGCCGGTAGTACAGGGACAAATGACCATCGCGTCTGCAACAGCGGAACCGCTGGCGATCGGCGCAGTCCATTGTTTTTCTCCGAGAACTTCGAGCTGACCGGCTTTGTCTTGAAATCGCCCGCGCAAGACACGCTCGATCTCTCGCGGACGGCCGGGCAAATGCAAATCGGTTTCCATGTGCAGCACCACCTTGGCCGGTTGAGATATGAGAACATACACATGGACGCCCGCCTCCAAAAGGCACTCCAGCAGGCGCAAACCGTATTGCGCTCCTGATGCGCCAGTCATCGCCAGGGTTACGCTTTGCAGCGACGATTTCATTCGTCCCCACCCCTCCCCTCGAGTGCCTCAAGGGTACGCGCAGGCAAACGGTCAAAACTGCCATTGCTCATGAACACGACATGATCCTCAAACCTCAATTCCTTTTTTAGCAAAGCGAGCAAGGAATCGGTATCTCGACTCACGCAGGCACGCGGCCCCAAGGTTTCACTGACTTCTTCAAGCGACCACCCCAGGTCTTCGGATTGATAGAGAAACACCCGGTCAGCCGCCTTCAAAGAAGGCGCCAGCTGGTGGCGATGCGCGCCCATGCGCATGGTATTGGAACGTGGCTCCATTACCGCGATCAGACGGGCGCGGGGATAACGGGCGCGCAGTCCTTCCAAAGTAGTCGCGATCGCGGTGGGGTGATGAGCAAAATCATCATAGAGGTGAATACCGTTGGCCACTCCCACCAGCTGCATCCGCCGCGCCACGCCCTGAAAGCTCGATACGGCCTCAAGTGAGGTCTGTAGAGTAACGCCCGCATGTCGAGCGGCAAGAACGGCTGCGAGCGCATTGAGGACATTGTGGCGGCCCAACAACTCCCATTCCACCTCACCCTGCGACTGCCCCTCATGCAGAATTTCGAAACGGCTGCCATCTTCACAAAGAAGGCGCGCCTGCCAGTCTGAGGAAACATCATCCGCCATGCCAAAACCTATCCTCGGCGTCCAGCATCCCATATCGATGGCCTCGTTGAGCGCCTCGTCGGAAGAAGAGTGCACGATCAGTCCATTTCCTGGCACGATTCTGATCAAATGATGAAATTGACGCTGGATGGCGGCAAGATTGGGGAAAATATCAGCATGATCGAATTCAAGATTGTTCAATACCAGCGTTCTAGGCCGATAATGAACAAATTTGGAACGCTTGTCGAAAAATGCCGTGTCGTATTCATCGGCTTCTATAACGAAAAAAGGACTCTCGCTTAAACGGGCCGAAACAGCAAAATTTTTGGGCACGCCGCCGATCAGAAATCCAGGCGCCAAGCCGGCCTGATCCAGTATGTGAGCCAACAAGCTGCTTGTAGTGGTTTTCCCATGGGTGCCCGCCACTGCCAATACCCATTTATCGCGCAGTATATGCTCGGCCAGCCATTGCGGTCCGGAAGTGTAATCGATTCCTCGATTCAACAAGGATTCCACTACCGGCAGGCCGCGCCGCATGACATTGCCAACGACCACAAGATCGATCCCAGCATGAATCTGCTGTGAATCGTAACCTTCGTAGACTTCAATTCCAGCGTGCTCGAGTTGCGTGCTCATGGGGGGATAAAGCTTATGATCGCTACCCGAGACTTCATGACCTGCACGCTTGGCAATCTGAGCCAGGCCGCCCATAAAAGCACCACCGATACCGAGAATGTGGATATGCATGTAACGCTTCGCTTCTACGTTGATTCGCAGTAGGATTTCTGGTTTTTTTCAAACCTTCCCGGCCAGTAAAGATCCGTCGCCGTCAAAAAAACCAAGTGGATGCATTGAACCATGTACAGCCCTTACCCAAGACACGCTCACAATCGCTTTAAGTTGTTGGTTGACGGCGATCGGTTCATCCCGGCCATGCTAACAGCCATCAGTTCTGCCCGCTTCTATATTTTGCTGGAAATGTATCTATGCGCATCGGGACAATTGATGGATCGTTTCATAGATGCGCTTTGCAGGGCACGCAAGCGCAAGGTTCACGTATGCGTTCTGTTGGATGACTTCGGCTCTCTCAATCTTAGTTTACACGATCGGCACCGGCTTCTCGCTGCCGGCGTGAAATTACGTTTTTTTAACCCGATACGGATCGGCCCATTACAAAGAAATCTGTGCCGTGATCACCGCAAATTGCTCATTGCCGACGGCCAAACAGGCTTTATCGGCGGCGCGGGCTTGACCGATGATTTCGATCCATGGAGCGAACCCCAAGACTGGTGGCATGATCTGATGCTCGAAATCCACGGAGATTGTCTAGTCGATCTGCAAAAAGAATTTGCCCGCCTCTGGAATCATAGTGGCGCCGATAAGAGCACTTTGCCGAAGTTCCAAAAACCGGATGTCTATGAGTTTGGCACCGGCGGCGCGCAAGTTCTTGTCCAGCATAGGCATCGGGGGCAAATCCTGGCGACCCTCATTCACCGCATTCGTCAGGCGCAGCAACGTGTATTGATCAGTGTCGCCTATTTCGTCCCGCCGCGCGTTTTGTCCTTCGCCTTGAGACATGCCGCCAAAAAAGGCGTAGAGGTGCGCCTCATTTTACCCGGCCCCAAGACAGATCATGATTTTGCCCGCTATGCGGGGCGAAGGCATTACGGGCGTCTATTGAGAGCCGGCGTCCGCATTCACGAATACCAGCCGCGTTTCACCCATGTAAAACTTTATGTGTGTGACGACTGGGTCAGCCTGGGGTCAGCCAACCTCGATCACTGGACGCTGCGCTGGAATGAGGAAGCCAATTTGGGCATCGAAGATGTCAACACTCTGGAATCCTGTCTGGAAACATTTCGCACCGATCTGGCCGAATCCAAGGAAATCACTCTCGATCAATGGCAGTCACGCAGCCGCTGGGTCCGACTGCAAGAGTGGTTCTGGGGGCTTCTCAGCGACTGGCTTGCTCGACACAATTACCGCCGCGGTCTGCGCAACCCCCGCCGCAACCCTCCCCGGGACTGGCGCGACTGAAAACCCTCATGAGCCAGCGTCAGGCGATTCCATCTCCAGCAATTGTTTCTGCAAGGACGTAAGAGAAGGCTTTTTGTTTGCCGGCTTGGGGTTGTTTTGCTCAAGCAAATAGCGACGTTGCTGCAGATAGACCTCTTTGACGTAGATATAGGGATCGGGCGACTGATCTATCAAGGAATCGAAGGGCAGCAACTTGGCCCGCAGGTTGACAACGTCCAGAACCGCCAATCCCTCGTCAGTGAGAGGGCGCGGGTAATACGTCAGGGGATTGAAGAAATAACCATCAATCACAGGAGCAGGAGCATTACGCAAGGTACTGGGGCCGAAAAACGGCAAAACGACATAAGGGCCTTCCGGCACACCCCAAGTCGCCAACGTCATGCCGATATCTTCATGATGTGCGGGGAGACCCAATGGCGTGGCCACATCAAACAGGCCGCCAAGCCCGAAGGTGGTATTCATGAGAAAACGCGTAAGATCTCCCAATGCCTGAGGTTTTCCCTGGAGAGCCGCATTCACGGTCGTTGAAACATCCCCCAGGTTGGAGAAAAAATCACTCACCCGACCGCGCAGGAACGATGGGGCCACCTTGGCATAAGCCTTGGCCACGGGACGCAAGGCGTGTTTATCAACCGCCATGTTGAAGGCGAACATGGCGCGGTTGTAGCCCTGCAAAGGATCATTGGAGCCAGACATGCCGGTGCTGGCGCAACCGCCGAGCAGCAAGCCAATGAGTACCAGAACCGGCAATGCAAGCGAATATCTCCTCACACATGGTTCCTTACGTTCCATGGCCTAAAGAATGCGTCCTCGGGCCGCTTCGATACGCAAACGCAAAGCATTTAGCTTGATGAAACCAGCAGCGTCTTTTTGATCATAAGCGCCGGCATCATCTTCGAATGTTGCGATGTTTGCATCAAACAAACTATCTTCTGATTTGCGCCCCACCACCGTCACATTTCCCTTGTAGAGCTTGAGCCTGACCACGCCGTTTACATGGGCTTGTGAATCATCTATCAGAGATTGCAACATGCGTCGTTCGGGACTCCACCAATAGCCGTTGTAAATCAAGGTGGCATAGCGCGGCATAATCTCATCTTTCAGGTGCGCCGCTTCGCGATCCAGAGCGAGCGATTCGATCGCGCGGTGTGCCTTGAGCATGATGGTGCCTCCCGGCGTTTCATAACATCCGCGCGACTTCATGCCCACAAAACGATTTTCGACGATATCAAGTCGGCCAATCCCGTTTGCTCCGCCGATCTCATTCAAACGCGCGAGCACCGCCGCCGGGCTCATAGGCACGCCGTCGATGCTTACGACATCACCCTTGGCAAAGCCCAGCTCGATATAGACAGGTTGGTCCTGAGCTTTTTCAGGCGACACAGTCCAGCGCCACATGGATTCTTCCGGCTCAGCCCAAGGATCCTCCAATATTCCCCCTTCATAGGAAATATGGAGGAGATTGGCATCCATAGAATAGGGCGATTTTTTGCCATGCCGCTCCACGGGAATCCCATGCTGTTCGGCATAGGCAAGCAAGCGTTCACGCGAATTTAGATCCCATTCCCGCCAAGGCGCGATTACTTTGATTCCCGGCTTGAGCGCATAGGCGCCAAGCTCAAAGCGCACCTGGTCATTGCCTTTGCCTGTGGCGCCATGAGCGATGGCATCGGCCCCCACTTCATCCGCGATTTCCACCAACCGCTTTGCGATCAATGGCCGCGCAATAGACGTTCCAAGCAGATATTCGCCTTCATACACCGCATTCGCACGAAACATCGGAAATACGAAATCGCGCACGAAGGTTTCACGCAAATCCTCTATATAGATTTTCTCTACGCCCAGCTTACGGGCTTTTTCGCGGGCTGGCTCGACTTCTTCCCCCTGGCCAATATCAGCGGTAAAGGTAATCACCTCACAGCCATACGTCTCTTGCAGCCATTTGAGAATCACCGAGGTATCCAACCCCCCGGAATAGGCCAAAACAACTTTACGCACATCTGACATCTGGAATCTCCAATATTTGTAACGCCGAGGTCAACTGCTGAACAGCGTATTCAAGCGGGCATGAAGTGCGAAAGGGAAAATATCCACCCAGCCCCCGGACTCACCCAGCGCGGGCGCTTTCAATTCCGTTTTCGTTTTTCCTGCCGCCCTATGACTGAAATACCAACGCCCCCTAGGAAGCGAAAGTATAACTTTGCCTGCCCTTTTCTTCATTGGATCGCATTAGCACGAACCAAAATGATCGTCACTCGACGGTTCCGAGCGCGACCTTCAGGCGTACTATTGGATTCAAGGGGATCGGCCTCCCCCGATGATCTCACTTCAATCGGCTGCTTCATACCCTGTGATCGCAAAAATTCTGCAACCCTTTGCGCACGGCGCTCCCCCAATCTGAGGTTGAAAGCATAGCTGCCCACATTGTCCGTATGGCCCACGAGGATAAGCATTTTAACCTCTCCAAACGCCTTGATGAATGACGTCAACCTCTTGAGCTTCTGTTTGGCCATTGAGCTCAATTGAGTCGAACCTTCAGGGAAAAACACCCGGGTTTTGGCGAACTGGGAGAAGTTCACTTCAGGCAGGGCGGCAGCACACGTCTGCAAGCGGCCCAATTCCTGCCGAAAACCAATGGAATCAATCTCCACCTCAACTGTGGGTGAGCGATCGACTGGGTATACAAATCTCATGGCCCGGCCATTGGCAAAAGCCAGCAATACTCTGCTGGCGGCCTCATCGCCGAGCGATACCGGCAGCCCGCGCCGCTCCGACCGCAGAGCCAATACCTCTGTCCTTCCCGACTGCCATGGCGAAGGCGCCACAGTGACTCTCACTATCTGACCGATATAAAGCCCGGGCATGGCGTGGACCCGAAAACGCAGCGTCCCATCACGAAACATCAACAAGTCCGCGCGACCATAGTCGTAAAGAGTTTGTGTGAGGCGGCAGGCAAACTCGCCGCGCTCCAATTTCCAGTGAATCGCGGTCAGGGAATTGTGAAAAACTACCTTTTTGGCAGCGGATTGAGTGCTGAAAGCCAACAGCAAACAGGCTAATACCAACAAGCTGCACTTGATCTGAAGTTTGCTTGATTTTATGCACGAATAAGTTTTTTGCTGTTGCATACGACTTGAGACCACGCTCATTACGGAATATCCTCCCAAAAATCGCTGATCAATACCTATCCGGCATCTGTAGACCGAATAGGCATTGGCTGCATTCTTTTCGCATCAGCAATAATCAGCGATTCACTAACACTCGTTGAATCAATCGGATCATGGCCACAACATCAATCGACATGGCTTTCCATATTATCGGTCAGTTCTCGCCGCACTTGAGGAACATGGCCAGCTACTCTGCGCGGATAGACAAAAAGTGGCAAAATATGAATCCGTGAGTCAAATCAAATTACAACCCGCCCATTAATCAGACCCAAAGAGAGGCAATGCAACGATGTCGAATGCTGCACTGAAACTGCAAGAAAAAGACGCACAAGTCACTCTGACACCCACACAGATAGAAGGTCTTGGGAAAGTCGGCGATGCAGCCAATCAAATCACCGAACTGCTCAAACTGGCGCAAACTGCTCTTGATTCAATTGGTGACACCGTCGATATTGGCGAGTTCGCCGAAAATGTCGGTGGGCAAATTGAAGCACTGATCGACACCCTCAAGGAAATTAGCGAGTTTTTTGGTATTCATTCCGCCGAAGACCTGAAAAACAGCCTGGACGCCACCTTGAATTCGCTCGAAGCGGCCAAAATCCAGGAAACCACGCCCGAACTCATCAACCTTTTGGGTGCCCTGCACACCAGCGGCTTGCTGAAAGTACTCCCCCCCCTGCTGCAACAAATCGGCGAGCTTACCACCGACATTGATGCTGAATCTCTTGGTCAGCGCCTCTCCAGCCTGAATGTCAACCTTCGCTACTGGATGGATACTGCCCGCGAAGGCGCACGCATCATCGGCGAACAAGTCATCGCCATGGACATCCCGGACAAGGTGGCCGTGCTGGAAGATATTGCCGACCAATGGTGGCATATCGCCATGCGCGCCAAGAACCTGGCCCAGGGCGACGCAGAAACTCTGGGCGAACGGGTCGAGTGGGTGCTCGATCAAGCCGAGTATTGGGGAGCGCAATTGGGCGTTGTATTCGCCACATTGAGCGACACAGCCCCTGAAATCTGGAAAGAGCTCGATTTCAGCACCATAGGCGCCAAAATTCGCGAAGGCGCAGTTGGGTGGTATGAAATCGGTATCCTGGCGGCCGAAATCATCAAAGGGGACAGTGGGAACCTGAAGGGCCGTATCAGAGAGATGCTTCAAGGTGCCCACGATGCCGGCCTGGACAAGATGATTCCCGAATTGATCACCATGCTGGGCACGGTCAATCGCACCGGCCTGTTGCGCAAAGTGAACACTGTACTGACCACGCTCGAACCTCACATTCCGGAAGATGAAGAACTCAAGGCATGGATCGAACAGGGCGCCGTACTGGCGAAGCGTTACCAGCCCCAGATCGCTGGCGCATTGCCAGCGCTGGACGCTACATTCAAGGTCATGGAAGGCACCGAACAAAAGAGTGGCGGGCTGTTCGGCCTGCTTGGAATCGTGTTTTCCAGTAAGACTCAGTATCTGCTGCGCTTTGTTATCGAATTCGCCTATCGGTTCTTACGGGGTAACAAAGACTAATCCGGAAATCCCATCCGTACGCTTAAAAATGAAAATGTGCTGATTTGCAATATCATTTTGTTTGTCAGCATACAAAAAGCCCCGCCAATGTGCGGGGCTTTTTTCTCATCGCCCTTCCGCATCGAGATGGGCACTCAATCCACAAAGACAGCCTTGTATATCCAAAAAGCGTTATGTTGAGGCTCGGGGGAGGTAGGTCGACACAGCCTTGGTGACGCACACCGCTAGCAGCACGGATCGCCTCCCCCTCATCTGACCACAACCCGAACAGTT
>JALUXU010000062.1 GCA_027013225.1 Acidihalobacter sp. | reverse complement strand
CCGTTCCATCAGACTTGCTCATTCCTGCTCAAACAGGAACAAAGCTGACTTCCTGCTTCGTCGAGGCGGGTTTCGCTCCGGTCTTGCGACCGGAGCCAGAGCCCGCCTCTCCACAGGCTGATGCGGTGGAACTCACCGCCAGGTTCTTTAAGTTGATCGCGGCATTCACGTCGCGGTCGTGGTGTGTGCCGCATTCAGGGCACGTCCACTGACGTACCGACAACGCAAGATCGTCCAGCGTGTATTTACAGCCGGGACTTGAACACGTCTTGCTGCTTGGGAAAAAACGATCCGCCACCACGACCACGCCGCCTCGCATCGCCGCTTTGTACTCCACTTGCCGCCGGAACTCGAAGAAACCCATGTCGGCGATGGAACGGGCCAAGTAGCGGTTCTTCATCATGCCGCGCACGTTCAGATCCTCGATACCGATGGTGTGGAACCGGCGCGTCAGGTCGGTCGTGAGCTTGTGCAAGGCATCATTGCGGCTGTTGGCAATGCGTGCGTGCAGCCGGGACAGCTTCGCTTTGGCCTTGCGCCGATTGGCTGATCCCTTCTGCTTGCGGCTCAGACTGCGCGAGAGTCGTTTCAGTCGGGACAGCAGTGCCTTGTGTGGCTTCGGGCCGTCGATGGTTTCTCTCGTCGAGAGCGTCGCCAGTGCCGAGACACCCAAATCCACACCCACCGCGCCTTGGTTTTCGGCTTTGGGCAGGTGTGAATCGTCTTGGGTATCCACGGCGATGCTGACAAACCAGCGGTCGGCCACCCGGGAGATTGTGGCCGACATGATTTTGCCGGTGAAGCGCAACGACTCGCGCATACGCACCCACCCCAAATTGGGGATGCGTATGCGGCCGCCGTCGATACTGAACTGGTCATTGGTAAGCGTGAAACGATCATGCACGCCCTTCTTGCGGAACTGTGGGTATTTGGCACGTCCTGCAAAGAAGTTCTGGAACGCTTGGCCCAACTGGATAATCGCCATCTGCGGCGCGTTCTTGGTGACTTCGAGCATCCACGGGAACTGCTCGCGCTTGAGGGAGTTTAATTGGCGGCGCAGCGCGGCCTGCGAGGGTTTCGGCAGGTTTGCATCGGCTTTGTGCGCTTCATACGGCCGCTTCCACTCGGCCAGCGCCCAGTTGTAGGCAAAGCGGGCCGTGCCTGCCGCGCGGGCAAAGTAGGTCGCCTGCACGTTGTTCGGATCGAGTGCGATTTTGTGGGCGAGGATCATGCCTGCGCCTCGTCAACGGCCTTCTTCACGCCATCGAGCAGCTTTTGGTTCTTGCGTGAGCGCGAGCCATACAGCCGGGCGCTGAATACGGTAATGATTTCCAGCACGTCCTTTGCCAAGTCTTCTTCGAACGTCGTGTCCTCGCTTTGGTTGAGGATGACCACTTCGACCTGTTTGGCTTCGCAGATGGCGAACACCCGTTCCGCGCCGAAGCGCAGCAGCCGGTCTTTGTGGGTGATGACCAGCCGCCCGACCTGGCCGTCAATGAGGGCCTCCAGCCGCTTTTTGAGGCCCTTCTTGTGATAGTTCATGCCGGAACCCAGATCGGCGATGACCTCGAACGTCCAGCCTTGGCGGGCGCAGTACAGTTCCAGCACCTGCTTCTGGCGTTCCAGATCGTCTTTCTGGTCGTGGCTGGATACCCTGGCATAGGCGATGGTGCGGCGAGGCGCATCGTCCGCACGAAACTGCTCAGGACGCAGCCGCGCAAGGTCATAGCGCCTGCGTCCGCCCGGTGTGCGTTCATCGGGCAAAAGTTTGCCTTCGCGTTCCCATCGTCTCAGCGTTTGAGGCACGACGCCCAGGAACTCGCCGGCTTCGCGAATACTGACCATCTTACTAGACATGCTTAATTTGTATATGAACGCGCAATATCGTGCAAGTAACTGCTTAACTGCTCGAGCCCTCCGGCTGCGTGCCGGAGGGTTGATCAGAGTCAATAACTGGGTTCTTACGCCGCATCCGATGCAACGGCGGAAAAGCGCAATCCTTTTTCATCCACATCGACGTGGATCGTGTCACCTGGAAGGAATTCCCCAGCCAGAATCGCCTGAGCGAGTGGGTTCTCCAGTTCCTGCTGGATGGCGCGCTTGAGAGGGCGTGCGCCATACACCGGATCGAAACCAGCTTCTCCGAGCCGATCCAGCGCGGCCTCCGTTATCTCGAGTTGCATGTCGCGATCGGCCAGGCGTCTACGCAGATACTCGATCTGGATGCGGGTAATGGCGCGTATCTGCTCGCGATCCAGCGGGTGGAACACGACCACTTCGTCGATACGGTTGATGAATTCCGGGCGGAAATGGTTGCCAACCACTTCCATGACCGCGGTCTTCATCGCCTCATAGTCGTTGGTGCGGGCCATTTCCTGAATCAGATTACTGCCCAGATTGGAGGTCATGACGATCACGGTGTTACGGAAGTCCACTGTGCGCCCCTGCCCATCGGTGAGGCGACCATCATCCAGCACTTGCAACAGGATGTTGAACACATCTGGATGGGCTTTTTCCACTTCATCGAGCAGAATCACCGAATAGGGCCGACGGCGCACCGCCTCGGTCAGGTAACCTCCTTCCTCGTAGCCGACATACCCGGGCGGTGCACCTATAAGCCGCGCCACAGAATGCTTCTCCATGAATTCACTCATGTCGATGCGCACCATCGCTTCCTCGGTATCAAACAAGAAAGCAGCCAGCGCCTTGGTCAACTCGGTTTTGCCTACACCCGTCGGGCCCAGGAACAGGAAGGAGCCATTGGGACGGTTTGGATCGGCCAATCCTGCGCGTGAACGGCGAATGGCATTGGCCACTGCTTTGACAGCTTCGTCCTGGCCGACGACGCGTTGACGCAGTTCGTCTTCCATATGCAACAACTTTTCCTTTTCGCCCTCGAGCATCTTGGCCACCGGAATGCCGGTCCAGCGGGATACCACCTCGGCGATCTCTTCTTCCGTGACTTTATTGCGCAACAGGGTCATTTCCTGTGTTTCCGCCTTAGAAGCCATCTCGAGCTGACGCTCCAATTCGGGAATTCGCCCATATTGCAGCTCTGACATGCGCGCCAGATCTCCGGCACGTCGCGCAGCCTCCAGTTCAACCCGTGCCCGATCCAGTTCCTCCTTGATATGCGTGGCGCCTTGGACAGCCGCCTTTTCCGATTTCCAGATCTCTTCCATGTCGGAGTATTCACGCTCCAACTTGCTGATCTGCTCCTCCAGGTCGGCCAGACGCTTCTTGCTGGCTTCGTCGGTTTCCTTCTTGAGCGCTTCGCGTTCGATCTTGAGCTGAATAAGACGGCGTTCGAGCCGATCCATAGCTTCGGGCTTCGAATCTATCTCCATGCGGATGCGGCTGGCGGCTTCGTCAATCAGATCGATCGCCTTGTCCGGCAACTGACGGTCGGTGATGTAACGATGAGATAAGGTGGCGGCGGCGACAATGGCCGGATCGGTGATTTCTACGCCATGATGTACTTCATAGCGCTCCTTGAGCCCGCGCAGGATGGCGATAGTGTCTTCCACAGAGGGTTCGTCAACCAGCACCTTTTGGAATCGGCGCTCCAGTGCCGCATCCTTTTCGATGTACTGACGGTATTCGTCCAAGGTAGTGGCGCCGATACAATGCAGCTCGCCCCGTGCCAGCGCGGGTTTGAGCATATTGCCCGCATCCATTGCGCCTTCGGCCTTGCCTGCCCCGACCATGGTATGAATCTCGTCGATGAACAGAATGACATTGCCTTCCTGTTTGGCTACATCATTGAGCAAGGCCTTGAGGCGTTCTTCGAATTCACCGCGAAACTTGGCGCCTGCGATCAAGGCCGCCATATCCAGCGCCAACAGTCGCTTGCGCTTGAGCCCTTCGGGCACCTCGCCGTTGACGATGCGTTGCGCTAGTCCTTCCACGATGGCGGTCTTGCCAACACCCGGCTCACCGATTAGCACAGGATTGTTCTTGGTTCGCCGCTGCAACACCTGAATAGTGCGGCGGATTTCCTCATCACGGCCAATCACGGGATCGAGTTTGCCCTGCTCTGCGCGTTCGGTCAGATCCAAGGTGTATTTGTCGAGAGCCTGACGGGTTTCCTCGGCATTGGGGTCCTCGACCTTGGCTCCGCCGCGCATTTCGTCGATGGCTTTTTCAATCGCACCGCGCACTGCTCCGGCTTCAGTGAGTATATCCTTTAGGCGACCCTTGCCCTCCAAAGCGGCGAGTACGAATAGCTCGGACGAGATATAACTGTCACCGCGTTTCTGGGCAAGCTTGTCGGCCAGATTCAATAGATTTCCAAGTTCGTTGGAAACATGGACTTCGCCGCTCGTACCTTCGACAGTCGGCAAGGCATCCAGTGCCTCGTCCAACGCCACTTGCAATTTGTTTACATTAACGCCCGCCTTTGTCAGTAACGGCCGCACCGTGCCGCCTTCTTGGTCTAGAAGCGCTCGCATCAAATGCACGGGTTCAATGAATTGATGGTCCCGTCCCACTGCGAGCGACTGTGCGTCAGCAAGGGCGAGTTGAAATTTACTGGTAAGTTTATCCATACGCATGAGGAGGATTCTCCCGTTGGTTCATATTTCTGATGTCCTCTAAATGTGGCTGATGCGAGCAAATTTCAATGATCAAAAAAAGAATTTATCCGGATCGCGTTTCTATCCCTCGAGAAATCGCCGTTTCCATGCCTTGAGGAAAACTTTTGAATCCGTTCCATCAGACTTGCTCATTCCTGCTCAAACAGGAACAAAGCTGACTTCCTGCTTCGTCGAGGCGGGTTTCGCTCCGGTCTTGCGACCGGAGCCAGAGCCCGCCTCTCCACAGGCTGATGCGGTGGAACTCACCGCCAGGTTCTTTAAGTTGATCGCGGCATTCACGTCGCGGTCGTGGTGTGTGCCGCATTCAGGGCACGTCCACTGACGTACCGACAACGCAAGATCGTCCAGCGTGTATTTACAGCCGGGACTTGAACACGTCTTGCTGCTTGGGAAAAAACGATCCGCCACCACGACCACGCCGCCTCGCATCGCCGCTTTGTACTCCACTTGCCGCCGGAACTCGAAGAAACCCATGTCGGCGATGGAACGGGCCAAGTAGCGGTTCTTCATCATGCCGCGCACGTTCAGATCCTCGATACCGATGGTGTGGAACCGGCGCGTCAGGTCGGTCGTGAGCTTGTGCAAGGCATCATTGCGGCTGTTGGCAATGCGTGCGTGCAGCCGGGACAGCTTCGCTTTGGCCTTGCGCCGATTGGCTGATCCCTTCTGCTTGCGGCTCAGACTGCGCGAGAGTCGTTTCAGTCGGGACAGCAGTGCCTTGTGTGGCTTCGGGCCGTCGATGGTTTCTCTCGTCGAGAGCGTCGCCAGTGCCGAGACACCCAAATCCACACCCACCGCGCCTTGGTTTTCGGCTTTGGGCAGGTGTGAATCGTCTTGGGTATCCACGGCGATGCTGACAAACCAGCGGTCGGCCACCCGGGAGATTGTGGCCGACATGATTTTGCCGGTGAAGCGCAACGACTCGCGCATACGCACCCACCCCAAATTGGGGATGCGTATGCGGCCGCCGTCGATACTGAACTGGTCATTGGTAAGCGTGAAACGATCATGCACGCCCTTCTTGCGGAACTGTGGGTATTTGGCACGTCCTGCAAAGAAGTTCTGGAACGCTTGGCCCAACTGGATAATCGCCATCTGCGGCGCGTTCTTGGTGACTTCGAGCATCCACGGGAACTGCTCGCGCTTGAGGGAGTTTAATTGGCGGCGCAGCGCGGCCTGCGAGGGTTTCGGCAGGTTTGCATCGGCTTTGTGCGCTTCATACGGCCGCTTCCACTCGGCCAGCGCCCAGTTGTAGGCAAAGCGGGCCGTGCCTGCCGCGCGGGCAAAGTAGGTCGCCTGCACGTTGTTCGGATCGAGTGCGATTTTGTGGGCGAGGATCATGCCTGCGCCTCGTCAACGGCCTTCTTCACGCCATCGAGCAGCTTTTGGTTCTTGCGTGAGCGCGAGCCATACAGCCGGGCGCTGAATACGGTAATGATTTCCAGCACGTCCTTTGCCAAGTCTTCTTCGAACGTCGTGTCCTCGCTTTGGTTGAGGATGACCACTTCGACCTGTTTGGCTTCGCAGATGGCGAACACCCGTTCCGCGCCGAAGCGCAGCAGCCGGTCTTTGTGGGTGATGACCAGCCGCCCGACCTGGCCGTCAATGAGGGCCTCCAGCCGCTTTTTGAGGCCCTTCTTGTGATAGTTCATGCCGGAACCCAGATCGGCGATGACCTCGAACGTCCAGCCTTGGCGGGCGCAGTACAGTTCCAGCACCTGCTTCTGGCGTTCCAGATCGTCTTTCTGGTCGTGGCTGGATACCCTGGCATAGGCGATGGTGCGGCGAGGCGCATCGTCCGCACGAAACTGCTCAGGACGCAGCCGCGCAAGGTCATAGCGCCTGCGTCCGCCCG
>JALUXU010000061.1 GCA_027013225.1 Acidihalobacter sp. | reverse complement strand
CGGCGGCGCTATGAAGGTGATTGCCTGTATTGAAGACCCGGTGGTGATCAAGCAGATCCTCGATCACCTGGAGCACAAATCAGAAGCCAGTCAGCCCAGGGCGCTACCCGAAAGCCGGGCGCCGCCGACTGAATTGCAGCATGGGTTGTTTGACTGACGAGCCCGAAAACCAGTAGTTCAGGCCAGGATGCTGCGCTTACACCGCCGCGGCAGGGGGTTGCTGTGCCGCGTGGCTGGAATGGAGCCGATTGTGTAGAAAAAGTAGAGATAAGAGGGGTTCCAGGGATCAATGAGCAACTCCACCGGCATTCGGCACCCCCCAGATACAGCTCGTGCACTTGGCCTCATCGGCGCGCAGGTCCAGGCGCCGTTGTACCCGCCGGGTAGCGATTCATGCCATCTAACCCTCCGTTTCGTCCGCGTCTAACCTGTTGATTACACGCCCTGTTCGGTTGCGGACTTCCGGACTTCGCCTCATACTCACCCTCTCGGAAACAGAGAGGAATGGGGAGAATCAGAGAGAAATCCCGGGCTGGAGCGGACGGAAGGGCGGCTCTCGAAGTCCGCAGCTTTCCGCAGGAACCCGCGGGAATACAAAGCCTTAGGCAACGAAAAAGGCCAACCCGGATGGGTTGGCCTTGGGAAATTGGTGGAGGCGGGGGGAATCGAACCCCCGTCCGCAAGTCCGCCACCTTCGGCTCTACATGCTTAGCCCGGTCTTTGGATTTAGCCGGCAGCTACCCGACGGGCAGGGAAAACTGTCGGCGATCCCAGTTGAAGTTTTAACGGATCGGCCCTGGGAAAGCCTCACCGCGAGCTTGTGTAAGTCGACGCCTCGAATCTGAGCGCACAAGCACGCGTCAGTGAGACGGCACCCTACCGGGTTTTAAGCGGCGAGTGCGTAGTTGTCGTCGTTGGCAACTATAAGTTTGCAGCATGATTTACGAGGTCAGCTACATCCTCGGCATGCACCTGAAGGCTTTGCAACCCACGTCGAAGCCAGGTCGCCCCCTCTGGTCTATTTAATATAGTAGCAAATCTTGTATTTTCAAGCCATGCGGTAACCGATTGATTGTTTTATCATGAGCACCCTTCGGGTTTGAGTGGAAGAATCGTATGTTAGTAATTGAGGGATCTGTAGCTTTATCTGCTTTCAGGCGCGAGAGAATTTTGCAAAAGGCGGCGGTTGCCTCTGAAATTGCGGCTCTTCATGCGCATTATCTATATTTCGTTGAAACAATCACGGAACTCGATGAAGATCAGCGCGAACGTCTCGGCGACATCCTGGGCGAGGCGCTGATAGATAAGGTGGAAGAAGGACAGAATGGCGATCTCATCGAGCTGACGGTCATTCCACGTTTTGGAACCATATCGCCGTGGTCCAGTAAAGCCACTGAAATAGTCCAGCACTGCGGGCTGGAGATGGTCGAGCGGGTGGAGCGAGGCATCAATTACCGTCTGAACCTGTCTGCACCTCTGCCGCAAGAGCGGTTGGATCAGATTGCGGCGCTGTTGCATGATCGGATGACGGAAACTGTGATCGAGGATGTAGCGGAGGCGGAGGGGCTGTTCGAAACCCACGAGCCTGCGCCACTGGGTTATATCGATCTGGATGGAGATCCCCATTCAGCGCTGATCCAGGCCAATCAATTGATGGGGCTTGCATTGTCGGACGATGAAATCGATTACCTGGTGGAGAATTATTCGGTGCTTGGGCGCAATCCCACAGATGCCGAATTGATGATGTTTGCTCAAGCCAATTCAGAACATTGCCGGCATAAAGTGTTCAATGCCAATTGGGTGATCGACGGCAAGCCGCAAGATCGCACCTTGTTCGATATGATTCGCAATACTTACCAACATGCGCCCGACGGTATCTTGTCCGCCTACAAGGACAATTCATCCGTTATTGAGGGTTTCGAATCAGATTATTTCGCCCCTGCTCCCGCGACGGGTATTTTCGAGACGCGTCGGGAAAACGTGCATATCTGTATGAAGGTGGAGACGCATAATCATCCGACAGCGATCGCCCCTTTCCCCGGAGCTGCAACGGGTTCCGGCGGAGAGATTCGTGATGAGGGCGCGACGGGAACAGGCGGCAAACCTAAAGCCGGGTTGGTCGGCTTTGCCGTTTCCAACTTACGGATTCCGGATTTCGTGCAGCCTTGGGAAGAGGATCATGGGCGTCCAGCGCGTATTGCTTCGGCGCTTGAAATCATGTTGGAAGGCCCGATAGGCGCAAGTTCCTATAACAATGAGTTCGGCCGGCCAGCGATTACGGGCTATTTTAGGTCTTTCGAGATGAAAGTCAGAGCGGCGGACGGTGATGAAATCAGGGGATATCACAAACCTATCATGTTGGCCGGCGGGGTTGGGGCGATCCGCGAAGATCAAGTGGAGAAGAAATCCATTCCTGTGGGTGCCCAAATCGTGGTGTTGGGCGGGCCGGCGATGCAGATCGGCTTGGGAGGTGGAGCGGCTTCCAGCGTAGAAACCGGAAGTGGAGACGAAGCGCTCGATTTTGCTTCAGTGCAACGCAGCAACCCAGAAATGGAACGGCGGTGCCAGGAGGTTATCGATCGCTGTGTCATGATGGGCGTAGCAAATCCCATTTTGTCGCTTCATGACGTTGGAGCGGGAGGATTGTCCAATGCCATCCCTGAATTGGTGAATGACGCCGGTCGCGGCGGGCGGTTTGAGCTGCGAGCCATACCCACTGCTGAACCCGGAATGTCACCTCTTGCGATCTGGTGCAACGAAGCCCAAGAACGTTATGTACTCGCGGTCGATGAGAATCGCCTGGATGCCTTTTTAGATGTATGCGAACGTGAACGTTGCCCGGCTGCCGTTATCGGTGTGGCAAGCGAGGAACCGCGTCTGTTGGTGGGCGATGCGCTAACGGAAGAAAATGTGATCGATCTTCCTTTGGAGATGTTGCTTGGGAAACCGCCGAAAATGTTGCGCGAGACGCGCCATGTTCGACGTCCCCTGGAGCCTCCTCGGCTGGAGGATATTCGTCTTGATGAGGCTATCGGGCGGGTTTTGAGGACGCCGACGGTCGCCAGCAAGCAATTTCTGATCACGATTGGCGATCGCAGTGTCGGTGGATTGGTGGCAAGAGATCAAATGGTAGGGCCATGGCAGGTACCGGTGGCGGATGTTGGTGTGACGCTGACGGATTTCAACGCTTACACGGGTGAGGCGATGGCATTGGGAGAACGCCCGCCGATTGCCCTGATCGATGCAGCGGCTTCTGCGCGTATGGCAGTCGCCGAAGCGATTACCAATGTGGCTGCTGCACCCATCAATGCCTTGAGCGATGTGCGTTTATCCGCCAACTGGATGGCCGCGGCCGGCCATCCAGGAGAGGATGCCGCTTTGTACGATGCCGTCAAGGCGGTGGGGGAAACCCTTTGTCCCCAGCTTGGCATTGCCATACCAGTGGGTAAGGATTCTCTTTCCATGAAAACCGTATGGCGGGAAGAGAGTATCGAAAAGACAGTTGTGGCGCCTTTGTCCCTGAGTATCACTGCATTCGCTCCAGTGAGGGATGCGCGGCATGTGTTGACTCCGCAATTACGCACAGATTGCGGCGATACGGATTTGATCCTGATCGATCTTGGATGTGGCCGGCATCGGCTGGGCGGATCGGTTTTGTTGCAAGCCTATGGACAGCTCGGAGACGAGGCGCCTGATCTTGATCAGCCCCAATTGCTCAAGGCGTTTTTCGAGACCATCCAGCATCTTTCTTCTGATCAGAAAATCATTGCCTATCACGATCGTTCGGATGGTGGTTTGTTCGCCACGGTTTGCGAGATGGCTTTTGCCGGTCACGTGGGGGTGCGTATAGAACTCGACGCCGATGAAACCCCGTTGGAGTTCTTGTTCAATGAAGAACTTGGTGCTGTGCTGCAGGTTCGGCACACAGAAATGGAAGAAGTAATGACAGCATTTGTCGAAGCCGGACTTGGTGCTCATACTCGAGTGCTCGGGCGGGTGAGCAATGATGATTTTATTTCTTTGGAGGCGGGCGGAAAAACGCTTTATCACGTACCCCGAACGGTCCTGCAAAAGACCTGGATGGAAACCAGCTACCGCATGCAAGCCTTGCGTGACAACCCACGTTGCGCTGCTCAAGAGTTTGATATGGTCGGCGATCAAACCTATCCAGGACGATTTTCCAGAGTGGGATTTGATGTGACTGAAGATGTGGCCATGCCATACATCGCTAGCGGGAAGCGCCCTCGCATTGCCATCCTGAGAGAGCAGGGCGTCAATGGGCAGATTGAAATGGCGGCGGCTTTTGACCGCGCCGGTTTTGAAACCATCGACGTTCATGTTAGCGACATTATTTCAGGGCGCCTGGACTTGACGTCATTCAAAGGCATGGCCGCGTGTGGCGGCTTTTCCTATGGCGACGTGTTAGGCGCGGGTGGCGGTTGGGCTAAGTCTATACAGTACAATTCCCGTGCTCGTGATACCTTCCAGGAATTTTTCGAGCGGCCCGACAGTTTTGGGTTGGGCGTATGTAATGGTTGCCAGATGATGGCCCAGCTTCGTGATCTCATCCCTGGAGCGGACCACTGGCCAGATTTCATCACCAACGAATCCGAGCAATTCGAGGCCAGGCTCAGTCTGGTGGAAATTTTACCGTCGCCCTCTTTGTTTCTGCAGGAAATGCAGGGCTCTATCCTGCCGGTTGTCGTGTCTCATGGAGAGGGCCGCGCACATTTTCGTGACAATACGGCAGAAACAGTAGAGGAGGCGGGTTTGGTTTCTCTGCGTTACGTTGACCATCATGGCAAGGCCACCACGCATTATCCTGAAAATCCCAACGGTTCCCCGCGCGGGATCACAGGTCTGTGCAGCCGCGATGGCCGGTTTACTATTATGATGCCTCACCCTGAGCGAGTGTTTAGATCAGTGCAGCTGAGTTGGCATCCGGATGACTGGGGAGAAGATAGCCCCTGGATGCGTATGTTCCGTAATGCCAGAGTCTACGTTTCGTAGTCAGACTGGGTGTGGTGGTTATCCGCGCAGGCACGAGCTTTATCTTTTATAGGTGCGAATAAAGCTCCATGCTATTTAGATCCATTTTAAGACCATGAAATCAACATGTTGAAAATAAGCATTCTTTTTCCTAGAGAAAATCCACCTCAGAACCATGCTGCAGTCAATGTGGAGGGCGACGCCTTGCCTGAATATGGCCAGGTATGGGTGTGGGATATGTTTTATGCGCAAATTGCGCACGGTTTGGCCGGAAGTGACGTGCTACACGTTCTACGGGAAGATCTCGAGTTATGGGGCGTGAACATGTCGAGTAAAATTTTTCAGCCTTTCGAACATATCCGTAGCAAAGGGCACTTGAACTTAAAGCCGGGTTTCAGCTTGCTTAATGAGTTTGGAGAAAACACCGCCTCAAAGCTTGTGCTTGAGGTGGCGGCGGCCCCTAAAGAAATGCCTAAGGTGAGGGTGGTCGAAGGGGAAGATCTTGAGCCGCAGCTGCGTGCGGCGGCTGTGGTTGCCTTGGGGCAATATTTTATTGATCAAAATGAGTTGTTTGCAAAGGAACTGCCTTTGCACATTTTGGCATTTCGCAAGTTCTATGGCGATGTGGCGGGCCCGGAAGAATCATCGAGCATCGATGATGCTCCACTTTTCGCGATCCAAAAAGCGCTTGAATATTTCAATAGCGTGGCACAGAGCCCCACGCATTAATGCATGAATCGCATCCGCTGCATCACCTTTGATCTCGATGATACTCTATGGTCATGCCAGCCCGTGATCACTGAGGCAGAACGCCGCTTTCACGGTTGGTTGCTCGAACGCTTTCCTTTTTTGACCCAGCATTATCCTGATCTAGACACGCTGATTGCGCATCGGAGCGAGTGTTATCAGCGCCATCCTTCGCTGCACCATGATATGACGCTTCTGCGCAAGCGCTGGCTTGAGGAGCTTGCCGTGCGGCATGCGCTTGGCGATGCGTGGATCGAAGAAGGATTTCGCGTTTTCTGGTTGGCCCGCAATGAAGTCGAACTCTATCCGGAAGCCAGGCAGGTATTGGAAGGCCTGAAATCCCATTTCATTATCGGCGCCATCACCAATGGCAACGCCGATGTGCGCCATATCGGGGTCGATCACTATTTCGATTTCGTCTTGACTTCGGCTGAAAGTGGGGTGGCCAAACCCGATCCAGGGATCTTTTTTCTTGCCCTGAAAAAAGCGGGCGTAAAAGCCCATGAGTGCCTGCATGTGGGGGACAACCTTGAAACCGATATCCAAGGTGCCCGTGCTTGTGGTATCCATGCGGTTTGGGTAAACGCCGATTCACATACACATGAAAAAACCCGCATGGCAGATGCAGTTGTCCGCCATGTGGGTGAATTGCCTCAGGTACTCCATTTAGATGGGGTTTGGTCTGCCGCACACTGAATCGCCCCCCCGCGCGCGACAAGCCCCGCCGTTCAGGGCGGGGAAGGATAGCGCGGACGGCATAGCCGTCCTTGGGGTTCAGTGGGGTGTCTGCTGCTGCTCGATGTATTGGCGCACGATGGAAATCGGCGCACCGCCACGGCTTGAGGCGAAGTAGGATGGCGACCACAGCACGCCCTTCCAGTAGCGTTTCTGGATGTCGGGCCGCTCTTTGCGCAGCAGACGGCTGGACACGCCTTTGAGGCTGTTCACGAGGTTGGAGA
>JALUXU010000060.1 GCA_027013225.1 Acidihalobacter sp. | reverse complement strand
CTCGCCCTCATGCCGGGCGATGCGCATCTCCAGAAGCTCCTTGTCCATCATCAGGTCCCCAACCAGCCGCTTGGCGCGTTTGAGTTCCTGTTCCAGGGCGGCTACCTTCGGATCGTCGGTGCGGCGCTTCAGGGCCGCCTCACCGCCTTCCAGAAACTCATCCCGCCAGCCCGACAGCACTCCCGCTGGCTGGCCGGTTTCCCGGCTCAGTGCATCCAGGCTCTCGCCCCGCAGCAACCGCAGCACGACTTCCTGCTTGCGCTTCGCCGACCAACGCCTCACCGATGTTTTCTTGTTCATGGACACCTCCTGTCGCTCTCACTCTACGACCAAATGTGTGTCCAGAATATTCAAGAGGCAACCCAGTTTTATCTATGCCCATGCAGCAATCTTCTCCTTAATCAGTATTTTCGACTGGATAGTATCAATGAACATACGACACTGTTTGTTCATGAGCCTGTTAAACTCACGAGATTTATTGTTAGGGATTTTCAGGAAAAGGACATGAAACGGGATCTCTTGCCCTTGCTGGCGAATGACATCTGATATTAGCCCCTGATTTTTATCTAGATTGAGTGCATCCCATCTCTTTTCAGATATCGGGTAAACAAAGCCACACCCGTTTATAGCGGCTTCATTCCCATACTGGCCTATGTATGTGTGCAGCTGGAAAAGATCCTCCCGCTTGACCCCGAATTGTGGGTCAAAGGCTTTATACTTCACATCAAAGACGTACAGGCCGCCATCACTCTCAAAAACAAGGTCCGGTTCAAGTTTGCGCATGTAGCTGCCGAGCGCACCCGCCGGTATTTCATAACGTTGCTCGAACTTGCTAAGCAGCCGGACTCCATTACGCTTGATGAGTTTCCGGATGAAATATTCGAAAAGCATCGATATATCGAAAAAGAAGGCGCTCGAATCATGCTGGGAGTCAAAATCAGAACCTTGCTGGCTGATGACTTGCTTCGACAGATCTATCAGCACGTTATAGTCGTTGTAGAAGGGGTTGGTGAAATACGGTGTTCTCAAAATTTCCTGACGGGATCTTTTCACACCCTGATTAGCGGTTAGAAACGCATTGTAGACATTCCTTGTTCGCTGGCAAAAAGAGTAGTGCTCAACCGCCTCATAGGCTTTGATGAAAAGTGAGGTCGCAGGGCTGTCGTAGCTGTGTTCACGGTAGGAGCACAGATATTTGCCGGAGGTTTTGTTTCGGAAGTAATCAACCGCATCGATTGTTCCGCGAACGCGGGAAATCCGATCATTCTTTGTAATGTAGGTCTTGGGAAGCCCCAGCCGGTAAGCTCTTTTGAATTTGATATTCCAAAGATATGCAAGGAGCCACTCATATCCATCACCGTGGCTTTCTCCGCCAATGTTTTCCAGTTCGAGAAACCCATCGGCATCGGCAATGATGTACTGAAGGAAAGCATCACCAAACCGGGAGCTGATCTTCAGGGAATAATCGCCACGTTTGACAAACCCAATCAGATTGCCTGTATTGAGATTGAAGTTTCTGGCATCGGTACCGGTTACACCGATAAAGCCGCCGTCGGTGTTGTGTTCGTAATCTTCATCATTGAAGAGGATGAGTGCATCGGCAATGTTGTCAGTCAGCGTTTTTTCGACATCACGAGAAACCGAATTCAAAAAATGCCAAATAGCAGACTCGTCGTTATGAGGATAGGTCCACTGGCCTTTTGATTTGGTGCTGAGGGTAATCGATTCACCCAAACGCCTATTGGTCAAGATGCCTTGATTGACCAAATAAGACTGGTTATCGACCAGAGTTCCGTTCTTTATGATATCGAACAGCCACACGATTTAAACCCCGAATGCCTTTCCGAAAGAACCGATGAGCTCAGCCTCCTTGCCGGTACCGCGCAGATATTCCTGTAACAAAGGCCGGATACAATCATCCCAGACACGCTCTCTTACTTCCGCAACCGTAAGGCTGGTGGCATATTTCAAGTTCATCAAATAGGCATGACCGATTTGATAATCATGACCCAGCAAAGGCTCTTTGGCTATCTGGGTGTTCAGTCGTTCAAGGTTATCCGCCAGAGGGACCCAGGATTTGCAGAACTGGCTCAGATAGTACCTCAACAGCCCTGTATCCGGCGTTACTTCTTCCCAGCGGAATCTGCGTCGGAGAGCGAAATCAAAACTTTCCACGCTTCGGTCAATCGTGTTCATCGTTCCGATCAGATAGATATTTGACGGAATGAAGAACAGGTACCCTTGATCGGTCTGACGCATGCCAGTGTGTTCGTTATTCAGATTGGCATATTGGGTTTTGACGCTGCCCTTAATGCCTCGATATTCCAGACAATACATCAGCTCACCAAAAACCCGAGACAACTCAGCCCGGTTCACTTCATCGATTATAAAGAAGAATGGCGGCACAGCATCGGATACTAGCTTGGATGCGTCTGAGATTTCGAAGATGTACTGCCAGTGATCACCTTTTAATTTTTCTTTAAGGGGACGGAGCTCATCGATCGTGATTGATTCCCAGTCCCGATCGAGACCAAGGCGGCAAACATCGATTTCCCACTTACCGGCGTTTCGGCAGAATTCCTTGAAAACACCATTTTGCAACGTCAGCTGCGCGGTTCCATTACCATCCAGAACGGGGCGTAAGCCCTCCATGAAGTCTTCATAACTGAAAGAAGGATGGAATTGCACCAGCTCAGTCTGGCTTGCATATTCAAAATTACTGTTCGGATCGAACTCCTCTTGCCAAATATCAAACAGTAGCTCCGTTTGCTGGCGAGCTTGGTATGTCTTCCCGGTTCCGGGGGGACCGTATTTAATGATCTGTTTTTTCAGGTTAAACGGATTGGACAGGTTCGCATAGATCTCCCAGACCAACATGCTTAGATAAAATTCATCCGTTTTGTTGCCCTGAAGTTCATCACGAAACTCGTTCTTAATGATCTTCAGCAGGAAATTGTTTTTTGAAAACCAATCCTGATCCTCTTCTGCCGGATATGCCGGGATAATTCCTTCACGTATAAGCCAGCTGAAGACCTGATTAAACTTACCGGAATCAACAGTAGTGGAGACTTCGAGCGTGCAGGCTGCTGCCACACGATTTACAAGAACTGGATTGTTAGACTTGCCTTGGGCAGACCACGCATCGTCAAATTTTCTGAAGTTCTCTTTGTTGGGAGCCAGGATAAATCCTTCCAGCGCGGATATGAAATCCTTGTTTTTGATGAAAGCCTGAAAGTTTTCGTTGCTTAAAACAGACTGGCCGCGAGAAGCGATTCCGTTACTTTTTTCATAGAGGAGCTGCTTCAGGAAAGCCTTGTCAGTTTGAGACAAACCCTCTCCTGATTTGATGCGTTCACGGATTTGCCCGACCTGACCGTAAAACTCACGATAGGCATCATGCCAGCCTTTGACTTCGTGTTTCCGGTTTTCAATCAGGTATTTGTAAAGATTCTTCAGTCTGCTTTTCATTTCAGCCCCTTATTTCTCTATGCAACACCATCAGATCTACGATGATTGGTTTCATAATCTGTTTTTTACCTGAATCCGTAACTTAGCAGGCCATTATGATGGGATAAATAGCCGTAATTTATAGGCTATATTGCTAAAATAGATGCTCTCGAAATGGTCACTCAGTCAGTGAAAAAATGAAGCGCTTCAAAATTGAACAATCAGATGCAGATATCATCAGCCACAGTGGCCTGGCACTGATCGGTCAGGCCATAAAGCGCCACACGAAGCTGAGTAGCCAGCTGGATGCAAGCATCCCGTTACGCCATGGCATCAAGCATTCTGATGTCATCAAGAGCTACCTGGCATTACTGAGTATCGGAAAAAACGATTTTGAGGCCATCAATACCATTGAGAGTGAATTCTCTTTCATGAGCGCGATGGATATCAATGACATCCCTTGCGAAGCGACACTGCGCCAACGCATGGATAAACATGCGGAACACTTTTTGCCCATCGTCGAGCAAGCCAGCCGGGATTTTCTGAGCACTATCCAACCGACGCTACGGCCCTTGCCCACCGGACATATTCCGATCGATGCCGATGTGACCCCGATGGATAATTCGGGCAGCCACAAAGAAGGCGTATCGAGAACCTATAAGGGACATGACGGGTTTGCCCCCATGGCGGTATACCTCGGCCAGGAAGGCTATTGTATCGGCTTTGACTTTCGTGAAGGCAAGCAGCATTGCCAGAAAGACACACCGGCCTTGCTGGCAAAGACCTTGCGACAGGCCCGGAAAATCACAACGCAGCCCCTTTTGCTCAGGCTCGATGGTGGCAACGATTCCATCGAGAACATCGACGTCATCCTCGAGCACAGCGAAGACCATAAAACCCAGTCCCCTGTTGATTTCCTCATCAAATGGAATCCCCGCAAACAGGACAAAGCCTATTGGCTTGAGCTTGCGGAACAAAAAGGACGATGGGAAGAGCCACGGGAAGGCAAGCGGATAGCCACTTTCAGTCTGCAGGTTTCGCGGCAATGGCAAGGTTATGAGTATTCGGTACGGCAGGTCATTCGTCTCACTGAAAGAACCATTGATAAACAGGGGCAGATATTGCTGGTTCCCGAGATTGATCTTGAAGGATGGTGGACAAGCCTGGACATCAGTGAAGGCGATATCATTCAGCTTTATGCAGATCATGGTACATCGGAACAGTTCCACAGCGAATTTAAAACTGACATGGATATCGAACGCTTGCCCTCCGGGAAATTCGCCACCAATGCGTTAGTATTGGGAGCCAGTGTGCTGGCCTACAATATCCTGCGCTGGATTGGGCAAAACGGCTTGTTGGGTCCAACGTCTCCGAAACGCAACAAAGCGAAAAGGCGACGGATCAAGACAGTGATGCAAGAGCTGATGTATGTTGCCGCACGCATCATCCGAACATCGCGCTACATCAAGATAGGCTTTGGCAAAGGTTGCCGTTCACTTCAGGCCTTTGAAACGGTGTATCAGAAACTGGCCTACGGATAAAGAAAGGCCGATAAGCGTGGCCAAACGGGCGTAGTTACAGGATCAGTGTGCGCAGAATACGTTGAATCGACATCATTTCCGTCTGCCAGCAATAATGCTGTCAGTTTTTATTCAAAAAAACACAACCGTTGCAGCTTATTTATGGGGCGATACGAAATGTTAACGAATCATGCTGAAGGCTGCATGCGAAAATACGGATTCAGGACATAGTAAGAACCTTATCGACGCGCACATGAAACTTGAGATCGGGATTGACAGGTTTCTGCCCCACAGTGCCGCGAGCTCCTTTCGTGACCTGACGTCAACTGTCCACACGACTAAATTGTCATCAATTTATGCGGCCATGCCGACTGACCGCATCTGGCCGATAGTGTTGAAAAACTCGATTGTCCAAAGTGGTCGCTGTTCGCTAATCATGTCTAGCTCTCACGCTCGGTACGATGGTCCTGCTGTTACAGGCCGGCCAAAAAGCCAGCAAGGGCACGGCGGCGGGTGGAGCCCTGGTGGCTTTCTTCGCACCGCTTTTGTGCTGCAGTCCCTTGATTCCGCTCGGACTGGGCGCGCTGGCCGTGGTTTTCCCTGCCGTGGCGGGATTTGCGCCGGGAATCATTCAGGGCTTTATCGCTACGCATGAACTCGAAATCGAACTGTTCGCGTTGGGCTTGAGCTTGCTCGCCTTCTGGCAGAACGCCCGGAAACTCGTGCAAGGTCAGGTCTGCCGCATTCCGTGCGCCGATGCAGAACATGGCGACACGCCTGATTGACGATAGAGGCAGGCGATTGCAAGGCCGCGCCGATTCAGGGTTGGCGAAGCGTTGCGATGAGGCAAGCGGCGAGCAAGGCCTCAACCGCGCGGCGCGAGCATGATGATGGTCATGCCGGCCAGCGCCACCAGGCTGCCGACGATGTCCCAGGCGCTGGGCCGTATCCCCTCCACTCCCCACAGCCAGGCGATCGCGACCGCGATATACACACCGCCATAGGCGGCGTAGGTACGCCCCGCGGCCGTCGGATGTAGGGTCAGCAGCCAGGCGAACGCGGCCAGGGACACGGCCGAGGGAAGCAACAGCCACAGTGGTTTGCCCTGCTTGAGCACGAGCCAGGGCAGATAACAGCCTAGAATCTCGGCCAGCGCGGTGAGCGCGAATAAAGCTAGCAGGCGCAGCCAGGCGAGCAAACCGGTCAGCAGCGACAAGCCGGGATCAGTCATGGGAGTTTGCCGGGTCGGCGTTGAACGGACGGAACATCGACCCCTTGCCTCAAGCTACGACGCAGCGACTCAGGCGGCCGTCCGTGCCGGAGTCAGGCCGGGCAGGCGGCGACGCAGGGGGCGCAGGGCCAGCGCTGCCAGGGCCACGGCGCAGCCCAGCTTCACCCAGGCCGGCAGCAGCTCGGCGCTGGCCTGGATCTGAGCGCCGATGTCGATGTGCAGAGCCTGCACTAGGGCATTGGTGAGCCATCCGAAACCAATCGCGCAGGCGCTGATGCCGCCGAGATAAACCACCACGAAGCGCCCGCCGAAGGCCTGCCGCAAGGCGCCGACTGTGCCCAGGTTGGTCGCCGGGCCGGCCAGCAGGAACACCAGCACCGCGCCGGGCGAAACGCCGGCGAGCAGCATCAGCAGCAAGGCGGGCCAGCCACTGCCGTATGCGCCGAGCGCGGTGGGGGAGACTACCGTCATGGTCAGTCCCGCCAGCGCCAGGCCGAGCGCCATCCACAGACTGAATTCGTCGAGCAGGTCGGTGACCGCATAGCGAAGCCCCGCAGCGGAGCGCCGCCAAACGCCGGCATCGGCGTCTTGTCCGAGAGCGGCGGATTCGCAGCCGCAGGTCGTTGCCTCGCAAGCGTCTGGCGCGTCCGTTACCGCGCTTGCCGGTGCGCCTGTCGAGTACGCAGCCGAATCGCAATCCTTCCTGTCGGCCTGGCGCTTGCCCTCGGCAGGCGAATGTGTCACCGGCCCGGCCAGACTCCCCAGCAGGCCGGTCACGATGGCACTCATGATCGCGCTGAGCGGTCGAACGACGGTCATGAACGGCCCCAGCAGAGCGAACGAAGTCGCCACGGAATCCACGCCAGTCTCGGGCGTGGCGATCAGAAACGAAAGGGTGGCGCCGCGCGAGGCACCGGCACGGTGCAAACCCAGCGCGACCGGAATCACGCTGCACGAGCACAACGGCAGCGGCGCGCCGATCAGCGCGGCCTTGGTTACCGGCCATGCGCCTCAGCCGCCCAGCCAGCGCGCCATCCGTTCCTGTGAAATCCAGGCCTTGATCAGGCCGGCGCAGATCAGGCCTAGCATCACCCAGGGCGCGGCCTCCAGGAACAGGCCCCAGGTGTTGGCCAGCCAATGCACCAGGGTCGGCCAGATGGCGTCGACAAGGTTCATGCGCCCAATACCCGTAACGCCGCGTCGAGATTAGGCAGGGGCGGTGCCTCGTGCCAGCGGTAATACACCATCTTGCCCACGCTGCGCATGCGCAACCAGCCCTGCGCACGCAGGATACGCAATTGCTGAGAGGTCGCCGCCACGCTCAGACCGAGCAGATGGGCCAGGTCGCAGACGCACAACTCCGCTTCGCGCAGAGCGCGCAGAATCAGCACGCGCTTCGGATTGCCAAGCATCTTGAACAGTTCGGCGCCGGCCGCCAGGCGTTCCGCGTCGTCTGCCAGCGCCTCCTGAACCCGCGCCACGGTGCGCGGGTGGAAGCATTCGATGGCGCAGACGTACGCAGTGACTTCGGCAGGATTGATCGATTTCGATTTCATATTTTCGAACATAATTGAATGAGATTCCACCGTCAACCGCCATTGAGACGTATCCGCCTGTCGTATTCCCCCTTTTCTCGCTTGTTTTTCAGACCTTACTTGGCACGCCGGATTGATTCTTCACCCATTGTGGCTTCATGCGCCTCCAACCACTTTCGCATCTGATCGAGTATGGCCAGCAAATTGGGATCGTATAAACAGTAATAAACAAATGGTCCGCGCCGTTCCGCACGCACCAGATGCGCTTCCCGAAGGAGGCGCAAATGGAATGAAACATTGGTCTGGCTGAGACCGGTGGCTTCGACCACATCCGAAACCGGCCGGCACTCCAGACCCAGGCTACAGAGGATCTTCAGGCGGTTGGGCTCGGCCAGCAGCTTGAAGAGTTCACTCAGAGGCTTGACAGAACCACAGTCATATGCGTTACTACTCATGTGCGGTATCGCTCATATGTGTTGATGCTCAATTAGATCCATGATCGTCAATCCGACGCAGCTTGTCAAAGACACGCCGAGGAGCGATTCGCCGAACCGATACAGGAGAACGCGGCGCGATGAAGATGTGCAAAGAGATGATGGCCAACATGGCCCCTGCCAACAAGGAAAAGTGCATGGACATGATGAACGACGGTAAATCGGAGGAAGCCAGTCGGCCTGAAAGCGGCCGGGCTCTGGAGTCACGGCAGGAAGGCGCCGAAGGCGCGTCCTGATGCCTGCTACCTACTTGTCCATTCTACCCTCTACATAGGGCTTGTAGGCCTCGATATAGAACGCGGGTGGCTGCCGGTTGACCTGCACCGAGGGGCGCGTCTGCATGGCTTCGAGCCAGCGGTGAACCCTGGACAGGGATTTCGGTAGTTCGAATCCGCGGTATTCGGTCAATGCCGGCATATGCTCGAAGAAGGGATAGTAGGTCAGATCCACGAGGCTGATTTGGTTGCCCAACCAATAGGGTCCCGTGGTTTCGGAAAGCGTTTTCTCGATGGTTGTCAGGCTGTCCAACAGCGCAGTACGGATGGCTTCGTGTTTGCTCTCGTCCAGTTCGAACACCAGGCCGCAGCAGTTGGGCTGAAAGGTGCTGTTGCAGTACTCAATCCAGATACGGGTATGAGCCCGGACGACCGGATTTCGGGGCAGCAGGGGCGGGTCGGGAAAGACATCTTCCAGGAATTCATTGATGACCGTGCTTTCCCAGACCACGTCGTCACCGTATTTCAGCAGTGGCACCTTGCCGGTGGGCGAGATGTCGGCGTACCAGTCCGGGATGTTCTGCAGGTCGATGATCTGCGCCTCGTGGGGGATGGCCTTCTCTGCCAGCGCCAACCGTACACGGTAAGCGAAGGGACAAACATCGTTGTAGTAGAAGTGCAGGGTCATCACAGGTTCACCTCCTGGCAGAGTATTTATCGAGAGCCACCATGATCCTGCATGTGTTGACCCATATATGAGCGATTTCGCATATCCTGTCCAAATTCAGTTTTGATGTCAAACGGAGCGCGCAACATGAATGACGATGCACTTTTTCCCGCCACGCTCATGCCGGACAAGGACTGGTGGCAGGCCCTTTGGCCGAATCCAGACGCGGTTCTGAGCACGATCGGTATCGAACCCGGCATGCAGGTCGTGGACTTGTGCTGTGGAGACGGCCATTTCACCCGGCCCATGTGCGAGATCGCGCATTCCGGCCAAACCTGGGCCGTGGATCTGGATGCCGATCTGCTCGCGCAGGCGGAGGCGGCCTGCGAGGGTTGTCCGAACTTTCAGGCCATTTTGGGTGATGCCCGCCAACTGCCCGAGCTGATCGAAGAGCCGGTGGATTTCGTGTTCATCGCCAATACCTTCCATGGCGTACCCGATAAGACCGGGTTGGCGCAGGCCGTCCACCGCGCCCTGAAACCCGATGGCCGGTTTGCCATCGTCAACTGGTATCGTCGCCCGCGCGAGGAGACCACCGTGCTGGGACAACCGCGTGGGCCCGATACCGGGCTGAGGATGGAACCAGAGGATGTGCAAAAGGTGGTGGAGCCTGCCGGATTCACATTGGAAAGGGTTGTCGACGTTGGGCCTTATCACTACGGCGCGATCTTTCGCAAGATCAATGCGCCACAACCGGAGGAAGAACGATGAAGGATACCATGCAGAAAGTGATGGAAAAGATGATGTCGGGGATGATGAAGCCCGAGGACATGCCGCGCATGATGGAATCCATGATGGACAGCGTGTTCAAGGAGATGCAGCCCGAAGACCGGATGGAGTTCATGCAGAACATGATGCCTCGCTGCATGAATATGATGTTTTCCGAACTCGAGCCAGCCGATCGCAAGGCGCTCGCACAATCCATGCTGGAGCGCATGATGCAAGTGCTCAAACACGAGCTTGAACGATGATGGGAGAAACGCCGGGCCATGGGTCCGGCGTCAGGGTTGACATCAATTGGATGGGTTGATCCGCGGATGGGTTTCCTCGCTTCCGAAAGCTACCCAGGCACCGGACAGCAGCAATAGCGCCAGTGTGACCCAGAATGCGGGCGTGACATGGTCGCTGAGCTGGGCGACCCCGCCAAGAATCAGTCCGCCGATGGCATAGCCCGTGTCACGCCAGTAGCGATAGGCACCCAGGGACGCACCGCGCCATCTGGGGTCTGAGATGTCGTTGACCGCTGCGATGATGTTGGGATAGAGCATGGCCATCCCGATACCCATGACCACGGCGCTGGCGAGCCACAGAGCAAGCCCGTCGAGCAGTAACACACCCAGAACGCCCAGCGCTACCAGCCACAGGCCCCAGGCGATCAGCCACTTGCGCCCGATGCGGTCGGACAGCGGCCCGCTCCACAATTGCGAAGCGCCCCATACCGCTGCGTAGACGCCGGTCACCCAGCCGATGTCCACCAGGCCAAGACCACGCTGATGCATGTAGAGCGGAAACAGAATCCATACCAGCGTATCGGCCACCTTGTTGATCACGCCGGCCTGGCTGAGCGCACGCAGGGTGGGGTGGCGGAATGACACCAGCAGGAATATCTCCCAAACTCCGGGTTCTTCGGTGCGGGTTTGCGGAATCCGCGCTTTCGGGCCGTCGTGGCGTCCTTCCCGGTGAGCGCGGCTCTCGGCATGGGCGAATCCCCGCGTCTCGCGCACAAACCAGAGGGTAGTCAGCGCGGCGAGCAGAATCACCCCCAGTGAAAACCCGAACAGTGCGACTCGCGGACCGTAAGTGGCCGCCAGGATACCTGTCGCCAGCCCGGCTACGCCCATGGCGGCATACCCACCGAACTCATTGATCCCCACCGCGAGACCTCTTTGATCTGTACGCGCCAGATCCACCATGCTAATCACGGTGACCGACCAGGCCAGTCCCTGGCTGATGCCGAGGAAGACGTTCGCGATGACGACCCAGCCCCAGTTCTGCGCATACAGCAACAGGAAAGGGATCGGTAAGGCCGCCAGCCAGCCGAGTAGCAGCACCCTTTTGCGGCCGATGCGGTCGGCCATGGCGCCGGCAGCGAAATTCACGAGTCCCTTGACGAAACCGAAGGCGATGACGAAGGAGGCCAGCCACAGAAAGGCTCCTTTGGACACGCCGAAATCAGAGGCCAGGGTCGGCAGCACGGTACGCTCGGTGCCCAGGGTCAGACCGACGAACACCACCTGCAGGGCCTGCATGAGAAATTGCGGGGCATTGAGCCGAATGCCGCGCCGGTGGGTTTCGTCCTGACTCGAGGCGGAATCGAAATTCATCGCAATGCCTCAATCTGTTACGGAGGGGGGCGGTTTGAGTCCCAGATTGACCTCGACCATGCGATCCATTTCGGCTGGACGTGGCGGGATTTCCTGGGTCAAGGCTTCGATAAAGGCATCTCGGGGCAAGCCCAGCAATGGGTTCCAGCGTTTCTCGAAACCGAGCGTCGAGCCGGGTTTTCCCGAAATGCCGGCGCCGCACACGCTGCCCGCCACATGTCCTGCATAGATTTCCGTTTCATCGGGTAGATCCAGTAATTTTCCATGCAGGCTGTCCCAGAGTTGGCCGGCCATTTCGACCTCTCTGCCCGCAAGATCCGGGCGACCCACTGCGCCCACGAACAGTGTGTCTCCGGTCAGCACGAACCAGGGTTGATCGCCGCGGCGCTTGTCAGTGACCAGCAGGCATATCGAATCCGGCGTATGTCCGGGTGTGTGCAGCACGTCGATGGCGACGTTGCCTACCTCGATGCGCTGTTTATCCGCCAACGGCTCGAAACCGAATTGCACGTTGCCTAGGTTCGCCTCATGCAGGCAATACGTGCCGCCGCTGCGTTCGGCTAGCGAGCGGCTGCCGGAGTAATGGTCAGCATGGATATGGGTATCGATGACATGCGTGATATGAACATCCTGCTTGCGGGCTTCCTCAATGAACCAGTCTTCGTCTCCCAGCACGGGGTCGACGGCCACGGCCACGTGGCAGGAACTGCAGCCGAACAGGTAGGACAAAGTGGCATCCTTGGTGGGTAGTTGTCTGAAAAACATGGTCTCTCCTCCTCAATGGAAAAGTTTTACGGGCAGCCAACTTTAATGGCCAGGGATCATATTTTTGTTGCCTGCATGCGTCATTGAACTCGGTTCACAGCACTTCCTCGACCGGCAGACCTTGCGCTCGCCACTCCGCCACCCCGTCTTCGATGCGCGTAGCGCGGTAACCTTCCCGGTTCAACAAGGTCACGGCCTCCTTGGCCATCACGCAGAATGGCCCGCGGCAATACGCCACGATGGGCTTGTCGTGCGGCAGCTCCGCCAGGCGTTTGCGAACTTCGGCGAGCGGCATGGAAAGTGCGTACGGCAGGTGACCGGCACTGAATTCCAGCTTGGGACGCACGTCTAGCACGACGATCTCGCCGCGCCTGGCCAGTTCAAGCATCTGCGACCGGTCGATCGGGGTCAGTTGTGCGGCATCTTCCGACATCCTGGCGAGCGCATTCTTCAGTTCCAGCAAATGCGCCTCGGCCAGTGATCGGATACTCACCCAAAAATCCGCCACACTACGATCGGCGAGACGATAAAACACGCGCTTGCCTTCCCGCCGTGTCTCGACCAAACGGGCCTGGCGTAGTTCCTTGAGGTGCGCGCTGGCCAGCTTGACGGAAATCGCGGCCTCTGCAGCCAACTGATCAACAGGCTTTTCCGCCTGGGCAAGCAGCTCGATCAGTTCCAGGCGTTTGGGGCTGGCAACCGCCTTGCCAATGCGGGCCACCTGGGCGTAAAGCAAATCCTTAATTTCACGTTCAGCCATGATAATAAAACGATCTAAAGATTGATAGAATATAATCTGCGAAGCGGGCTGTGTCAAATCAAAAACAGACACCCCAAACTTGCCATGATGAAGCCTCCGGAGTGGTCCGCAGATCCCAAGCTAAAGAAACTTCAGATGTAGAAACAGAGCCCAAGGTGGCTTTAAAAGCCACATAAAACTCCTTCTAACAGCAACTGTGTTTTCGAAATCGGCCAATCGGCCAAGAGAACACGCGGCCCGACCTTTTTGCATATTTTGAAGCTTACTGGATAGGTGGAATCATCCGGCGGCGGATCCGGTTATCTGACTTGCCGGCGCACATCAGGAGCTGCCGGCAAGCAGATGGACGATATTCGGATAGATTATGAGTACGGACAAGCCGATCAGTTGAATAAAAATAAAGGGGATGACGCCTCGATACATGGCTGCGGTATTGATGCTGGCTGGCGTAACACCGCGCAGGTAGAACAGTGAAAATCCAAAAGGTGGAGTAAGGAATGAGGTTTGTAAATTCATCCCTAGCATGACGCCGAACCACACCATGTCGATACCAAGATGCATGGCGGTTGGAGCAAGCAATGGTAAGACGATAAATGCGATTTCAAAGAAATCGATAAAAAAGCCAAGAATGAATATCACGATATTGGCGACGATCAGAAAACCGAGTTGCCCTCCAGGGATGCTGGTGAGAAAACCATCGACCCAGAGGTCGCCATTGAAGCCGCGGAAAACCAGGCTGAAAAAGCGCGAGCCGACAAGAATAAACAAAACCATGGAGCTGAGTTTGACGGTGATGTTCAAGCTGTCGACGAGCTGTTGAAGTTTGAACCGCCCGCTGAATACGGCGAGCAAAATAGCTCCAACCGCACCGAAAGCGCCGGCTTCAGTCGGTGTGGCGATGCCGGCAAAAATAGTGCCGAGCACGATGAGTATGAGCGCTAGCGGCGGGATCATCACCAGCAAAATGCGGCGTAGCAGGAGCGATATGTCCTTGGGACGATCCTCGATAGGCAAGGCAGGCGCGGCAGCCGGCTTGAGCAATGCGACCGAGAAAGCATATAAAGCATACAGGGTGGCGAGCATGACGCCGGGAATGAGCGAGCCGACAAAGAGGGAACCCACTGAAACCCCAAGTTGATTGCCAAGAACTATGAGTACCACACTAGGAGGGATAATTTGCCCGAGTGTTCCCGAGGCGGCAATGATGCCCGTTGCCAATTTGCCGTCATACCCGTAACGCAACATGACCGGCAAGGCGATCATACCCATCGCAACGACGGTCGCGCCGACAACGCCCGTGGCGGCCGCCAGCAGGGTGCCCACTGTCACAACTGATAGGGCCAGCCCGCCTCGAAGCGGGCCAAAGAGTTGCCCCATGGTTTTGAGCAAGTCTTCTGCCAGTCCGGATTTTTCCAGCATGGTACCCATGAATATGAAAAACGGCACGGCGAGCAGGGTGTAGTTTTCCATGATCCCAAACACCCGCTGAGGCAGTGCCTGCATGAGGCTTAAGTCGAAAAACCCCATGCCCACGCCCAAGGGGATGAACAGCAAAGCCGTGCCACCAAGCGCGAAAGCAACCGGATAGCCGGTAAAGATCAACAGCAGCAAAACGAGGAGCATGATTCCGCCGATCCAGTCCATGCTCATAAAATTTCCTCTTTTTGTTCTGGGTCGAAGACGTTTTGGCGGTGTCCTCGTATCACGGCGAGGGCTTTAATGGCTTGTGAGAAACCTTGCAGAATGAGCAAAGCAAAGGCGATTGGCACGATGGTTTTTATTGGATATCTCGGCAACCCACCCGGATTCGGGGAGACTTCATGCAATTGCCAGGAGAATTCTACCCACGGCAGCGACAGATACAGCACCATGCTGGAAAAAGGCAGCAGGAATAGGAGCGTGCCGAGAAGTTCTATCCAAGCCTGGCCTTTTGCGCTCAAACGGCTATAAAGAATGTCAACGCGCACATGAGCGTTGTGTCTTAGCGTATAGGCGGCGCCGAGCATAAACATGGCGCCAAATAGATACCATTGAACTTCGATATAAGCGTTTGAGGACAGGTTGCGGGAAAAGAAATCGCCCAGATAGCGCACGGTGGCGTTATACGCGCCGATCAGGATCATGGCCAATGCGAACCAGTACATAATCTGGCCGACGCGGTCGTTCAGGGCGTCGATAAGACCAGCCATTTTAAGCCAATGGCGCATTGTGGGGTCTCTTTTATTGAGTTGCGAGAATAATCGGCAAGAATAGCTGAAAATGATAAGTAACGTAAAGGTGTTGAGTGCAGATGATGAGGGCTTGAAATAAAAAGGTTCATCCCAATTACGGAAGGTGGGCAAACTTGGGGAGCTCTGAATGCAGCTGCCAATCAATAATCGAGGAATTAGCAATGACTACGCAAAAAGAAACCCTTCAATTCCAGGCTGAAGTCAATCAACTGCTCAAGTTGATGATCCATTCGCTGTATTCGAATAAGGAAATATTTTTGCGCGAACTGATTTCAAATGCTTCTGACGCCTGCGACAAGCTGCGATTTGAGGCATTGTCGGATGAGGCATTGTTCGAAGGAGACAGCGATCTGAAGGTCGAGGTCGAATTCGACAAAGAGGTCGGCACGATTACCGTGCGAGACAATGGCATAGGAATGCATCGCGATGAAGTTATCGCCAATATAGGCACTATCGCCAAATCGGGCACGCGTGAATTTCTTGAGAGCCTGAGCGGTGACAAAAACAAGGACGCCAAATTGATTGGTCAGTTTGGTGTCGGCTTTTATTCGGCATTCATTGTCGCTGGCCGAGTGACCCTGACAACGCGCCGGGCTGGGATGGGCGCGGAACATGGAGTTCGCTGGGAATCCGATGGCACCGGCGCTTATACCTTGGAAACGGTGGAAGTTCCCAATCGCGGCACAGAAATCGTTCTGCATTTGCGTGAGGAAGAGCGTGAGGATTTGCTAAACCCCTGGCGCTTGCGCAGCATCATCACAAAATATTCCGATCATGTGCCGTTGCCCATCCGCATGCCCAAGCTGGATGAAAACGGCAAGCCGACGGGCGAGTGGGAGACGGTGAACAAGGCGTCGGCGCTTTGGCAGCGACCGAAATCCGAGATCAGCGAAGAGGAATATAAGGAATTCTATAAATACGTTTCGCATGATTTTGGCGATCCCTTGGCATGGACGCACACCCACGTTGAGGGACGGCTCGAATACACCTCTTTGCTCTATATTCCCTCCAAAGCGCCCTTCGATCTTTGGGATCGTGATCAACGCCACGGGGTCAAATTGTACGTGCAGCGCGTTTTCATCATGGATGAGGCTGAGCAGCTCATGCCACGTTATTTGCGGTTCATCCGTGGTGTGATCGACTCCAACGATCTGCCCTTGAATGTTTCCAGGGAAATTCTGCAGGGTAACCGCATCATTGATCAGATGCGGGCCGGTTCGGTGAAAAAGGTACTCGGTTTACTCGAGGAGATGGCGCAAAAGAAACCGGAGAAATACCAGCAATTCTGGAATGAGTTTGGACGCGTGCTCAAGGAAGGCCCCGGGGAGGATTTTTCCAATCGTGAGCAGATCGCCAAACTGCTGCGTTTTTCAAGCACGCATACCGACAGTGAAATTCAAAACGTCTCGCTTGCGGATTATGTTTCGCGAATGAAAGAAGGGCAGGAAAAAATTTATTACATAACAGCCGATTCTTTTCTCGCCGCCAAGAACAGTCCCCATCTTGAAAGGCTTCGCAAAAAAGGCGTGGAGGTGTTGCTCCTCAGTGATCGGGTAGATGAATGGCTGATGTCGCATCTGACTGAATTCGATGGCAAGCCGCTGGCCTCCGTCGCCAAGGGCGATCTCGATCTTGGCAAGATTGAGAGCGAAGAGGAACGCAAAGCGCAGGAGGAAACCGAGAAGGCCGCTGCGAACTTGGTCGAACACATCAAAAAAGCGCTCGGAGATCGGGTTGAAGCGGTTCGGGTTTCTCATCGCTTGACCAATTCACCCGCATGTATCGTCTTGGGAGAACACGATATGGCCTTGTATATGCAACAATTGCTGAAACAGGCCGGGCAGGAGGTGCCTGCCGCCAAGCCAGTGCTGGAAATCAACCCCGAGCATCCTATCGTGGCGCGGCTGAATGAAGAATCCGATGAGAGGCGTATTCAGGAATGGTCAGAACTCCTGCTGGATCAGGCAATACTTGCAGAAGGGGGGCAGTTGGAGGACCCGGCAGGTTTCGTGTCGCGGTTGAACGAGCTGATGCTGGCCCTGGCCTGCTGAGGATTGGTGGAGGCTTTCAGTGAACCTGCTCTCCTGCTTCGTTGAGAAAGCGGGAGAGCGGGCAAAGAAGTTTTTCATTTTTCTGAAAAGGCCATGTTCGCCATCAGCGCGCTCAAGGAATCACTGATTGAAACAGGATAAGCCATGGGGATGGAAGACAGTTCCTTAAGCTCATCTGGCAGGTGTTGGATTGACCGAAGGGCGTATTCGCGGATTAAGGCCAGACTTGGCAGGGGGTTTAGCAACCGCCCTCCCTGCATGATGGGTTGCAGCAATCCATCCCCTTTTTCTCCGGCGTCAGCGAGGGTGATGGTATCGCCACACATCAGACCATTGTCCCCATAGCGCCTGTAGACCTGCTTGCGCCCCGGCAAGTTGGCTTTGCCAGGAGAGTATTTGCTTTTGGGTTGGCCGGCATATTCCTGGAGTTTGTAAGCGCATTCGAGGTAGGGCCCGTCGGCGGAAACATCCAAGCGCGTGCCTACCCCGAATCCATCTATCGGCGCATTTTCGCTGATGAGGTGGTGAATACTGTATTCATCAAGGTTTCCGCTGGCCAGGATGATGGCTTTTGGCAATCCTCCCTCGTCCAAAATACGACGCACCTTTTTTGACAGACTTAGAATATCTCCGCTGTCGAGCCGGACTCCGCGAACGACGATGCCCTCCTTTTGCAGGATTTTCGCTGCCTCGACTGCCTTGCGAGCACCTTGTAAGGTGTCATAGGTATCGATCAGAAAAAGGGCATTGGCTGGATGGGAACGGGCAAAATCCAAAAAGGCGCTCACTTCATTCTCATGTGCCAGCACGTAGGAATGCGCCATGGTGCCAAATAGAGGAATGCCGTGGTTTATGCCAGCGAGCACAGTCGCTGTGCCATCGAAGCCGGCGAGATAGGAGGCGCGGGCGGCCAGCATAGCTGCTTCGGCGCCATGAGCGCGCCGCATTCCGAAGTCAATCAGTTGGCAATCTTTGGCGGCCAGTCTGATTCTGATCGCCTTGGAGGCGATGAGTGTCGAAAAATGCAAGAGGTTGATTATTCGGCTTTCCAGCAGTTGTGCAACCGGTAAGGGAGCGGTAAGACGGAAAATGGGTTCATTGGCAAAAAAGACACTGCCCTCAGGCATGGCTTCAATATCGCCTGCGAAACGCAGATCTGCCAAATAGTCGAGCAATCGCTGATTATCGAAGCCTATGCGCTGTAGGTTTTCCAGATCGGCACCATCAAAATGCAGGTCAGAGAGGAAATCGATCACGTTTTCAAGGCCTGCGGCCATCAGGAAGCGGCGGGATGGCGGCAGTTCGCGCACATAGAATTCGAAAGAGGCGCTGTCGGTCATATCGCGGTCGAGGTAGGTCTGCATCATGGTGAGTTGATATAGATCGACAAGCAGGGGATGGCGCGTCATGCAATCAGTCATGGGATACTCTCGGTCCAGAATCGCGTTCATTTTACAATGGCAGACAGTTGATCGTCGGCGATAAAAATCGCCGTATTGATGAATCCAAATGTATGTTTTTTGCAAGGGAAATATGTTGTATTGCAATAGCTTAAGGTGGGTATCATGAGCGATTTCAATGTTGCGCTCGATCTCTATCTATCCGGCGACGTGATTGGCGCCATACAAATTTGGCGATTTCTTGCCGAACAGGGAGATGCACGGTCGCAATACAACCTCGGCGTGCTCTACGACCAGGGTGAAGGCGTCGCCACGGATAAGCCTCTTGCCGTCCGCTATTACCGGTCTGCTGCCGAACAGGATTATCTTGACGCCGCGTTCAACCTGGCGGTGATGCTTGAGGAGGGTGATGGAATTCCTTCCTCGCCTGAAGAAGCCGCCCATTGGTTCTGGCGCGCGGCGGAGGGCGGAAACACCCAGGCTCAGTTCAGGCTCGGTCTGAAATACGACACCGGCAGTGGCTTGCCTCGCGATCCAGAGCAAGCGGCGCAGTGGTATTACCGGGCGGCGCAGGGCGGAGAACCCCATGCGGCGAGCAACCTCGGCCGCTGTTTTGCGATGGGCGAGGGAGTTCCGCGCAGCGATGTGGACGCTTATAAATGGTTCAATATCGCCGCCGAACTCGGCGCTCCCAATGCGGCACGCTATCGTGAGCGAGTGGCGCGGGAGTTGAGTCCAGAGGAACGCCTGCGCGCAGGAGAATTGTCCCAGCAATGGCTACAGGCATTTCGCTCCAACCGGCAATAGCGCGCTTTTATGCGCGACTTGCCAACCATTCGCGGGCGGAAGAAGCCAATTGCGCAGCTTTTTCCGGGTCGCTGAGAAGTTCTCTTACCGCTTCGGCCAGACTTTCAACATCCTCACCCGTGCGCACGACGCCAGCCCTTACCGCTTCTTGTACCAGAGCATCCTGCCGGTGAGGGCCGACAACGATGGGTTTCCCAGCCAATATGGGGGTGCGCAAATCCGGTTTCACCGGGCTGGACGAGTCCAGGGTACCGCCGGGCAGCACTAGATCTGCGCAGGCATAGAAATCACGGACGGGTTCTGGATCTTCGATAAAGTACACGCGGTTGTTCTTGGGAACTTTCGAGGTGAACAGGCGGCTATGGCGGATGGTCGGCAGACGGTACTTGAGGGCATCCTGGTAGACCGGAACATAGCGTTGAGGATCCGCTGGACTGATCATCATGAGCGCCGTCTTTTTGCGTAAAATCTCGAACAACAAACCGTAGGCCAAAGCCTCTTCGCCTTCGTTGCCTGTGCGTGGAACATAAAAGATCCATTGATTGCGATCACGAAATTCCTGGAATCGTTCGCATAAACTCAAATCAGCCGTGTATTCTGATGACATATAGTCTCCTTGCATGAGAAGAATCAGGCGCATTCTGCAGGCTCACATTATATGCCTGACAACACTACTTCCCAGCGTGTATTGTTACAATGATTCCTCTTCCATGAAGAGGCACATGCGCTGATCCTGGATGGAACATTACATGCGGAGTCTGCTCCTGTGAGTCTTCCCATAAGCCCTTGTAGGATCGACGAAGATGGATGCATTTTGGCGGCATAAAAAACTGCATGAGATGACGGGGGAGGAATGGGAATCTCTGTGTGATGAGTGCGGCCGATGTTGCCTTCATAAGCTTGAGGACGAAGAGTCAGGCGAATTTTTGTTCACAAACGTGGCGTGCCGCCTGCTCGATCCGAATTCCGGCTTGTGCCGCGATTACTCCCATCGATTCGAACGGGTGCCGGATTGCCTTGGCTTGCGACCCGAAGATATTCCCCGTTTCCGCTGGTTGCCCTCCAGTTGCGCTTATCGTCTCATCGCAGAAGGTAAAGACTTGCCCACATGGCACCCATTGGTTTCCGGTGAGAAGGATAGCGTTTATCAGGCGGGCGTATCCGTGCGCGGTCGCTGTGTCTGTGAGAGTGAAGTCAAAGACGATATCCTGGAGCATATCGTCGAATGGCCGCGCTAAACCACCTCACCGGCTGTTGACTGGAAACGCGTTCGCCAGATAACCACCATGTTCCCGGATATGTTCAGCGTACAGCAGGTGGAAATCGTCCACCACCGACTGTTGCACTTCTGGCAGGCCAAGAAGCGTTTTTGACCAGGAAACAAGGCGCGGGAATTCTTCTGAGGGGAGTGCGCCGAGGGTTCGCGGCCAAAGAGCATAGCGCATGAACAAGGGAGCGAATGCAGCGTCGACCAGGGAGAAACTCTCACCATTGAAATAAGGGCCTTCGCCCAGCATGCCTTCAATCTTGGCAAGGTTGTGATGGGCTTTTGCGAGCGATTCTTCCCAGCTTTTTCCATTCTCGGCTGTGCTCAGATGGTATTGATCCACCAGACATTGTTCGCCGAACTGTATCCACCCGCGGTTTTGCGCTTTTTGCAACGGATCGGCCGGCATCAAGCTGCCGGCGGTGACATCATCGATGAATTCATTAATGATCGCAGATTCGAACAATACGGTTTTATCATCCACTCTCAATACGGGAACCCGTCTGAAAGGGGAGATTTTGAAAAACCATGCGGGTGGTTCGGAGAGATCAATATAGCTTATGTCAAACGGCGCTTTTTTATGGAGTAATGTAATCACGCTGCGTTGGACGAACGGGCAGAGTTTAAAACTGATAAGTTCAAGATGCATCTTTGTCTCCAATGAACGATCGGGCTTTATGAGAGGATTGTATGTCAGCTGATGAAAGTGCTGGGAAAATGCGTCTGGACAAGTGGCTTTGGGCGGCGCGATTTTTCAAGACTCGGGCCCTGGCCACGCAGGCTGTCAGCGGCGGGAAAGTACACCTGAACGGAGCCAGGGTAAAGCCGTCCCATGCGGTCAGAATCGGTGATCGTCTGCGTATCCAAAAAGGCGCTGAGCGCTACGAGCTGGAGGTTTTGGGACTGGACAAGCAGCGAAGACAGGCCCTAATAGCAAAAACGCTTTACGCTGAAAGCGAAGCCAGCATGCAAGCCCGTGAGTTTTCGAGACAGCAACGCCGACTGCGGCGTTTGTCAGAACCAGTACCGGCCAGGAGGCCGGATAAACGCCAAAGGCGAATGATCCGTAAATTTCTTGAGGAGAGATAATCGTTCGGGCGCCTTGTTTCTATAGCCGCGCGCGGGAAAAGAAAAGGCCAGGCGAGCTTTCCTGTCTCCCCAGCCTGTTTATTATTCATCCATTGGCGGTGCATATTGGTGCCGATGTGATCCGGGGGCGGCGGGCGGGGGAGTGACGCCGGCCGCCTGCAATTTATCGGCGAGTTCCTTGGCTTCTTCGCCTAAATCAGGATGGGCCAATAATCCTGCAAGAAGGTCTTTTGCTTTTTTTTCTCGCATGATAATGCGAACGTGCGTTTTGCCTTGAGTTTCGATGCGCATATCAGTCCTCCGCTTTGGGATGTAATGGGTGATTCTCATCAAAGGCATGAGGCGGCTGATGAAAATCGTTCTTGGCTTCATAGCAGGCCTCTTCAAGCAAACTCGCGAAGTCGATGGCGCTGCTGGTGATGTCGTCTGTACGCTCATTAATGGCGTGATAAAGCTTTTCTGCTGTCTCTATATCGACATCAATAATGATATGGTCTTTATCGTGACGTTCCACTTGCATAATCTACCTCATTGATGTTTCGCCGATGCGGATTGGCTTCACAATATGCGCCCTTAAGTTTATAAGGCCCGTTTTGTTCCATGACCGGCTTGAAGTGAATAAGCCCTGCATGCGCTTGTTCCAAAAATATAAAGCTCAGAATGACCACCGGCATCGTTTTGATCGGCTGATCATTCTTATGCATTTTAGATTATGGCGCCTGTGCCGCAAGTTTTTAAAGGGGATGGTTTATTTCTCCTCCTGACTGTTGTTATCACGAAGGCGCTTGAGTACGCGTTCAGCAATTTTTCCGCGAACCACGGCCTCATCCGCTCCCGCTTGTTTTGCCAACTTTAAGGTCTGGGCTTCGACATGCGGTCCGAAAACGACGATGCGAGCGTGCGGATAGTGTTCGCGTTCTTTTCTGAGAATAGAAAAGGCGTTGGTATCTGCAAGGTCGACGACGATGATGTCAGGTATTATTTTCTCATGGCTTTTCAAAATAACAGCATCTGCTTTTTGCCAGCGCGAAACCAGTCGTGTACGGGTCATCAGGTCATTGCACAGTAGTTTGATTTTCATGCCCATCAGCTCATCGAGGCGAAAGCGCGTTTTGCCGCTCCAAGGGTTGCTTCGATTTCCGCATCGCCATGGGCGGAAGATACGAAACCGGCTTCGTAGGCCGAAGGCGCCAAGTAGACGCCTTCGTCGAGCATGGAATGGAAGAACAAGCGGAAACGATCTGCATCGCAGGCCATGACGTCGGCGTAAGAGCGCACCTGAGGGATGTCGGTGAAAAACAGTCCAAACATGGCGCCAGCCTGATTGACGCGGAGACTGATCCCCGCGTTCTCAGCCGCCTCAAGCAGGCCTTTGAGCAATCGCCGTGTGGAATGAGTCAGTCTTTCGTGAAATCCGGGGTGACTGATGAGCTCCAGCGTCTTCAATCCGGCGCTCATAGCGACAGGGTTGCCGGATAAGGTGCCCGCCTGATAAACAGGGCCTAGAGGAGCGAGTTCCTCCATGATGTTCTTTCTGCCGCCAAAGGCGCCTACCGGCATGCCGCCACCGATGATTTTTCCCAGTGTGGTCAGATCTGGCTTGATCTCATATAAGGCTTGGGCGCCGCCGAGCGCCACGCGGAAACCAGTCATCACTTCGTCAAAAATCAACACAGAATCATAACGGTCGCAAAGATCACGCAATCCTTCGAGGAAGCCAGACACCGGCAGAACGCAATTCATGTTCCCCGCAACCGGCTCGACGATAATGCAGGCAATCTGTCCGCCGAGGCGCTCGAAGGTTTTTTCGGCGGCCTGCAGATCATTGTATGGCAAAGTCAGGGTGTGCTCGGCCAAAGCGGCAGGCACACCGGGGGAGCTGGGTATGCCTAACGTCAGAGCTCCCGATCCGGCCTTCACCAGCAGGGAGTCGGCATGGCCGTGATAGCAGCCTTCAAATTTGACTATTTTGTTTCGACCTGTGAAGGCGCGCGCAAGGCGAATGGCGCTCATGGTCGCCTCGGTACCGGAGTTGACCATGCGCACCATCTCGATAGAGGGCATCAGTTCAAAAATGCGGTCGGCCATTCGCGTTTCCAGCTCGGTTGGGGCGCCGAATGAAAGACCTTTTGCGGCCGTTTGCTGAACTGATCGGACAACTTCAGGGTGAGCATGCCCAAGGATCATAGGCCCCCAAGAGCCCACATAGTCTATATATTTCCTTCCATCGCTGGCATAGATATACGCTCCTTCTGCCCGTTCTATGAATAAGGGTTCACCGCCGACGCCTTTGAATGCTCTTACGGGAGAATTAACACCACCTGGGATATGTTTCTGGGCGCGTTTAAACAAGTCATGGGTTTTATTCATTATCTCCTCCAGAAGGTAGGCAAGCAGGCGTTCGCGGACAATCGGCCAAGAGAACACGATAAGGCTCACCGCTTCGAAACACGGCGTTGATGAGAGTTAACAACTTGCGCCTGGCGATGACCAAAGCGATTTTCTTGGGCTTTCCGGCCTGCACCAGGCGCTGGTAGAAATCCTTCATGCAGGGGGCGTGGTGGATCGCCGAGAGCGTCGCCAGAAACAACGCCGTACGAACGGCTGAACGTCCACCATAGATGTGTCGCCGGCCTTTGTCGGTACCCGATTCATGGGTCATGGGAGCCAGCCGCTCCAAGACCGCAATCTGACGCCGATTCAGCTGCCCCACCCCCCCCCCGCACGCTCATACCGCACGTTCCTGTGCTTGCTGGCATTGGCTTCCACCTTCGTCACGTCTACGCTCACCGTGCCCACCTTCAAAAGCTTCAGCGCCCGCGCCAGCAGCAAAACCTGCAAAAAAGGGCTCGCTCTCCGCTTCGAAATTCTCCCGCCGAAACTTGCAGAGGGCGTCATGGTCCGGGTGCGCGTCCGCAGCACACAAATAGTGTCCAGGAATTCTAGGACTCTGCATCCATTAAAAAGGCAATCCTCCCGGCACGCCGCCGCCTTTCATGCCACGAATCATCTTGGTCACCCCTCCCTTGGAGAATTTTTTCATCATCTTACTCATTTGTTGATGCTGTTTCAGTAAACGGTTCACGTCTTGAACCTGGGTGCCAGAACCTGCGGCAATACGGCGTTTCCTGGACCCTTTGATAATCGCCGGGAATCGCCTTTCATGCGGAGTCATCGAATCGATGATTGCTATCATTTGTTTGATCTTGGCATCATGCGCTTGATCCTTGATCCCGGCCGGCAATTGACCGGCGCCGGGTAATTTATCGAGGAGACTTGAGATACCCCCCATTTTATTCATCTGCTCCAGCTGGTCTCTCAGATCGGCCAGATCAAACCCCTTGCCTTTCTTCACCTTTTTTGCCAACTTTTCCGCTTTTTCCTGATCGAAGTTCCGTTGGGCCTCTTCAACCAGAGAAACGACGTCACCCATGCCTAGAATCCGCGAGGCGATACGATCAGGGTAAAACGGCTCCAGTGCTGTCGTCTTTTCGCCTACACCAATGAATTTGATCGGTTTGCCGGTAATACTTCGCACAGAAAGCGCGGCACCGCCGCGGGCGTCGCCATCCGCCTTCGTCAGGATGACGCCACTCAAGGTCAATGCCTCATCGAAGGCATGGGCGGTATTGGCGGCATCCTGCCCCGTCATGCTATCAACCACAAACAACGTTTCTGCGGGAGTGGCCGCGGCATGAATGCGTTGTATTTCCGCCATCATTTCGGCATCGACATGTAATCTACCAGCCGTATCAATCAGCAACACATCCTTATGTTGGCGGCGTGCCTGATCAATCGCCTGACGAGCGATATCGACTGGATCCTGATCAGGATGGCTGGGAAAGAAATCTACGTCCACCTCCCTGGCTAGCGTTTCCAGCTGCTGGATTGCGGCTGGGCGATAGATGTCGCAACTGACGACCATGACCGACTTCTTCTTGTCGTTCTTTAGCCATCGAGCCAATTTGGCGACAGTTGTCGTTTTGCCTGCGCCCTGCAATCCCGCCATGAGGATAACGGCGGGTGGCTGCACGTTTAACGCCAGTCCCTCGTTCACCTCGCCCATGGTGGCGGTAAGCTCGTCACTGACGATCTTGATAAATGCCTGACCGGGAGTCAGGCTGCGAATAACCTCCCGCCCGATCGCGCGTTCACGGACTTTGGATACAAAATCCCGCACAACCGGAAGAGCGACATCTGCCTCCAGCAATGCCATACGCACTTCACGCAAGGCGTCCTGGATGTTGTCTTCGGTTAATCGCGCTTGCCCGCGCAAGCGCTTGAAAGTGACGCCAAGACGATCGCTGAGACTTTCGAACATGTTTTTGCCCCGAAACGGTTTTGAATGACGTAATATTATCTTATTCAATAGCTTTGTCGAGAAGCCTTGGCCAACAAGCCCGGCTTATCCAAGCAAGCTCGCTCCTAAATTGATTAACGGCACCTTAAACTATCGCATGCAAATTGTAATCAGCATCCTCGCTATTCTGATGTATCTGATTTGCACCTGGCAGATAGGGCAGCGTGCGCGCATTCGCCTGAAAGGCGGCCAAGTCGCTTGTGGCCGGCAGATCGCCCTCTTTTGGATTGTTGCCTTGATTTTGCATGGCGGCGCACTCTATCTGGACATCGTTACGCCGACCGGCCTGAATCTGGGCGTCGCTCAGGCCCTATCTATGGTTGGCTGGCTACTCGCCTTGATTGTACTAATCTCGCTCCATAATAGGCCAGTGGAAGGGCTTGGTCTCATATTATTGCCTTTTGCTGCATTAACGATTGCCATAGAACTGATTTTTCCAGATACACGACTCATACTGCACCCGGAAAATCAGATTCTAGCTGTTCACGTTTTCATTTCCCTCATCGCTTCCAGCTTATTCGTTATCGCTGCCTTGGAAGCCGTTTTACTCTGGTATCAGGATCGGCGTTTACGGACTCATCGCCCTGGTGGATGGCTCAGCGTGCTGCCGCCCCTGCAACACACCGAAAGCATTTTGTTCCAGACTTTAACGCTTGGATTTCTCCTGCTTACTGCCGCCCTGGCTACTGGCCTTTTGTTTATCACCCGATTTCTTAGCATGGAATCCCCCCAACGCACGGTTCTGTTCATCGCTTCATGGGTCGTTTTTGGCTTGCTGTTGCTCGGACGATGGCGTTTGGGTTGGCGAGGCAGAGTCGCCATTCGTTGGACGCTTTCGGGTTTTGGCATCTTGATTGTTGCCTATCTCAGCACCCTCATTTTCAACGCACTCACAATCTCTGGATGAACATCTCCTTGATACGCAGCCGAGCGCTTCATGTGACTTTGTTGCCATTACCGAGAAATTCCGGCACGAATGGAACGCGCAAATACTCAGTTCGACGCGAGCGAAATTCAGGCTTGCGCCGGACCTTGCTATTCGAAAACATTCAGGACGAATCATTCGGCATTCCTATATTCCAATACTTTACGCGCTCTGAAGTAGTCGGAGCCAATACCCGAAGACACGCATCTTGAACGCCACTCAACTCGGCTTACTCGGCCTTCTGCTTCTCCTCCTAGTGATGGTTTCCGCATTTTTTTCCGGAACCGAAACGGCATTGATGTCATTGAACCGTTATCGGCTCAGACACCTTGCCGAAAGCGGGCACCGTGGAGCTATTCTCGCGCAGAAGCTGCTTAGCAAGCCTGATCGTCTCATTGGCCTGATATTACTGGGAAACAACCTGGCCAACATCTTGATCACCCAATTGGCCACTTACCTCGGCTATGCCCTGTTTGGCGACGCCGGTATCGCTATCGCCACCGGCGTATTGACATTCGGCTTGTTGATTTTCGCCGAGGTAGCCCCCAAGACTCTTGCCGCCCTGCATGCCGAACGGGTGGCTTTCCCGGCGGCGTTCATCTACGTCCCTTTACTGAAACTCACCTACCCATTAGTCTGGTTTGTCAATCTGATCGCCAATTCGATTCTCAAGGCAGTAGGCGTATCCACGGACGACGTGGAATCCCAACCAATCAGTCGTGAGGAGCTTCGTAGCGTAGTCAATCAAGCAGGAGGACTGATACCCAAACGCCACCAGAAAATGCTTCTCGCGTTGCTCGACCTGGACAAGGAAAGGGTCGAAGACATCATGGTGCCGCGCAATGAAATTGTCGGTATTGATCTGGATGAACCCTGGGATGAGATCCTTGAGCAACTCGAACAAACACCCTACACGCGGCTGCCTGTTTATCATGGCGATATTGACCACGTAGTGGGCATCATTCACATCCGGCGCATCTTCAAACTGGCTCAGGCAGACCGGCTTGACAAGGAAACTCTTGAATCTGAGCTGCGCGCGCCCTACTTCATTCCCGAAAGTACCACCTTGAATCAACAGCTTCTGAATTTCCAAGCCGAGCGACGGCGTATCGGCCTGGTAGTGGATGAATACGGTGACATCCAGGGACTGGTGACACTTGAGGACTTGCTTGAAGAAATCGTCGGCGAATTCACGACCGACCCCACTGCCCACAGCCGCAGCATTCACCCTCAACCAGATGGCAGCTACATCATTGATGGGTCAATTCATATTCGAGAGCTCAATCGCGTTCTTGGATGGCGCCTGCCCACCAAGGGGGCTCGTACCTTGAACGGCCTCATTCTGGAATATCTTGAAATGATTCCGGAGCCTGGAACCAGTGTTTTGATAAATGGTTACCCATTGGAAATCGTCCAAACCAAGCACAATGCGGTTCGCACGGTGCGGGCGCAGCCGCAACTTCTGAAATACAGCCAAAAGAAAAAATAATGGCCAAGCCGCGCGTCGAATATCAATGCGCCGCTTGTGGCACGACATTTCCCAAATGGAGTGGGCAATGCGCCGAATGCGGAGAATGGAATACTTTGATGGAAATCGCCGCTCGCAAACCCGCCAAAGCACAAGCACCTCATCCCCGCTTCAGCGGATACGCCGGGAGTGCTGGTGTTCGCCGCATGAATGACGTCGCATTGGAAGCAGAGCCTCGCACGGCCACCCAAATCGATGAATTCGATCGCGTCCTCGGCGGAGGTTTAGTGCATGGTTCAGTGGTACTCATCGGAGGCGATCCCGGCATAGGCAAATCCACCTTGCTGATTCAAACGCTAGCCACACTAGGCCGATCTCTTCCTTCGTTGTACGTCACTGGCGAAGAATCCCTGCAACAGGTGACATTGCGAGCGCATCGCCTCTCCCTGCCGCGGGATCATTTGCGGCTATTGGCTGAAACCAGGGTAGAGCAAATTCTGTCTATCGTTGCCGAAGAACACCCACGGGTATTAGTCATCGACTCCATCCAGACCTTGTATTCCGAACAGCTACAATCCGCTCCAGGTTCCGTCGGCCAAGTGCGCGAAACCGCCGCCCAACTCGTGCGCTACGCCAAACAGACCGACACCGCTGTTTTCCTGGTCGGGCATGTCACTAAAGAGGGCACCCTGGCCGGTCCGCGGGTACTCGAACACATGGTCGATACAGTGCTGTATTTCGAGGGCGACCCAGGCAGCCGTTATCGTGTCATGCGGGCGGTGAAAAACCGCTTCGGCGCAGTCAATGAGCTGGGCGTTTTTGCCATGACTGAGCGTGGCCTCAAAGCGGTCAGTAATCCATCGGCGATATTTCTTTCCCGACATCCGGAACCGGTGTCCGGCAGTGTGGTCATGGTGACTCGCGAAGGCACGCGCCCATTGCTTGTAGAAGTTCAAGCGCTGGTGGATGACAGCCGGCAAAACACCCCCAAACGGATCACTGTAGGCCTGGAGCAGAACCGGCTCGCCATGCTTTTGGCCGTCATGCATCGCCATGGCGGGGTGGCACTTTTCGATCAAGACGTCTTCATCAACGTGGTCGGCGGGGTAAAGGTCAGCGAAACGGCAGCGGATCTTGCCGTGCTTGCTGCCGCGCTGTCGAGTCTTCGCAACCGGCCTTTGGCCAGCAACCTCGTGGTTTTCGGCGAGGTGGGTTTGGCTGGTGAGATCCGCCCCGTACCCAATGGCGAAGAGCGATTACGCGAGGCGGCAAAGCACGGTTACACTCAGGCCATCATTCCGAAGGCAAACGCACCTAGACGCCCGCCTCCCGGCATGGAAATTCATGCGGTAGAACGGCTCTCACAGGCGTTGGAACAGCTCACCTGAAATTCAATCCAGATCGGCGATAATGGCTCTGGCCGTTATTTCCGGAACCGGATCAACTTCGATCGTCATACCGGGATGATCAATGCCAGCGGAAAGCGCAGCCCCCCCCTTGATTGCAGCCACCATTTCCGGCGTCATCTCAAAGCGCATGAAATGCACCGTCGAAGTCTTATCATCCGTTTCCCGCTCGATATCTTCATCCGCGATGGCGTAAATCCTGTCGAAACCTGCCACGCGCATCCACACGCTATCCTCGATACCGATCAATCGACCGACGGCTTCCTGCCGTTGCGCTACATCGGTATATTCGAGCATGAAAGTCGCTTTCCAGTTGGATCCATCCGGGATCAGGGGGTTATAGGTCGCCAATTCCTCTTCAATACCGTCGGCTTGGAAAATTCTCTCCGCACGTAACATCTCTTGGATCTGATACTGCATAGTCAGGCTGTCCTCGAAATAAAGCGCGGCATGCGGCCCCAGTGGCAACCGGCGGTTCTTTTTGTGCGCCATGACCCGCCTACGGAATTCAGGGCGATGCGCGTCGTAGGCCTCAAGCGACATCAAGTCATCACGGGTCAATTTCTCCATTTTAATGGCTCCCTTTTCCAATTTCTCATTCCAGGCCGTAAGCGATTCTCAGCAGTGTCAGCGGATGTTCAGGAGGACGCTCGTCTCCTTGATCCCGCAGGCCATTCTCTATCTGATGCCCTGCCATTGGGCAATCGCTCGAGTAATGATCGCTTTCGGCTTTTTGCACTCGACTGACAACCGGTCGGCATATTTTCATGGATATATCATGGAACTCGCTCTTGACCGCATAGGTACCATCGTGGCCGGAACAGCGCTCAATAGTTTCGATATGAGTGTCCGGCACAAGTTCCAGCAATTCGCGGGTCTTGAGCCCCATGTTCTGCACGCGCAGATGACAGGCAGCGTGATAGGCGATCTTGCCCAAGAACTCCTTGAAATCCGTTTTCAGCAGCCCTTCCTTGTATCGCCGCATAAGATATTCAAATGGATCGAAGATATGCTCTCTGACCTTGGCCACATCAGGATCATCCGGGAACATAAGTGGCAATTCCTGCTTGAACATCAACACACAGGAAGGCACGGGGGCGACGATGTCCCAACCCGCATCAATCATACTCATCAACACGGGTATGTTCGCCTCCTTCGCCCTCGCCACGGCTTCCAGGTCACCCAGTTCCAACTTGGGCATGCCGCAACAACGCTCTTTCTCAACCAAGGTCATTTCGATGTCATTATGATCGAACACCTTGAACAGATCCTCTGCCAGATGCGGCTCGTTATAGTTGCCGTAACAGGTGGCGAACAGGGCTACTTTCCCTTGTGTTTTCCCAGCAGGTATCGCCTTCTCAACCGTTGACTGGAAGCTGGCAACGCGTTGGCGCCCAGTGGGATAGTGATACTCGGGCAGGATCGCGTGAGCGGAAATACCCATCACTTTCTCCAATTGCTCACGAAATCCAGGGTTGTGATTAGAGGTATTGACGATTCCGGCGACCACAGGAATGCTGGCCAACCGACCGACGGCATCAGTGGAACTTATCAGCTTATCCCTCGGTTTTACATCCCCCTCCTTGAACTTTACTGCCTTGGCTCGCAGCATCAAATGTGGAAAATCCACGTTCCATGGATGAGGCGGTGTATAAGGGCACTTCGTCATATAGCACAAATCGCATAAGTAACACTGATCAACTACTTTCCAGTAATCTTCCCTGGCGACCCCGTCCACCTCCATGGTTTCAGACTCGTCAACCAGATCGAACAAAGTAGGAAAAGCATTACAAAGGCTCACACATCGGCGGCACCCATGGCAAATATCGAACACTCGTTCCAGCTCTCCGAACAAATGTTCATGGTCATAGAACGCCTCTGTTTGCCACTCTAATGGATGACGGGTGGGCGCCTCCAGATTGCCCTCTTTTTTGTCGTCAGTAGGTGCGGACATATGTATCTCCATTTCCTAGGATTCGGCGCAATCATCATCTATTACACCGATAGCGGATATTTTTGGGGATAAATGGGGGAGCATCCACAAACATAACGAGAACGACTCCCCCGATGGTTTACGCTAAGGCATCCAGTGCTTTCTGGAAGCGGTTGGCGTGTGAACGCTCCGCCTTGGCCAGGGTTTCGAACCAGTCGGCGATTTCATCGAACCCTTCTTCGCGAGCCGTTTTAGCCATTCCCGGATACATGTCAGTATACTCGTGAGTCTCTCCTGCAATGGCGGACTTGAGGTTCGACTTAGTATCACCAAATGGCAAGCCAGTCGCCGGATCGCCAACTTCTTCCAGATACTCGAGATGCCCATGAGCATGACCGGTTTCACCTTCCGCTGTTGAACGAAAAACTGCGGCCACATCATTTTGACCCTCAATATCCGCCTTGCCCGCAAAGTATAGATATCGACGATTCGCCATAGATTCGCCGGCAAAAGCATCTTTCAAGGCCTGTTCTGTCTTGCTACCTTTAAGTTCCATGGTGCTATCCTCCTAGATTGTCAAGAAACACTATGTGGCGCAGTAAATGGCCACACCCATAATTTAGACATAGTCTAATTATATGTCAACCCATTGTTCAACTTTCAACTCACGCCTCATGGATTGCCCTACGGTTCAGACTCGGGTACTGTTCCACTCTGTTTACAATCCGTCTCTCTTATCTCCGATGAGTGCAAAGAAATTTGACCTTGAGAAAGCGCTTAGCCAACTCGAAAAACTGGTCGAACGCCTGGAACAGGGGGATCAGTCCCTGGAAACATCTTTAAAAGCCTTCGAACAAGGCATAGAGCTCGTTCGCGAATGCCAGCAAACACTTGCTCAGGCGGAGCAAAAAATCCGCGTCTTGACCGCCAATAACGAGCTGGATATCGACCTCGACAACATCAATGGAAACAATAGTGATGATTGACCCCGCCCAACTGGCAGATAACTGGCGCGCTCACATCGAAGCCGTACTCGAACGCTGGCTGCCTTCCGAAGATACCTCTCCGGAAAGATTGCATGCTGCCATGCGTTACGCCACGCTGGGTGGCGGCAAGCGCATCCGCCCCTTACTGGTCTATGGAACTGGTCATGCCCTAGGTCTTGATTTGGATTCGCTGAATGCCCCCGCTGCCGCAGTCGAAATGATCCACGCCTATTCCTTGATTCACGATGATCTCCCTGCAATGGATGACGATGATATTCGCCGCGGGCGCCCAACTTGTCATCGCCAGTTCGACGAGGCAACGGCGATTCTCGCCGGCGACGCCATTCAATCACTGGCCTTCCACATTCTGGCTTCAGACCCCTCGTTGAAGTGCTTGCCAGATACTCGCCTGGCTATGATAGATGCCTTGGCCAATGCCGCTGGATCTCGTGGCATGGCGGGCGGCCAAGCCATAGACCTCACCTCGGTGGGGCGCGAACTTTCTTTGGCGGAACTTGAAAACATGCATATCCACAAAACGGGGGCGCTGATCCGGGTCAGCGTGCGCATGGCCTCCTTATGCGCAGAACATGCAGATGAGGAAATCCGCCAGAAGCTCGATCGCTATGCTGAATGCATAGGATTGGCTTTTCAGATCAGAGATGACATCCTTGATGTGGAGGGAGACACGGAAACCCTCGGTAAAACCCAAGGAGCGGATATCGCCCGCAACAAACCCACCTTCCCGAGCTTGCTTGGGCTAGACGAGGCAAAAACACATGCTCGGGCTCTTCACGAGGAGGCTTTGAAAGCTATTGAATCATTGGACCCAGCACGCAGTCAGGTTTTGCGCTGGATTGCGGACTTTGTTCTTAATAGACTGCATTAACGGCACATTATGTATGTCACGAGGGTTACGATTGCCTCAAAATTCTTCACATGAGAATACGGTCAACTCGCATCACCACCTCGTGCTTGTACTTAGCAGCCACACTTCAGAAACTTCCCACTCATGGGAAAGTTCCTGCCACCCCCACTCCAGGAAAAATGTGTCCAGATCAACCAAGGAAAGAATTAGTTGTTCTCAATCTAACTATCACAACCGAGCGGAATTCATTTGACAACAGGCATGATAACTACATGCAAATTTCCATAAAAAGTTATGGAGCAAAAAACTATTCTTCAATATAAGTCATTCCTTTTAAAACCATCGCTTCGTCATATGCGGCATCGACAGTCAAATAACGCATCAATAAGATGCCATCTCCTCCAGTAATCATAACTATGGCATCCTCACCCATTTCGGCTAATTTATTTTTCATTTCTAATATCACCGCATCCACACTTTTCGCCCACGAATATATCAATCCACTTGTCAAGCAGGATTGTGTAGAGCAATTAAATATTTTTTCCTTATCATTCAAACTCATATCTATTTGATTGAATTTTGGCAATGCCTTTAATAATGTTCGCTTGATAAGATTAAATCCTGGTAATATTATGCCTCCAAGATGAGTCCCATCGGAAATCACCGCATCAACCGTGGTCGCGGTACCCGCAGATACAACAATTGCAGATCGATTTAATTGAGCAAGCGCTGAAATCATTATTAGAACCCGATCCATTCCAACTTCCGATTTTTTCTCGTAACAAACATTTATCCGCCTGTTATCAGCAATACTCAGCTCCTTGAATTTACCCCATCGTTTTTTAATAAAATATTCTCTAAGAATGTCTTTTAGATTGCTGGAACTTACATCAACTAAATATATCAAGGCCGGTTTATCAAAATAGATCAATTTAGTATTTAACTCTTCAATGCTTTCGAAAACATAAATCTGCTCTACCTCCCCCCTCTTTCTTGATATGCCACACTTTATTCTGCTGTTGCCAATATCGATCAATAACTTCATTGGACGAGTCTTGCACTGACAAAGGACGAATCCAGGATTTTCAATCCCTGAGATGTCTTCACCATAAGTCTCCCCCCATCATCAATCCCCGCCCCTCTTCCCAAAATAACAGAACCATCCTCGCGATATATTTCTATTTCCTTTCCTAAAAATAGATCGAGTGACGACCACAATTGTAAATAATCGCGTAATACGTTTTCATTTATTTTTTCACAAAAACTCAATAAATTTTCTATTATTCTCGATATTAACTGATCCCTTTTTGAAAAGGCATCCTTCCATATCTCAGCCAATCCAATTGGATTCATATCCATACAAGGATCCTTATCCATTTCCTGAATGTTTAGACCCACCCCTATGATCCAGTACCGTTTTTTATTTGAGCTTATTTCTTCCACTAAAATCCCCCCCATTTTCTTGTTATTGAAATAAATATCATTAGGCCATTTCATACGCACTATAATTCCGGATATTTCTTGAATTGCTAAACCAACAGCAACCCCCAACCCCAAAGTCATTCCATTCAACTTCAAAGCATCTTTATTGCTGGCGTCATAACATATGCTCAAATAAATATTTCCACCACATGGCGAAATCCATTCCCTACCTCGCCTCCCTTTGCCATGGGTTTGACACCCGGCAATGCAAATGTCACCTGAGTTTGCTTCGTTATTTTTTACCAGTCTTTTTAGGTATTCATTTGTTGAATCCAATTTACCGAAAATATAGATTTCGTAATCTAGTTTATTGCATCGATTTGAAATAAGTTTTTTTATTTCTTCTGGATCAGACGGATTAAACATAAAAATAATGCCCTACGGATTCAACTCACAAGTGCAACGGGTGGATCAACCCCGAAGAATACCTGCTTGGGCGTTTTGTAGCCCAGGCATTTCCGGGGTCGGTTGTTCAATTTATCCATGATCTGCTCGACCTGGGCAGAGGTCAGCTGATTGAAGTCAGCCCCCCTTGGGAAGGTACTGGCGAATGAGCCCGTTGGTGTTTTCATTCAGGCCACGCTCCCAACAGTGATGGGGATGAGCGAAAAAGCCGTCAGCCTCCAGCGCCTTGGCAATGTCCATGTGTAGCGCAAACTCCTTGCCGTTGTCATACGTAAGTGTATGCCCCCCTGTGAGGACAGCGGACGAATCGCTCTCAAGATGGCCGCCTTGACCGCTTCCGCCGTCTTGTTGGGCGCCAATGCCAGTACGCTCATCCGGGGATATCGCTCTACCAGGGCGGCCAGCACGGCACCCTCTGGCTTCCCATTCATCGTGTCCACCTCCCAGTCCCCAATGCGACTACGCTCCTCAACCACCGCAGGGCGTTCATCAATGGAAACCCGCTCCCTGGATGCGCCCACGCCGGTCATGGCGGCCATAGCGCTTCCTGCGGGGCTTCTGGCAGCGCGGATGACGATGCAGGTCGCCACCACGTCGCTCGCCCTCGTACACGTGGTGGTAAATCCACTCATGGCTGATGCGAATCCCTTCCCTCCGGTGCAGCCAGCCGCTGATCTGCTCCGGGCTCCAGTCTTCCCTCAGCAACCGTTCCACGCGCCACCATACCCGGAGTCCGTATCCGCCTTCGGCTCCTCTCTTGCTTGCGGTTCTGCGCCAGCCTGTGGGCCTGCTTGGGCCGGTATCCTTTCAGCCCCTTGTTCCGCCTCGGCTCCCGGCTGATCGTCGAGGTACTGCGACCCAGGGTTACTGCGATTTCCTTCTGGCTGTGGCCCGCTTTCTTCAGCGCGTAGATCTGGTATCGTTCCTCTCGGGTAAGCTGCGCGTAACTGTCGCACCCCGGATGATACTATAGATCCAAGGAGGTTTCCTTTACTGTATGCTCGAGAGATATTGAGAGCGCAGGATATACAGGAGAAGTGAACATCGAACTACGATTGCATCGACGGGCCCGCACGACCCCTGCGGTACGGGCGGAGATCGCCAAGAGTAACGAGCCTGTACGGGCCCTGGGACGTCGCTTTGGTACCTCGGAGATGACAGTTCGCAAGTGGAAAAGCCGGGATTCCGTCTGGGACCGCTCGCATACCCCGCATCGCCTGCAAACGACGTTGAACCCGGCACAGGAAGCCATTGCCGTGGAGCTCCGGAAAACGTTGCTGCTTCCTTTGGATGACCTTCTGGCGGTGATGCGCGAGTTTGTTCATGCGGGCTTTCCCGTTCTACCCTCGACCGCTGTCTCCGTCGCCATGGAGTGGGGAACCTGCAGGACCTCAAGCCCACTCCAGCCAAGGCTCCTCAGAAAGCATTCAAGGCGTATGAACCGGGCTTTGTGCATATCGACGTCAAATACCTGCCGCAGATGGCCGACCAGTCCTCGCGCAGCTATCTTTTTGTGGCCATTGACCGTGCGACTCGCTGGGTCTTTGTAGCCATCAAAAAGGACAAAACGGCACGCTCTGCCGCCGCCTTCCTCAAGGCCCTGCAGAAGGCCTGTCCGATCCGCATACAAAAAATCCTCACGGACAACGGAAAGGTATTTACCGACCGCCTCTTTACCGAAGAAGGGCGCAAGCCAACGGGCGATCATCTGTTTGACCAACTCTGCA
>JALUXU010000059.1 GCA_027013225.1 Acidihalobacter sp. | reverse complement strand
CGGCGGCGCCCGGCTTTCGGGTAGCGCCCTGGGCTGACTGGCTTCTGATTTGTGCTCCAGGTGATCGAGGATCTGCTTGATCACCACCGGGTCTTCAATACAGGCAATCACCTTCATAGCGCCGCCGCAGGCGTTGCAGGTCTCGATGTCGATATTGAAAACGCGTTTGAGGTGCTGTGCCCATGTCATCGAGGTATGCCGTTCGGCTGGCGTTGGCGGTTCACCAGCTACCCGGTCCTTGTGCCCCCTGCCCCGCTTCGCCGGTGTCACCAACGCCCTGTGCCGACTGTTCGGGGCAAACACGCCGTGGAAGCGCGTCAAGTTCACACGCGGCTTCGGCACCAACGCCGCCAGTCTTGCTATGAAGTCCAGCGGCTCAGAGATTACATGGGTGGTGCCATCCCAGTAGGGCGTCTTGAGCTGGTAGCGGATGGTGCCGTTGGGCGTGAGTGACAGGCGCTTTTCCGATACCGCCGGGCAAGGCATCTGGCCGCCGCGGACGGAACACGGCCTGCTACGGCTGGACGCCGACCGCCGCCCGAATTCATCGCGTTATAGCGCCCATCGCCCGCGCAGATCGTGGCGGAGCCTCAATCCAGCCAGCGATACAACACCAGCGCGTCGACCAGCCCCAGGCGCGCGTGATCAAACGCACGGGGCAACACCCCGATTTGCTCGAAACCAAGCTTGCGCCATAGATGGATCGCCGCCGCATTGCTCGCCACCACCAGATTGAACTGCATCGCGCGAAACCCCAGTCGCCTCGCTTCAGCTTGTGAATGCACACACAGCGCCGTAGCGACGCCACCGCCGCGCGCCGCCGGATCGACCCATATAGCCTGCATTGCACACATGTGCGCCGCGGCCCGGCTGATTCGGTTTGAGGTAATAACTGCCGACTACACGACCGTCACGCACTGCAACATAGGTCGCGGACGGCGTGTCCATCCATGCCGCGCGGGCAGCGTCTTCGGATATATCGGACGGATAGGGATGGCTTTCGCCGGCCTCGACGATGGGCCGAAAAAACGACCAGATAGCCGGCCAATCCCCGGACGTCGCGCGGCGCACGTCAAACCCATCGAACGTCGCGGCCTGGGATTGAGCAGCAGACTGCGGAATCCGCCCAAGAGCGGTCACGTTTGTCAGATCGAGATTCTGCACGGCACTGAGCCCCACTTCGAGCGCACCTTCAGCACACAACCCGCTCATACACGCCGACTCATACCCCTCACGCCAGGCATCAATACATGCCTGGCGCACCGCCTCGGCGAGCAGTCGTTCACGTTCGCGCGTCATCTCGTTACGCGCCTAACCGGTAAACGCCTCGTCGGAGGCCAGATAAGCCCGTTTTTCAGGCGTACTGGCACGCCCGAGAACCGCATTGCGATGGAGAAACCGGCCGTACCCACGCACGATCCCGCGGTGATGTCGCGCAAATTTTGCATTGTCCTGCAGACCGTTCGCTTCGAATAGGGCATAACGGGACGATATCACACGAGCCCCCCGGCCGATGAACCCTGACGTTAGATCAAGGCCAGCTCCGCGACGCAGTGAAGTCCGGTGGTCACCAATCCACGTATATCCGCATGATCCACCGTCACCATCTGCCGTACAGGCCCTGAGCCAAGGCGCTTGACATGACAAAGGAACAGACGAATGAACAGGCAAATACCATGAGACAACGTCAGAGATTCTTGTCTAATACATGTGCTTAAAAAGTGTGTAAGATTTTTCGACACTATTCACAAACAAAGATTTGGGATCGCGATGTCCTACGGCATGACCTCACTTCTCATGGCATGAGCGCAGTTTGAGCCTCGCACCTCCCATGCCGCCCCTTGCTGTCGTTTAATCCATATCTATACTCGCGTAACGGTATGCTTTGAATGCACGCCCTGCATCCGCATGACACCGGCCCATGCCAAATCGTCTGACTCCATTGTCCGAAGACCTGACAACCCTCTGGCCTTCCCTGGAATACGACTGGCAGGTCAAAAACTGCACTCGACCAGCGGCGGGGGCGTGTGATAGCAAGGCCCCTTGGCCAATAGGAACAGGCCTTGTACTGCGGAAATGGACGACGGGCATGAGAACCTGGCGTCACTGGAGCAGGCCCACCAATCTCATGAGGCGTTGTATCCGTTTGCGATCGACATGATTGACAAGGCCAATGATTTAAGTCTGAGTGATCGATATTCACCCTCACATATCGTCTTTTTTGTGGCGCGCGAAATTTTCAATCAGAGAAGCGGCCTTGGGAAACGCGCCGTCATTTCGCGCCGGCCCTGTTTTTCTGCGTTCTGTGCAAAGGCGCTCCAGGTCGGCGACATCCCGACTCCATGAAATATCCATGACCTCGGACACTTGGCACAGAAACGCCGTTTGGTGATCGCCGGCGGCGCGCGGATTGGGAAAGGCCACGAACGGCTTGCCGGACAATAGAAGCTGGATCACGGTCGCGCCGCCGTGGGTGATGACCATATCACTTTGATCGATCAGATCCTGAAGCCCGGGGCGGCCGACGAATTGCTCGCCATGCCGCATACGGTATTTCGATTGTCCGGACTGCACGAGCAGCGTGCCCTCGAAAAAACCTTTTTCGGCGAGCCGGTCGACTTCTGCGAGCAATTCATCGAAAGGCATGGTGGTGCCGACGGTGACCAGAATCACAATATGCTCCCCAATTGCGCGCCCGGATAGTGTTTTTGCAATTCGGGCCATTGCACGATGAACAGATCGGTCAAGCGCAGAGCGCGCACCAGTTTGCCGGTCAGCGAGAGCTGGTCACAGCGGGTGATGCTTTCCACGAAAACGGTGGCCACGCCTGTTCGGCGCGCGGCCAAAAAGACCGGCACCGCATGGCTGCAACCCACGACCACCGCCAGGTCAGGGCGGTGCGATTCGAAGGCGCGTAGCGCGATGCGGTACGTCTGCCAGAATGCGCGAACCGCCTGCATCCTGGATGGCTGGGTGACGGTAGGAAAGCTCGGCACAGAAATATACTCGGCCATATTGAATCGATGCTCATCCAATCGTCCGCCGAACCATGTGTTCAATACAATGAAGGATGCCTTGTCCGCCAACGGTTCGAGCAATTTTTCCGTCTCAAAAGTAAATCCGGCGCCAGACAGCACACTGAGTATTCTTAGGGTCATTTCAATCCGTATTTACGCATGAGTTCATTGTGCAAAAGGCACGATCCAGTACTGTGGCTGTCGAGCTCGGGCCGCATGGGACACTCCAGGCGCGCCGCTGCCGGCCAGCCAGCGGTAGGCCGCCAGGGCCTGTTTCGAACCGGTGACGTTATAGATGGACGCCAGCGCGGCCATGCGCACCATACCGTAATAACCGCGGCTGTGTTTCCAGCCGTTGCCATTGGCCTGACCATTCTTCTCAGTGACTTTGCGGATCTTGGCCCAGGTGGTGTAACGCCGCTTCGTTTTCGGGTTGTAGACGAACAGGTTGTAGGCGATGCCGTCGTGTGGATTCCAGCCGGGTTGTGGCTGCAAACTGCCGGCGAGGAAGTGCGTCTGCCATTGCAGCACGCGCTTGGCGCCGGGTATGCCAAGGCGCGCGATGGTAGCCACGCTGGTGGCAAGAAAATCCTGCTGCCATGGCGCCATTGCGCCCGAATGGCCGTAGGAACCGGGGACATAGCCATACGCCTGGCCTTCCTCGCGGGTCCATTCAGGCAAGTGTTGCTCCAGGAAGCGCATGTTGTTGCGCAATATCTTGCGAAAATATCGCCCGAAGTATGAATTTTCCGGATTGACCCAAGCGGCGTAGGCGATCTCGCGCAGGCTCCATGCCCCGCCTCTGACCTGCGCGCCGGGACCGACCACTATGCCTTTGCCGTTCTGGCGCGGCGATGGCCATTGTCCCAGGATGGCGTACAAAGCCTCGGCATTGAGCTGGTCCAGATAATAGTGCCGGCCTGTGAGCAGATAGGGCACGAAGGCCAGGCTGGGCATGTGCGCCACATCAGGATGCCAGCCGCCGGCAAAACGGTACGGCTGCGTGAGGCCCGTGGTATGGGAATGCGGACCACCGCGTGGGTCGGCCCAGAAGTCGGGGTAATCCTCGGTGGTGAGATAGCGGCCCCTGGCGGGCAGATAGAAATGCCAGGGCACGGCCCCGGCGGTATCCGCCTGTCCCAGTGCAAAAGCCGCGGCCACGGGATTTTGCGTGATCAGCCATGCCGCGTTGGCTCCTGTCACCGGCCCGATGTCGGGACGTCCTCCGGTCATGGGCATGTAAGGCGTCACATCATTGCCCGAAAGAGGTCTGCCCCAACCCTTGCTGCGCAACGATTTCAACTCATTGCGTAACAGCCCGGCCGGCAGGCCATAAAGCGTCTGATAATTCGGGATCACTTCCAGAGCCGCCAGCCGCGGCACATCGTGCACCACATTGACAGGCGGCCAGCCCGCCGAGCGCCACACCCGATGCCAAGTCTGGTATTGATATTGCTTGATCATGCCACTGTCATATACGGTTTGCCCCTTGATCCGCAATTGCGCCGTATAGACGAGCGTACCGCCCTGCGGTGACATAGCGATGTCGTTATTGAACTGCACGTCGAGCGACAGTGAACCGTCGGCATAAGCCGTGGCATCGGCCACCAGCCTGAGTGATGACAGCACCGGCCGTTGCAGCCTGACTTCCGTCGCCAACGGGCCGTGCCGCCAATAATCGAGCGCAGACTGCGCCTTGCGCGACATGTTGAGCAGCGAGGTAAGATCGACGCGAATCATTTTTGGCGCGCTCAGTTTCTTGCCGTCGATGGCATAAAACTTCAGCACCACCACGGGTGCAAAACGCTCGAGTACGGGTGCGATGGCCACGGCCGGGGCGGGTCGGCTTGTTTGTGCCGGCTCGCGGACGAGCTTCAGCCGTTCCAGCCCCCTTGCAGGCAGGCCAGGCACTTTCACCGTGACCATGGCAAAACGTATGGAGCCATCCGCGTAATGGGTTCTCGGATCGAGTTGCACGGGGACGACCCGGCCTTCCAGCTTGCCTTGCACTGCAAAAGGCCGGCGCAGCGCGCCCGGCGCGAGCACGGTGGCTAATGACAGAAAACTGGAGCGGATTTCTTTTTTCGATGTGTTCTGCAAGGCGAAAACGGCCAGGCCGTTCGGCCCGCTCAATGCAGGCAGCAACGACGCCTTGACCCATTCCGCCGCCTGGGCGGCAGCCGGCGCGAAGAGAAGGACGAAGAGCAGGCTGAGCAGAAATCTGATGGAAAACTGCTTGCCCGCCCTCGTCCATGAGGAGCCTTCCTGTTTATTCATCGTACTGACCCATGGTGTTCACGCCTCATCGCCTGGCCTTTCGGCCTTGAATAATGCCTTGCAGGTACCCGAGCAGATCGCGCTCCGGCCCTGCAGGCCGCCCGGAAATCCACCATAGCACAAGCACGCTCGCCACATACGAAACGGCGCCTATGCCGATCATTTCCGCCAGTTGCAGCGCCAGCGCCCCGTTGCCGAGGCCTGGATGGAAATCGAACCAGCCAAAACCCATGACGTCCATCAACCCCGCCATGACCGCGGTGCCGGCGAAACTGCGCCATACCCCCGCGCCCAGGCGTCGCCATGAGATCTGCAATCGCTGCATGGCGACGACGAAATAGATCAAACCGCCGAGCGTGCCATTGAGCACCAACCCTATGGCGATGCCAGGGAAACCGAACAGGTGGATGAACAAAACGATACTGCCGATGGCCGACAAGCCGAACACCACGCTCATTTTGAGCATCGCCTTCATCCAGCCGTGCACCGCGAACGCCTGCCGGCTCATTTCCCCGAAAATGGAGATCGCCCCCCCCAGCGCCAAGACCTGCAGCAAAGGCACCGCCCCCAGCCATTTTTCGCCGAAGGCCAGGCGGATGGCAGGCTCGGCCACCAGCGACAAACCCACCCCCATGGGCAGAACGATCATGTTCATGGTGGTCATCATTTTCACCAGCAAAGCCGCACCCCGGTCGGCCTGGGTGCGCACTTCGGAAAGGCCGGAGAACATCGCCCGCGTCAACGGAGCGATCAGCTCCGAGCTCGGCAGTTGAGCCACCTCACTGGCGACCTCGAACAAGCCCAGGGCGCCGACATTCGTCATCTTGGTGATGGTCGATTTGCTGCCCAGACCGCCCAGCAGGCCGGCGATATTGGACAGCCACAAAAGCGTCGAATACGAAGCCATGCGTGGCCATCCGGCAAGAGTGAAACCAGGGCGGTAAGGATGCAAGGCATAACTCAACAGGGTGTCGACGATGACGTTGACCAGAATGGCGATGATCAGCGCCCAGTAATCGCGGAATACGAAGGCCAACCCGATGGCCGTGCTCACCGAAACCAGGCGCGGCAGCAGCTTGAGCAGGAATTCCTTGTCGAAAGCCATGTAGCGGCGGTAATCGACCACACCAATGTTCTGCAAACTGGAGATGGCGCTCACCGCCGCGGCCACGAAAGTGACCTGGGTAAAGTGGGGACTGTTGAAGAAATGTCCCGCTGGCACGGCGATGATGAGCAATATCACGGCCACGCCGAAACCACGCAGCACGTTGATGGTAAAGCCGGTGTTGTAAAGCTGGCGGTCCGGCATGTCGGCGCGGATGATGGCGTTTTCGGTGCCGAGCTCGGCCAGTTGCTGCAAGCCCTGCACGAAACCCATGGCCAGCGCCACTACGCCGAAGTCCGCCGGCACCAGCAAGCGCACCAGGATCAGGGTGCTGATGATGCCAAGAAAACGGTTGACGAAACGCCAACCGATGATCCAGGCCGCGCCGAAGGCGGTGCGGGCGACCACGGAGCCCTGTTTTCGCAAATCCTGCCAGCCGCAATCGACTCCGGTTTCCGGAATCGCGTTGAAGTTTTCAGGAAAACGTACGCCAAACCAGTTCATGTTTCGCCCAGGCACAATCGCAAAAATTCCCAGCTCTTGCGGTACCAGTCATTCTCGCGCGCATGGCGCAGGCCGTTTTCCGCAAGTTTCCGGCGCAATACGGCATTGTCCAGCAGACGTGCCATGGCCGCCTCGATGGCATCGATCGAAGCGCCATCGACCAGCAGACCGTTGTATTCGTCGCGCACCGCGTCCACGCTGCCGCCGTCCCGCCCGGCGATGACCGGCAGACCGGCGGCGTTCGCCTCCAGAAACACCAGCCCGAAGCCTTCCGTGTCGCCGTTGGGCAGCCTGCGGTTGGGCATCACGAACACATCGCCCGCCTTGTAGATCGCCGGAAGTTCTCCCTCATCCACCCTGCCGACGAAGGCCACCCGGTCCATGATGCCTTCTTCGGCGGCGATCCTGCGCAAGCGAGGCTCGTATTCCCCTTCGCCGACGATCAGATAGCGCACCTCGACCCGCTGTCTGGCGAGGCGGGCGAAAGCGCGCAAGGCGTGATCGATGCCCTTTTTCTCCAGCAGGCGGCACACGCTGATGAAAACGAAACAATCGTCCCAACCCAAACCTTGCCTGTGTTCGCCCGGCGCGGCCCGTTCGAAGCGGGCGAAATCGACGCCATTAGCAATCACCGTGACCGGCAGATCCTCGCCGGCGAAATGATGCAGTGTCTGCTCGGTGAAGCGGCTGACCGCGATCACGGCATCGGCCGCACGCAAAAAACACCGGCGCCGCGCACCATCGGCATCGTAACCATCTGCCGTGGTGAGCTCCTCGCCGTGGACATAGATCACCGTCCGCACGCCAGGCCAAAACTTGAGCCAGCGCGCGATCCAGCCGTTGGCCACCAGTTCGCCGATGCACACGCAGCGTACCGGCCCCAGATATACGCGCCTGAACAAAGCCGCCAGAACACGGGTACGCAAGATCATATCAGTCAGACGCTGCCGCCACTTGCGCAGTCCACCGTGCTGCCCGCCACCCTGCAATGGCGTGCGCAACAAATCCAGCCGCTCGACAAGATAATTCTGCGCTTGGTCATGAACGCGCCAATCGGCCAACTCGCGGCCATCCACATAGAAACGGCGAGCGGTCAACACGCGCACATGCCCCGCGGCCGCCTGGGCAATCTGGGCATACACCCGCGCCGAGCCGCCGATCACCGGCGGGAAATTGCTCGCCAGCAGCAGCACCTGGCTTGGCTGCCTCACGCGATTGATCTTCCGTTGTAAACGCGGTATCGTCGGCTCATCGCAGCGCACTTTTGTCATACGCCAGCGGGCGGCTGGGGGCGGTCCGATAGCCCGCTGGCGCGGTGGCCCGTTGTGCTATGCGGTTTTGCAAGGCGAACTTGAGCAGCAACGACGCCACGGCATACAACTGGAACAGAAAATTGAAGTATGCCTGCGGCAAGGCGCTGCCGGCTACTGCGAACGCCACCAAACTCACCTGAATGAAGCCGGCCAGATCGTACATCCACACGCTGTCGGGGTCGCCCCGGGCCAGCCTGCGCACGCGGCCGAGATACAGCCAGGCGCTGGCCAACATCAGCACATACAGGCCGAAGCCCACCATGCCCTGCTCGGCCAGCACCTGGAACCAGACGCTGTGGATGGCGCGGTGATGCGCACCCGGCGGGCCGTACTGATCCCAGGCATCCCGGCTGAGCCAAACGCCGAAACCGCCGCCGAGAATGGGATGATGCAGGGCGTAGTTGGTCGCGAACTCCCAGGACTGCACCCGTCCCTGGAAAGAGCCTCCCTTCTCGGCCCCGCCGCTGACCACGGCCTCCATGCGGTGGGTCCATTGCGCCGGCATGAAACTCAGAGCCAGCGGCAACAGTGCCGCGGTGAGGAACAGCAACCGGAAGCGGCCACGGCTCTTCCAGATCAGGGCCAGAAGCACAAAGGCCAGGGCGATCTGGCCACCGCGCGAATAGGTGCCAAGAATCGACATCACCACGAGAGCCATACCCACCCACAAACCAAGCCGGACCCAGCGCGAGCGCACCTGCAACTGCAGATAGCGCATCAGAGGCAGGGTCATGCACATGACCAGGGCGAATTGGTTGCGGTCTCCGTAGAAGGACGCTGCCGGACCCATGACGATGTAATGGCCGCCATGCACCAGCGTGAACAGGCCGCCCTTCATGCCCCAGAAGCCGAAAGAGATCACGAACACCCAGATCAACAGATCCAATCGCTTGCGCGAATCGATCAAAAGGATGATGAAAAACGACAGTAACACCACCTTGAACAATTGCTGCCAGTGCGGCCAGGCATACCACGGCACAACAGAAAAATAACTCGAAACCGCAGTGAACAGCACGAAGAACACCATCAGCACGGTCAAGGCGTCCCAGCGCAGGCGCTGCAGCTTGTTGGCATGGATGATGGCCGAAAAAATGGTCACCGCCGCGATCAGGTACACCCAATGAATGCGCGCCGCGAAGCCATAGACCTCACGGTAAGGGTTCATGTCGCTGAAAAGCGTCCACAGCAACAGGCCGATGTAGGGTTCCACCAGTGCCATCGGCAAGGTGCCCATCACGAACAGAATCAACAGCAAACCACGCATCTCAGCTCATCCTGCGCCGCAGCAGCAGCGCGTCCAGCATGAATTTGGCCGCCCAGCTCGGGTAGCGGAAGCGCATGTAAGGGCCGTCGAAGGGATGCGAGCCCGGCACTCCGCCCACTATGCCATCCGCCCCCGCCACCCGCAGACAGCGCAGATTGAAGTCCAGCGCGCGCGTGGCGCTCGTCATCCAGCCAGCCTCGCCGCCCACTTCGGCCAGCCGCAACCATACCAGAGCGAGCTGGGCGTTGCCGGTCAGGCAGCTCCAGCGTGCCGCGGCCTGCCAGTCGGCGTCCATCCGGCCTGGCAGCGCGCCGTCGAGCCGCTGCGCGCGGGCTAAGACGCGGGCGGCGGTCGCCACGGTCTCCAGCCCCGCCCCGCCATCCCGCGCCGCGACTTCGAGAATACCGCGCAGGGCATAGGCAATGGTATGGGTCAAGGGCCGGGCGGCGTCTTCCAGGTCATTGTGCGGCAGCCAGCCGTTGGCGCGTGCCTGGCCGAGCGCCCAATCCACGTTGCGCCGCGCCGCCGCCAGGTAACGCGGCTCGCCCAGCGCCTCTGCGGCCCGCGCCAGCCCATAAGCGGTGCGGGTATTATAAGCATTGGGCGGCGGGGCCGAAAACGGGGAGCCGAAGCGCCGCCAGACCCCGTCTTCGTCCTGCGCGCGAAGCAGCCAGTCGGCGGCGCGGCGCAGGGACTCCCGATAGCGCGACTCGCCGGTTTCCTCCAACGCCCGCGCCCAGCCGAACAGGGACTGGCCAGTATTGAATACGGTGGGCACCACCTGCGGTGCGTCCATCAATCCAGCGCGTACGCCACCGTCCGGCAGTTGCACCGCACAGGCCCAGTCCGCCATGCGCAAGGCGCGTTTATGAAACTTCGGCGCGTGAAAGTCACGGGCATAATCGAACAAGGTGGGAATAATGTAACCGCTCACTTCCGGATAGGCCGCCGCCCAGCGCCGCTGACGCGCGTCGTACCAGGCGCTCGCTCCGCCGCCGCCCGCGTCCTGCGCCCGGGCGAGCCATCGCGCCAGGGCATGGCACGCCGTCTCCGGCTCCAGCGCGCGCCGCGGCAGCGGCAGGCGCTCGCGCAGCGCGCGCAGCCAAGGCGCGTTCATGCACGCCCCAGGCGCGCGGCCAGTCGCCGCGCGCGCAGTGCGAGCCAGGGCATGGGATCGCGCAGGCGCCACAGGGCGCCGCGCACCGGCCCGTCCGCCCGCGCCCAGCGGCGCGGGGCCAGCCCCTGCGCGAGCGCGGACCGCCGCTCTGCTTCTTCATCCACCCACACGATGCGGCGCGCAGGGCCGTCACGGTATTCACAGCCCCGCCCCAGGGTGTCCAGATAATAGGCCAGCGGCAGATTGACGCCATTCAGGGTCGCTACCTCTTCCTGATAATCGCTGCGGCCGATGGTGGGCTCGATGGCCAGATATTCGCCCTGCGCATTCAGCTTGTATTCCATGCCGGCCAGCCCCCGCACCCGCAGGCGGGCGAAGAAACGGGCGGTACGTTCGGCCAGCACCCGGGCCTCCGGGGCGGGGACGCAGGCTGCGGTGCCGCCGATCCGCGGCGGCCAGGAACGCAGTTTGCGACCGACGAAAGTGGCGAGCGGACGGCCTTCGGCGCAAAGATGCTGCAGGCAGAAATGAATGGCCTCGTCACCGCCCTCCACCCATTCCTGGGCCACCACCTCCGGCAGCACGCGCTGCATGTCCTCGATGCGCCGCCGGGCTTCGTCCGGCGTCTCCGCTCGATAGGCCCTGGCCAGACCGGACCGGATATAGGCCGGGTCATGCCAGGCGGGCTTGAGCACGACCGGAAAACGCAGCGCCAACGCCCGTTCCAGGTCAACGAGGCCGCGCAGGCGCACCGTCTTCGGCACCGGCAAGCCGGCGTCGGCGGCCAGGACAGCGAAATCAGTCTTGCGCAACAGCGCCTGCAACACCTCGGCCGACGGCGACAGAAAGCGGTACAGGAGCGCCAGTCGTGCCTGCGCCTGGGACGAGGCGAGTGTGGACACGCTGTGTTCCTGCGTGAACAGCAGCACGGGGCGCTGGCCGCGGAAACGCTCGCGCCCCAGCCGTTCCAGGGTGGCGAGCAACGGTTCGCCCGCCAGCGCGGACGCGCGCAGTGCGCGCACGTAACGGCTGGCCAGAGCCGGATCGTCGGTTCGGGCTTCTAGCAGATACACCGGCACGCCGGCGGCGCCCAGGCTGCGGGCCACTCCCAGCCCGTTCAGCCCGCCGCCCACTACCAGCGCCGGAACCGTCAGCGCCTTCATCCGGCGTCTTCCCGGGCGCGCAGGGCTTCGATCTCGCCCAGCACCGCCCGGGCGTTGGCGCGCCAGGTGAGATCACGCGCCGCGATGGTCGCCTGCGCCGCCGCCCCCAGCCGCCGGCGCAATGGCTCATCGCCGGCCAGGCGCAGAATGGCTTCGCCGCGCGCTTTCGCATCTTCGGCTTCGAACAGCAAAGCATTGACGCCGTCTTCGAGCACTTCGCGAATATTGGCACAGGCCGGCGCCACCACCGCGCAACCCGCCGCCAGATATTCGAACAACTTGAGCGGCGAGGCGTAGGGCACCACGGCCGGTTGCAGGGCGATATCGAAAGCGGCGAGATAGGCCGGCACCTGTTCGCGTTCGACCAGCCCCGTGAAGGTCACGCGCGATGCGACGCCACGCTGCGCGGCGCGGCTTTCCAGCGTTTCGCGGGCCGGACCGTCGCCGACCAGCAGCAGATGCAGATCGAGAGCGGGATGGTCGGCGAGCAGGTCGATCACCCCCTCCAGCCCATGCCATTCGCGCACGAAGCCGGTGAAGCCAAGCACCAGGCGACCGCTCAATCCCAGGCGCTGCTTGGCTGCCTCGCGCGTCGGCAAGGCGGCGAACTGGTCAGGATCTATGCCGTTGGGCGTCACCCGCACACGCGCCTCGGGCACGCCCTCAGCGGCGATGCGCCCGGCCAGCACCCGGGTCACGGTGAATACGCGATCGGCGCCGCGCCAGGCCAGGCGCTCGCTCCAACGCGCAAGACGCCTGAGCGCGAGGCCGCCGTAGCGGCTGCGCTCGTCCAGCAGTGGCGCGTTGACTTCGAGCAGCAGCGGCAGGCCGTGGCGGCGGCGCGCCCACACGCCGGAGACGAAATACAGGTTGTAGCGCTCGTAGATGGCGTCCGGCCGGTGCGCGGCGATGGCGCGCCGCAGGCGGTGGTAGTCGAACAGGCTGTAGCCCAGCTCCAGCAATTCATACAGCGCCCCCGGCAAGCGTTTCTTGAGCTGCGCCACCCAACCCGCCTGGCCACCGAAGGAAGCACGCGCCACCGTGGCCGGACCGACCACGATCACCTGCGCGCCCTCCTGTTCCAGGGCGCGGATCATCTCGGCGATGTGCACGTACTGCCCGTCCTTGGAGCCGATGCGATGGTGATAAAGGATCTTCATCGGCGGCTTCATGCGACGGCTTTCTCCACGACGGCGCGAAACAGCGCGAGCTGGCCGGCGCTGGTCTCGTCCCAGGCGAAGCGCCGGGCGTAGGCGCGCACCGCCTCGCGCGACGGCGGTGCGGCCAGCAGCGCGGAGAGAGTCTGGCGCAGGCTTTCGGCCTCACGCCGTGGCACGATCCGGCCCGCCACCGGATCGGCCAGCAATTCGGCCACGCCTTCGGCATTGCAGGCCGCCACCGGGGTACCGCAGGCCAGCGCTTCGAGCACCACGTTGGGCATGCCCTCGCGGCTGGAGGCGAGCACGAACAGATCGGCGGCGCTGTAGTAGCGCGGCAGATCGGCATGCGCCACCGGCCCAAGGAAGCGTACCCTGGCGGCTACGCCGGCCGTTTCGGCCTGGCGCTCGAGGCGGGCGCGCCACGGCCCTTCGCCAGCGATCAACAGGGTCGCCGCAGGCAGACCGCGCAGGGCTTCGATGGCGATATGATGCCCCTTGCGCTCGATCAGGCTGCCGACGGACAGCAATAGCGGCCCGGCCAGATCGAGTTCACGGCGTAGCGCAGCGCCCGCTTCCGGCAGCGGACGGAACACCTCCAGATCGACGCCGTTGCGCAACACCGTGATGCGCTCGCGGGGCACCCCCAGCGCCGTCAGATGTTCGCCCAGCGCGCTCGAGACGCTGATCAGCCCCGCCGCGCGCGCGGCGGCCCAACGCAGCTGCGCCCTCGGCACGCGATAGCGCGGAATCCAGTTGACGTCGGTACCGCGCGAAGTGACCACCACCGGCTTGCCGAGGCGCTGGCCCAGCCAGACGGCCGCCACCCCATCGGGGTAGAAATAATGCGCGTCGATCAGGTCGTAGGGCCCGTGCTCGCGCTCCAGCCCGCGCAACACAGGCCACAACGCGGCGGCCATCAGCGCGGGGGCGGCGCTCATTCCGACCTTGGGCCACACCGGATAGCGCGGATGCAGCACCCGCAGGCCGTGCCGCTTCTCCTCGCGCGGCACGGCGGCAAAATCCGCGTAGCGGCCGAAACGAGGATGGCGCGAGGGGAACCAGGGCACCGGCGCGAGCACCGTGAGTTCGACTTCGCCGCTGGCGGCCAGATGGCGCAGGCGCTCTTCCACGAACACCCCGTGACGCGGCTGCACGGCGTTGGGATAGAGCGTAGTGAAGCTCAGTACCCGCATCAGCGTCCGCCCCCGGAAAAAGCAGGCATGGATAGCAGGTGCGTCAGCGAGGCGTCGAGCATAAGCAGGCTCCACAGCGCGCGCCCATGATCGCGCACGCCGGCGCGGTGCTCGCGCAGCAGGCCGGCCAGCGCGTCGCGCTCGAACCAGCCGGTGGCGAGCAGGGGCGAATCGCCGAGCACCGCCTCGAAGGCGGGCACCAGGGGACCGCGGAACCAGGCGCGCAGCGGCACTGAAAATCCCTGCTTGCGGCGGTAGAGAATGTCTTTGGGCAGCTCCGGCTCCATGGCGCGCTTGAGCACGAACTTGCCTTCGCCGCCATGTATCTTGGCCGATTCCGGCAGGCTGAAGGCCCAAGCGACGAACCGGTGGTCGAGCAGCGGCACGCGCACTTCCAGGGCGTGCGCCATGCTCGCGCGATCGACCTTGGTGAGGATGTCGCCGGGCAGCCAGGTCTTGAAGTCCAGATACTGGGCGAGACGCAGTGGGTCGTCAGTGTCGGCGCGGGCGGCATGACCGCGGAAGACTTCCAACGCGCTATGGCCCTGCAGTGCGCGCGCGAAGGCCGGCGTGCCGAGGCGCGCCCGCACCTCGGCGGGAATGACGCTGACCGTATGGAAATAAGCCGCCACTTCGTCGCGCGCCAGGGCCTGCAGGGTGGTTTTCGCGCGCAGCGGGCGCGGCGCCCAATCCGCCTTGGGGTAGATTGCTCCCAGCATGCCCGCCAGCCGGCGCAGGGGCCGCGGCAGGCGCGCGCGCAGGCGGCTCTCGCGCAGATGCCACACATGCCGCCGGTAGCCCGCCAGCGCCTCGTCCCCGCCGTCGCCGGAAAGCGCCACCGTCACCCGCCGCCGCGCGAGCTCACAGACCGCCAGGGTGGGCATGGCCGAGGCATCGGCGAACGGTGCATCGTAGATCGCAGCCAGCCGCCGGAACAGGGCCGCCCCATCCGGATGCACCACCGCCTGTTCGTGATCGGCGTGAAAACGCTGCGCCACGGCGCGCGCATGGGCGGTTTCGTCATAGTCGGGGTCGTCGAAGCCGATGGCGCAGGTGCGCACCGGCTCCGTCTGCGCCCGGCTCATCAGGGCGACCACGGTACTCGAATCCACGCCGCCGGACAGGAACGCGCCCAGCGGCACATCGGCGATCATGCGCAGGCGCACCGCGTCGTCCAACAGCGCGCGCAGCTCCTCGCCCCAGCGCCCGGCGTCGCCCGCGGTCTGGGCCGCGGGCTCCAGATCCCACCAGCGGTAGAGTGCGGGGCGTTCGTCCCCGGCGCGCAGGCGCAGGCGGCAGCCGGGCGGCAGCGATTCCACGGCGGTGAGTATGGAGCGCGGGTCCGGCACGTAACCCAGGGCCAAATAGTCCTCCACGGCGGCCGGGTCGAGCTCGCGCCCGAGTTCAGGATGCACCAGAAGGGCCTTGAGTTCGGAACCGAACACCCAGTCGCCGCGGCGGGTACGGCCGTAATACAGGGGTTTGATCCCCAGCCGGTCACGCACCAGGTGCAGTTCCCGGCGCTCGCCGTCCCACAAGGCGAAAGCGAACATGCCGATGAAACGATCGAGGCAGGCCGCCCCCCAGGCGCGCCAAGCCTCGAGCAGCACCGCGGTGTCGGAATGGTCCTGGAATTGCGCGCCCTCGGCTTCCAGCTCGGCGCGAATCTGGCGGAAGTTGTAAATCTCGCCGTTGTAGCTCAACGCCCAGCGCCCGTCCGCCGAGCGCATGGGCTGGCGGCCGCCCGCGAGGTCGATGATGGCCAGCCGCCGGTGCGCGAGGCCAATGCCGGGCGCCGCGTGCTCTCCGGACTGGTCGGGGCCACGATGCGACAGCGCCGCGCCCATGGCCGCGAGCAGGCCATGCTGCGGGCTGACCTGCGGATCGCGACACAAAATACCGGCCACACCGCACATTCAGGCCGCCCCCCGCGCGGGCGCGTGGCGTTGCAACACTTCGCCGTACAAACCCGTGTACGCCTGCACCATGGCATGCAGGGAGAATTCGGCCTGCATCCTTGCCCGCCCCGCCCGGCCGTGGACCAGGCGCAGCTCGGGCGCGTCGCGATAGCGGGCGAGCGCCTCGGCCAAGGCCTCGACATCGCCCGCCGGCACCAGCCATCCGGTGGTTTCATGGGCGACCACTTCCGGATTGCCCCCCACGCGCGTGGCCACCACCGGCAAGGCCGCGGCCATGGCCTCCAGCGCCGCGATGGACACGCCCTCGTTCCAAGACGGCAGGGCGAATACATCGAAAGCGGCCAGCCATTGGGCGATGTCGTCGCGCGCGCCGGGTAGATGCACCAGCGACCCGAGACCGCGCCCCTCGATCAGCGCCTCCAGGCGTGGGCGCTCTTCGCCCTCGCCGACGATGTAGAGCCGTACTGGTGGTGCTTTCTTGGCGGCGGCCAGGCGGCCGACCGCCTCAATCAGGAGGGCATGCGCCTTGACCGGGTCGAGCCGCGCCACCGTGCCGACCACGAAGGCATCCTGTGGCACGCCCAGACGGCGGCGCGCTTCGTCTCTCGCCACCAATGCGTCGGACAAGGGCGCCGGATCGACGCCGTTGTGGATGCAGGCGAGCTTGGCCGGGGCAATGCCGACATCTTCGCGCAACCAGTTTTCGAGATCCCGGGAAACGGCGACGAATCGATCCACGAAGGGGCTCATCGCCCGGCGCAAAAGCCGGTATTTTTGGGGCACCGACGCACGATCCGCGGTCCAGCCGTGTTCGGCATGCACCACGCAGCTGCCGGCCAGGCGCGCCAGCGGGGCGATCTCCAGCGCGGCCAGGTTGTAGCTATGCACCAGTTGCGGACGCAGCTGGCGCAAGGCCCGCCACAGCCGCGCGTAAGCCGCCGGATCCTTGCCGGGGCGCTTGCCTATGTCCACGACTGGCACCGTGGGCGGCAGGCGGCGCGCAAACCGGCCATGACCCGACAGACAGATCACCGCATGCCGGTAGGGCGCATCGCTCATCTTTTGGATCTGGTTCACCAGCACCGTCTCCATGCCGCCGTAATCCAGTCGATTGAGCACATGCGCGATCAGCATCGCCTCGCTCATACGCCGCCTCCACCGTGGGCGGCGAGCGCGCGCGTGAAAGCGGACAGGCGCGTGCGCGCGGCGTCCCGGTCGTGCCGGTAAGGCGTCGCCACCACCGTGATGCGGGTATCCAGCGGGTGCAGGCTCAGCACGCGTTGCAGCTGCCAAAACTTGGCCTGCAGTACGGAAGTGGTCGGCCGGCCATCGACGGAGTACCAATACCAGGCCAGCAGGCGCTGCCCCGGCCCGTTCAGCACCGCCTCGCGCAGCACCAGCGCCTGGCCGGAAGGCAATTTTAGCGTGGCATCGTGTTCCGCCTGCGCCTGCCACAAGGCCCGGTCATACCAGTGATTTCCCGCCATGAACAGCTTGCGGCCATGGCGCGGCGGTCCTGGATAGTCCGCTTCCACCAGATACACCGGCGCCGTGCCGTCTGCGTAGCGCAGCGCCGACAGGCGCGCCGCGCGGTGGAAATGCGCGCCCAGGACGTCCTGCTCGCGTGCGTTCAGTCGCCATGTGCCCAGCCGTTCCGGAAGCGGCGGCGCCGGCGCCGGGCGCGGCGCGGCGTGTACTAAAGAAAATGCCGCGATGGGGCCGGCCAGCAGGCAGAGCATCAACGCCGGGGTCCAGCGCAGGACGGGGGCGGCGGGCGGTGCGGCGGCCGGCGGCGCAGGCGCCGGCTCGGGCGGCGGCGGTTCGCGAAACGGCCAACCTGCCAGGAAATAAAGCAGCAATACGGTGCCGAAGAACTGCCAGCCAAAGATCATGTGATCGGTGCCGGTGGCGTACTGCACACCAAATACTTCGCCGATGACGATGGTGAAATACACTCTCAGGCCATTGGCGACGATGGGGACGATGAAAGCCAGCGCCACGAAAATCAGCCGCCGCCTGCGGCTATGGAAAAACATCTGCGCGTAGAGCAAGCTCAGGGCCACCATGGCGATGAAAAACTTGATGCCGCTGCACGCGTCGGCCACATGCCACACCGAAACCGGCGTTTCTATCAGCACCCCGTCGAGATACACTGTGAACCCGGTCAGCTGCAGGATCTTCACGGCAAACACGGCGGTGATGTGCTGCAGCACGGTGATCAAATGTTCCACCGGCCAGGGCACGGCGAAGAACAGATACGCCAGCGGGAACAAAAGGGCCCGCGCCGCCTGCCATCCATAGACGCTGATCACCATCGCCGGCGGCAGCGCCACCAGGGCGATCTGCTGTGCCTGCTGCACCCCCGCCAGCTCGCCCAGCATCCACAACAAGCTCAGCGCGAAGATGGTCGCCGCGCCGAGCGCGGACGGGGCGAATGGCACCCCGGCCAGCCGGTGCCGGCGCTCCCAGACCAGGAACAGGCTGATGGGCGGAATCAGGAAGGCGAACTGGAAGGTGCCGTCTCCCGCCCAGACTTCGGCCAGGCGCAACAAGCTGGTGTGGAACACGACTGCATAGGCAAGCAGCAGCGCAACGAACAGCGCATGACTCATACTGCGGCGGCGCTGGATTTCGGCGGCGGGAAGGACTGCGGCCACGCTCATGGGGCGGCCTCCAGCGGCAGCTTTTGCGCCACTGTGGATTCCAGCAATTCCTGACAACGTTCCACCGCGCGCTCCCAGCTGAACCGGGCGAGAATGGCCGCGCGCCGCGCCTCGCCCTCGCCATTCGGCGCGTCGAGATGGCGGATCACGGCGCGGGCAAAGTCCTCAGGCGCATCCTCCCGCGCTCCGAACAGGGGGTCGAAGGGCCCAAGCCCTTCCCAGGCGGCGGCGGAACCGACCACCGGCCGCCCCATGGCCAGGGCTTCGAGCACCTTGTTCTGGATGCCCCGCGCCACCCGTAGCGGCGCCACCGCCACCTTCGCATGCGCCAGATAGGGGCGCACATCCGGCACGCGGCCGGTCACCTCCACCCCGTCCAGTCGCGTCAGCGCCCTCACCGCCGAGGACGGACGGCGGCCGACGATATACAGCCTTGCATCGGCACGGGCCGCGCGAACGGCCGGCCAGACCTCGCGGCAGAACCAGACCACGCCGTCGACATTGGCCTGATAATCCATGGCGCCAGTGAACACCGCCGCCCGCACGCCCTGCGCGAAGGGACGCGGATGGCTGGCACCGGGATCGAAGTAGCCGCCGTCCACGCCATTGGGAATGGCGTGGACCTTGCCGTCCAGTTCGCGATGGCGCGCAAGAAATAGCCTGGACTCTTCGGCGGAGACGAACAGGCTGGCATCGTAGGCCGCGGCCAGCGCTGCCTCGGCCCGTTCCAGTGTATGGTGTTCGCGTACATACACGGCGCGCAGAGGGCCGCGTTCGCGCGCGGCGTACTGCCGCCATTTTTCGGAATCGACATCGACGAAGTCCATGATGCGCGCCGTGCTCCAGGGTGTCGGATGCAGGCCATAGCGACCGACGGCGGCGGAAAAGGCGAACACACGCCGGATGCGCTGGCGTCGCAGCGTTTCGCCCACCCAGCGGGCGAATGCGCCATGGGTATAACGGGCCAGGGACAAGGGCGCGCCGCGTACCGTGCGCGGCAGGCCGCGCAGGTCGCCGAGCAGGGGGTGCAGACGGGGCATATACACGCTGGCGCAGTATTGGCGCAAGTCAGCGGCGTGGGCCGCATCTTCGGGGTCGTCGATGAACGCGCCCACATGCACCCGATAGCGCCGCGCCAGCCCGGCCAGCAGATGAAAGGAGCGGATCTTGTCACCCTTATCCGGCGGATAGGGAATGCGGTGAGCCAGAAACAGCAGGTCTTCGGCCATTAGCCCAGACTCCGGGCCAGCGGCGGCCCCAGCACCCGGCTGAGCGGTAACGGCAGGCGCTGCCAGAGGCGAATGAAACGCTCGTATTTGGGATTCTTGGGGCTGAGGTCTGGCAACTGCCGCAGACGCACCAGGTCGTATTCGTAGTGCAGCGCTTGCGGCTCGAAACCCCAGTGCACCTTGTAGGCATATGAGCCCGTGTCGCGCTTGCTGCGGCCAAAATCGAACACGCGGATGCCGCGGTCCACCGCCCGCCGCATCAGGTCCCAGTACATGAGGTCATAGGCCTTGAGTTCGCGCGCCGCCGGAATGCCGCCGCCGTAATAGGGCAGCACTTCGTCGCGGAAATAGAAGCTGAGCACGGCGCTCAGCGGCCGCCCCTGCCGGCGCACGGTGAGGATTTCCGTGTCTTCGGGAAATGTTTCCAGCAGCATGCGCGCGTAGCGTTTCGCGAACACCGGCGTGCCGAGATTACGCAGGCTTTCGGAATAGACGCGATAGAAGGCATCGAGATCCCCGTCCGCCCTCGCCTCCAGGCCGGCCTTGAGGCTCTTGCGGATGACCGCGCGCTGCTTGCGCGGCACCGCCTTGAGATTGGCTTCATGATCGGCGGCGAGTTCGCGGCGGAAAGTCACGTACAGCGACTTCGCGGCCCAATCGGGACGGCTGGGCCGACGCTCGCGCAATTCCAGGTAATCGACGCCCAGCCGGCGCGCCTGGGCGCTGGCGGCTTCGATCAAGGCCTCGCGCGCGGCCTCGTCCGCCGCCACGGGGCCGCCATAGACGCAAAACGGGGTGGAGATGAGGGCGTCATGGAACAGGCGGCTGCGCACGCGCGCCAAGGGCAGAACACCGGTCACTTCGCCATTCCGCTCCGCCAGTAGATAATGTCCGCGATGAGAAAATGCCCGCTCCAGAACGGTTTTCCATCCTGCGCGATGAAAAAAAGTTGCCTCAGGGTGACTGACAACAAATTCATCCCAAGCAGAGACATCGTCTGCTTGCATCATCCGCACGGTGGTCATGCGGTCTCCCTTCCTGACTGCAAAAACGCTTTTTTCGCTGGCGGCGACTGGCGGGCGGAGTGTAATTCGTCCGCGAACACTCTATCCATCCGATCCCAGGAAAAATCCCGCAACAGGCACGCCAACCGAGCTTCGGTACGATGCAGATTAAGGTAATGCCGAAAGCGTGTCTTGCGGCTTATTCCCTGGATGCGCGGTTGCTGCGGATCGATTTCCCATGGATGAAGATAAAATACGGCCGGTTGTGAATCTTGACGGTTCACCCGTCGGATTGCCCATCGGGTCAAGGCATAAGGATACAAGCGGAAATAACCGCCCCCGCCCCCTGGATAGTTCCGCCCACCCCAAACGAAGGTAGTCACAGGAATTTCGAGCACCCCATGGTTGCTTGAAAAGAAAGGGAAACGAGGCGCCTCCGGCATGCCGTAATGGTCGTGATAAATGGGATAAATGCTGGAGCTGTAGCGGTAGCCAGCCTCGGCTAGCTCATCCAGCGCCCATAGGTTTTCACGACCGATGGAATAGCTCGGCGCACGATAGCCCTGCACCGCTTGCCCACCCAGATCCTCGAGCAGCGCTTTCGATAGGCGGATATCATCGCGAAATTCTTTGGGGCTCATGCTCGTCACCCGCTGATGCGACATCCCATGGCTGGCGATTTCATGACCCGCCGCCGCTATTCGACGTAGCATGTCGGGAAGGCGTTCTGCTACCCAACCGAGAGTAAAAAAGGTCGCTCTGGCTTGGTGACGGTCAAACAGTTCCAGAAGGCGATCAACGTTGCGCTCGACACGCAGTTCGAACCTGCCCCAGTTCTCCCGAGCCAACACCGGGTCGAATGCCGAAACCTGGAAATAATCCTCCACATCGATACTGAGCGCATTGCGCATTGTCATTCTCCGGGACGTTTACGAGACAAGGCTCATCGCCCGATCCAGCGAGCGAACCATCCCTTCCGTGAAACTTCGGGCTCAAGTGCCGCGGTTTTTTTATTCGCTCCCACTTCCTTCTTAGTAGCGTGAGGCAATTCATCCAAAACGGGCTGGGGCACGTCGTTCTTCTCTTCCGGCTGGGAATGTAGCGCCGCGATGCCGCGTTCGAGATCCTGGGCGCTATCTTGGATCGCTTTCGCATCTCCTTCCGAAGATGCCGTTGTTTCATCGCTTCGATGTGGCATGGATAAACCTTCGTCAAGCGGATATTCATCTTTGCCTGCCCCCGGGGCGCGGCGGGGAGCCATCTTTAAGTCATCGTGGGAAACGGGTTCTCCGGCACGTTCCGCCGCCCCAACGGAAGAAGGTTTGCGTCCAAATTCCTGTTCCATTTCCGCAATGACTTTCGATACATCCTTGGCATCGAAGGAGTCCTTTTCCTCTAGATATCCGAACAGCAGCAAACGATCCATAAGAAGGTTGATTTTCCTTGGGATACCACCTGACCATCGATGAATCAGGGGAAACATGTCTGGCGCCAGAACAGGGCTGTCCTTCCGCCCTGCTGTCTTAAGGCGGGATTCGATGTATTCTTGAACCTCTGGTTCGGTCAAATGTTCCAGATGATGCCAGGCGATGATCCGCTGCCTGAGTTGTTCCATACGCGGGTGATCGAGTGTGGCCCGAAGGTCGCTCTGGCCAACCAGGGAAATCTGTAGCAATGCCCTTCCCTTGATGCTCATGTTGGATAACAGACGCAATTCCTCGAGCGCTTCGGGTGTAAAAGTTTGCGCCTCGTCCACGATTAACAGCACCCCATTGGGATAACGATGCAACAAAGTACGTTCGATCTCCGCCAGCAAGGCCGCTTTGGTAGAGACGTTCTGGGATAATCCAAGAGCGGTAGCCACTAAAGGGAGTACATCTTCCGGTCCCACATTGGCCGCGGCCAGACGAACGCCGCGTATGGCCTTGCTCTCGAGATACTCGAACATAGTCTGGATGATCAGCGTCTTACCGGTGCCGATGTCACCGGTAATCACGATGAATCCTTCGCGTTGCCCTAAACCATAGATCAGATAGGACAATGCCTTGCGGTGTGTCGCGCTCAGAAACAGAAAAGCGCTGTCCGGCGTCAAGGCGAAAGGGCGTTTGTCGAGTTGATAAAACGCTTCGTACATGGTCCGGATAAGGCTCCTGCGACGATTAGAAGTGTGCGGTCAGTTGAATGGCGGCGCTGTTGGCCGTGTAGGTGTTGGCTTCGATATGGGAGCTGCGGGACTGGCGCAGCAGATTCAGGCTCAATTCCAGGTTCGGCAGCAGCATTCGCGTAATTCCAAGACTCGCCTGGTTGATGAAATCCGGGCTGTCCGGCGTTTGCACCGTTGTCAGCCGCTCACGAGAGAAACTCGCATTCACGGCGGTCAGGGTATTGTATCGCCATTTCCAGTCCACGCTGCCGCCGGTGGTGCGGTCATGGCCGATGCTGCTTGGCCGATAATAGCGGCGTTCGTCATACGCGGTGAACACGAGCCGGCTGCGCGGCATCAGGTAAGTCATGCTACCGCTCGCCCGCTTGCTGATGTAGGCGTTGATGATCTGGGGTTGATTGAGGGGCACGATGGCGCCCGACTGCGTGGTTTGCGCCGCCTGCAGCGACGTGCTGGTGGTGGTTTCTGCATAAGATGCGCCAAACAGGAGCCTCGGCAGGCGGTATGAAGCATCGATCGACCAGACATGGCCGAAATACTGCCAGCCATAGGTGACAGCCAGGGAAGCAAAACCGTTGGCATATTTGAATCCAGCGCTGCCATAGTGGCTGCCGTATCTTTTGACCGTGCCGTCTGGCTGATACTCGGTTTCCAATCCGCCCTTGGCAAGCAGTTGCAAATTCGGGAACAAGAGATATCCCAGGCTCAAGTAGGCATTATCGAAGTGCTGCACATCACCGCCCTGGTCATATTTTACCCGTGAGGTTTTCCAGTGCAGATGCCATGACCAAGCGAGAGAATCGGGCGGATTTGTCAAATCGAATGCAGCCGAAAAGGAGCGTGACCCGCTCAGACTGGAATCGCTGTATCCCGTGCGTCCATAGTCGTAGCGCAATACAGCCAGGCCCACTCGCCCCAGTCCCTGACGCCAATAGGGACTCAACTGATAATTCCAGGTATTCGTCCGGTTCCTCGTGATAAATACATCGTTGCCGCTATAGGGCTGTCCTGGATTGATCACCGTCTGGCCATAGCTTCCGCTCGCATCGAAATAAAGATGATCCGGATACAGGGCTGAATTCAAAGTGCCATTGAAGCGATTGTAATATTTGTCTTTGGGAGTTTCCCTGGCGTAATGGATGGCCTGGGCACTGTAATCGAACTGAGCTCGCAAGCGTGAACCCGCAGTGCATCCTTTGAGTGAAGGCGTCAGAATCGTGGCCGAATCCGAACGTCTGGCACTGTCGGGCGCAAGGTTAATGTTATCCGAATAGAATTCACCCACACTTATCGAAGGGCTGAGGTAATACCCCAAGGAAGGCGGCTTAGCCGCCGGGTCACCGGCTTGCGCCCCAAAGACTGGAGGATTACAACTGGGTGCTTGGGGGCGGGCCGCAGCATTGGATCCGGAAGACCGGACATATCCTTGACGGGGTGACTCAAGCGGAAAGCCAGGAACCTGCGGCGGGGCTGTATAACCGTCAATACCACCCCTCCCAAGATCCGCCGCCATCGACTGGATTGGCGCGAACCCGAAGGCCAGCGCGAACAGCGCACCGCAAACGCCCTTGGGGCTTGAAAAGCTCCAAGGCTCCCTATGCGCATTTCCCCTCTGGCCGATTGTTGAGTCCCATGAGTCGAATTTCAACGATCCGCTAGAAGTCGATCCATGCAGCCATTTCATGGCATCCCCTTTTCAGACTCCGCCCCAATACCTTAATGCAACCTTCAATCATCATAATGGGCGTCGTTTGCCTTGTTCATAAAGCCCTATTGTGGTCAAGGGCAGTTTGTTTGCAGCAAGCAAGTTTCATCTCAAATGCGCGGGCTTTTCTTGCGTGTCCGCGTAGCCATACACATAAGAGGAATAACCGCCATAAGCGTCTCCATGTTCCTTGATCACCTGATTGAGCAACACATTGATGGCCTTGCGCTTATCCAATGGCTGCACGGCTGCTGCCACAGCCGCTCTTGGAGTCACTCCCGCTTTGACCACCACCAGGATCTGCCCCATCCATTCAGACAAAGCCAGGGATTCGGCACTGCCCAGCAATGGAGTGGAGTCGATCACAATGATACGGTTCGGGTCAGCTGACAATCGTCGCAACAAATTAGACATTTCTCGGCTGGCCAGCAATTCTGCCGCGTCCTCATGGCGTGTTCCTGCTGGGATGAATGTCAGTCGCGGAATACTGGTTGCATACAAAGCGGATTCCAGCATCATTCCAGGATTGCTCAACAAGTCCATCAATCCTGGATGTTCTTCGCCCACTCCCAACCTGCTCGACAGGCTTCGGCGTGTGTTATCGCCATCGATGAGAATAATTTGCCAATCACGTTCCTGCGCCAGGCCGTAAGCCAGATTGAAAGCAGTATAGGTTTTGCCTTCGCCTTCTTGCGCGCTCGTGATCATGACTAGACGGGCGTCTTCCACCGGCATGGCGCCACGCCCGGTGATATTGGCCAGCAATGGGCGCTTGATACGACGATATTCGTTTTCTATACGCTCACGCGAATCGGGTGGTGGAAAAAGTCCGGCGGCCGTCAGGCGGGATAAATCCACTTCGAGTCGGTGACCGGTTTCTGGAACAGCAGTGCGTTCCCTGGCAGCTACAATCTCATCGGCCAGACTTTCCGGGATACTCGAATGTCCGGCATCCGCAAAATCAGGAGGACGCCTCTGATCGCCATGGATGATCGGCTTCGTCTCTTGCTTGATCTTGTCTGCCGCACGCTCGATGATGCTCACGATAACTCCTTATAGTTTGGCATGGAGCAATTGGGCGCCATGATTGGCAAATTCGGCGACTGCCACGCCGCCGACCACCAACAAAAGCACCGCAAAGCCAAAACCAAATGCACCCATTCTTTTGGCACGAAGATAGGTGTTGGTCGCGGCCAGGGAGACCGAGCCAATGACCGGCAGTCCCAATCCGGCGGTAAGCTCGGATCGCGTCATAAATACGGGTTTCAGCAGTGCCAGCAAATAAGCGAAAGCCAGACCAGCACCCAAGGCGCCGAACAGTACGACCAATGACATCAAATGCCTTTTGGGACCCGCTGGCAGCAGAGGTTTGATCGGCGGCTCGATAACCTGGAACTTGAGAGGATTCCCGCTTTCCTGAGCACTTTGAGAAAGCTGAGCCGTATACAGGCGGTTGAGCAATTGGTCATATTTCTTGCGCGTGACATTGTAGTTGCGCGTCAATGTACTGAGTTCGGCTTCCACGTTAGTGAGTTTATCAGCCCCCGCCTTGAGACTCGCGATGGCGGCCTCGGTTTGCCTTATTTTCTGCCGGAGCGTTTGGATTTTTACCGCTGCCTCGCTTTGCTGCTGCACCAGGTTTTGGTAAGCAATGCTGTCAGGCGCGGCGGCCTGACCATTACCAGCCATGAATTGCTTGACCATTGCGACACGCTGTTTCTTTTCCAGCTTGAGCTTTTCACGCAAAGCGATGACTCCCGGATATTCGGAGGTATATTGGGTCAACATGTCGTTCAAGGATTGTTCATCCTTTAGTATTTGCCTGTTGAGGGCCGCGATCAGAGGATCGCTGTCTGGGCGCAGCATGGGCCGAGTCTGACTTTTGAGCGCGGCATACTGGGTTTGCGCAAGAACGAGTTGGTTTTTAAGCTCGCCAAGCTTTTGCTGTGCTTGTTGCAAGCTACTGAAATAATTACCGCTCTCAGTTGGCAGGTAACCAAGATTTTTTTGCTTGAACTTCGCCAGTGCTTGTTCGGCCAGGTTGAGTTTGTTCGCATAATCGGCCACCTGCGCCTGCAGGAACTTCTGCGCAGCGGCCGAACTCATATTGGTGTTGCCGAGGGCATCCGCCATCATGATATTCAGCACCTGCTGCACTACGGCCTGCGCCGTCGCGGGATCAGTGCTGGCATAACTAATTCGGTACACGTCCTGACCCAAACCCTGGATGTGTATTCCCTGGGCCAGGGAACGCAACAGTGCGTCCTTGGCTGCAGGCGACAACCCTCCAAGATCTAGATTGCTCTTGCGCGCGATCTGCTCCAGATTGGCGCGGTTGAGCAAGGTCTTGGTCAACAGCTGCACTTCCTGATTGAGGTCGGGTTGTATCGCCAGGCCATTGAGCAAAGGGCGCAAAATGGATGCCGTATCCACATGCACCTTAGCATGTGCCTCGTATACGTTCGGCAGCGAATAGACATATGCCCAGCCACCAAGGGCCACCAACCAGGCAATACCGAGCGCCGGCCACCGGAAACGCCAGGCACTGCGCAACTCCATCAGCAGCCGATCAATAACCTCATGCATATTCCATTACCTCAAATACACCTATGGACGAGTGCCGCTGGATGGGTGACATCCGGCCAATCAAAACAGCTTCTGGGGTATCACGATGACATCACCCGGCTGCAAGCGCGCATTGTCTTTCATATTCCCATTGAGCAGACTACTGAGATAAACGCGGTAGACTTTCTCCTTGCCATCCACACGCCGTATCAATTCGGCGTGGTTTCCGGCGGCATAGGGAGTAAGACCGCCTACAGCCGTAAGGGCATCGAGCAATGTCATTCCTTTGGAATAAGGTATGGCTTGCGGTTTGACGGCTTGGCCTATCACGCGCACCTCGTTGCTGAACGAGCTGTTAAAACTGCGCACGATGACAGTGACATCTGGATTTCTAATGTAACGCGCCAGGTGTTTTTCTATATCTTTTGCCAGTTGACTAGGAGTTTTCCCTTCTGCCTCTATACCTTGCACGAGAGGAATCGAGATGCGTCCGTCTGGGCCGACCGGAACGGTGGTAGACAAATCCGGATGCCCCGCCACGTAGATTTGCAGCTCATCTCCCGCAGCAATGCGATAAACTGGGGTCGATTCCGACACGGGTGCGGAAGTCAGGGGCGGCAGATGAGAAGCGCACGCGGCCAGCGTGCCCAGGAACAGGGTGCCTGCTATCAGGCGCAAAACAAGGCGTATCCTTTTCATTTCAGTCCCCACGTTGAATTATTCCCCTTTTGTGAATGGATAATGGCAAAGTAACCTAGATTACGCAAGCCAACTCACATCTTTAAATGAGATTTCTTATGTAGGAGCCCGGTGCGAAATCCCTTTTCATCATGGAACAAACACTTGTTGCGCCTGCTGTACACGCGACTCACGATGTTTTCCCGCCCCATTGGTTTTACGCTTGGGCTCCTGTGCCTACTGCCAGGTCTGGCATTTGCCAACGCAGCCTTCAGCGTGGATGGCGTGCAAGGCAAACTGCGCGACAATATCGAAGGATACCTATCCACGCTGCAACTTTCCTGCTCGGCGCCGCAGTGGCAGGTCGATGCGGCCCTCACGCAAGCACGTGAAAAAACACGCCTCGCCCTTGAGGCTCTCGGATATTATCGATCCCGTCTTACATTTTCGTTTAAGCGGCAAAATCATTGTTGGCACATCGATATAAAAATTAATCCCGGCCCGCCAGTACGCATAACCCGGTCGGACGTAGCTATCGTCGGGCCGGGGGACAACAACCCCGGATTTAAAAAAATCATTGATTCATCCGGACTCAAAGTAGGGGAGGTGCTTAATCAGGGGCTTTATTCCAGCCTCAAACAACGACTCAAAAGCTATGCACGCGAGATGGGTTATTTCGACGCCCGTTTTACGCGACATACAATCCTCATCGATCCTTACACGCGCAGCGCCCGAATCACGCTCATCATGCAAAGCGGGCCGCGTTATGTTTTCGGGCCTACCGTTTTGCACCAAAGCGTGCTCGCCCCCTGGCTGGTGCGCGGCTATCTTTTGTATCACCAAGGCGAACCCTACTCAGCGAACCTCGTGGTACAAAGCCAGAACGCCCTGGTGGCTTCCGGTTATTTCGATCTGGTTCAGCTTCAAAGCGAGGTGGATAAACGTCATGATGACCAAGTGCCGATGAGCCTCACTCTGACCGCTGCCCGCCCTTATCGGCTCATACTCGGCGCGGGCTACAATACCAACATCGGCCCCAACTTCAATGGAAAACTCATCGATTACCGCCTCAATCGCACCGGTCACAGCTACACCCTCAGCACCCAGCTTTCGCCTGTGCAGTCCCAACTCGGCTTCGAATACAAGATTCCATTGCGGCGCCCGCTGACCAACTGGCTGAATCTGGCCAGCAATTACCAATACCAGCATACCACCACTGCAATCACCCGCACCCTCACCCTGGGCGGCGTGCGCACCCATTTGCTGGAAAATGGCTGGCTGCGCAAGATTTCGCTGCAATACCTGAACGAATACTCCTATTCTGCCGGCCAGAGCCTAACTTCCGAATTACTTATTCCCGGTATCGGCTTTTCACGAACCCGCAGCAACCGCCTGCTCTATCCCACCCGTGGCTGGTCGGTGGACGCCACGCTGCTGGGCGCTGTGGATGGTTTTGTCAGCACGGTCAGTTTCGCCCAGATCAACCTCAGCTTGAAAGGAATGCATCCGCTTTTGGGTGGCAGGCTGTTCGGCCGCCTGCATCTCGGCGCTACAGCGGTAAACGTAATCACGCAATTGCCATCCACCCTGCGGTTCTACACCGGTGGGGACAAGTCCATCCGTGGCTATGCCTACCAAAGCCTCGGCCCCACCGATGCCAGCGGCAGCGTGATCGGGGGCCGGTACCTGGCCGTCGGCAGTCTGGAATATGATCATCGTCTCGTTGGCGCATATTATTGGGGCGTTTTCTATGATCTAGGCAACGCCTTCAACAAGATCCCCTTTACTGTCTACCGTAGTGCCGGCATCGGTTTTGGCTGGCACTCGCCAGTCGGCCCCATCCGCATAGACCTCGCTCATCCCTTCGAGCGGCCAGGCCCTTACTTCCGCCTTAGCATCAGCATAGGATCACGTCTATGATGAGGCGATGGACATTGCCAATCCTCTTTGTTCTATTGGGTTTTTTAATTACCCTCAGCGCCCTGATCTATGGGCTCGCAGGCACCACGCCCGGCACCCGCCTGCTGCTCGACACTTTGATCCGCTATGGACATATGCCCATCAATTACCAGCGCTTGCATGGCAGCCTGCTCGACGGACTCGATCTCTATGGAATCGACTGGCAAAGCCCCACCGCCCGCCTCCAGTTACAACGCGCCGAACTACGCTGGAAACCTCTCGCTCTATTTCACGGCCAGCTGAAAATCGAACGCCTCAGCGCATCCCATATAAGGGTTTTTTTGCCTGAACATCCGCCACCCCCTGATAAGTCGAAGAAAGCCGGCCCACCGCTGCATATCAGCTTTCCGATCAGCGTCGATTTGAAAGCCCTTGTCCTGAACGATATCACCGTAGAAAAAGGTCGGCAACACTTCAAAATAGACTCGATTACGATTCAGGCCCAACTTCACGACAGCACGCTCCACCTCTCGAGCTTTCGCATCCTAGCGCCCCAAGGTTCACTGCTGGCAAGCGGAAGCGCCTTGCTGCATCCGCCCTACACGAATGCGGTCGAGATCGAGTGGCATATTTCATTAAGCGATGGTGCGCGCATCACGCGCATCACCGGTCAAGGAAAAATAAGCGGTGACATCAAGCGGCTGCGGCTGAACCAGACTATCACCGCACCATTCCCGGTGATTCTCAGCGGCGATCTATCACCGCAACAACAAAGTGTCGATCTCATGCTGCAGTGGCAGCGCGCTCGTTGGCCCCTGGAGGGTGCGGTCACCGCATCCAGCCCAGATGGCCGCCTGCACATGCAGGGAACGCTTGCATCCTATAGCCTGAGTCTTCGCGCCGATCTGGCCGCCAGCACCCGCCTCCCGGCTGCGGGCGTGACTTTCAAAGGCACGGGCCATAGAGAAAATTTTGATATCGCTGATTTGCAAGTAAATACCTTGGGAGGGCGCATTCAGGGTATCGGCCAGATCGGAATGCGCCCCAAACTTCACTGGAAACTGCAACTGAGCGGAAAAAATCTCGATCCTGGAAAGCAATGGGCCGACATGCGTGGGAATATCGGCTTCTTATTTATTACCTCTGGCACCTTGCAAGACGCTCTGCTTAAACTCGACGTTCTTAAAGGTACGCTGCACGGCGCGCCCTTAACGGCACAACTGAACGCCCGCTGGCGCAATGAAATCCTGCATCTTGTCAAAGCCGACATCCATGCGGGTGACGGCCGGCTTTCGGCCAAAGGCACGGTCGGCCATCGGAACGGGAAACTCCAACTGTCCGCCGACTTTCCCCATTTGTCCACGCTCCTTCCCAGCTTACATGGCGGACTGCATGGCGCGGGCAAGCTTTCGGGTGAATGGCTCAAGCCGCGGATCGAGGCCGATTTCAAGGCTCAGGCATTGGGGTGGCAAAACATCCGCATAGGGGACGCCACGCTGACCATTCGTCCGCTCGGCGGCGATACGCTGCAGGCAGACCTCGTGCTCCTCGACTTGCAACGTGGCAGCCTTGATCTGCGACGGGTTCAAGCCCAGCTTAGCGGCGATTTGCAGCGCCAACGGCTTAGGCTGCAGGTCGCCGCCGGACAAGGCGGATTGACTATGGCGGTTCAGGGTGTTTTTGATCACACCAGAAAAAACTGGCAGGGGCGATTGACACAACTAACGCTGAGGCCAAACACGGGCGCGGGCTGGCAGCTCACCCAGGCCGCGACACTCAGCCTCAGCCCTCACGCCATGGAAATCGGCCAAACCTGCCTCCACCCAACAAAACGCGCTGGAGCCAGTATATGTCTGCAAATGAAGCGCACCCCACTCCGTCTCGCCGCACGGGCAGACATACGCTCTTTACCGCTCACCCTTCTCGGCCCATGGCTCCCGGCGGGCATGAAGCTTACCGGCGAGGTCAATGGTCAAGCTCGGTTGAGCGGACCGATGACTTCCTTGAACGGCCAGATGCAAGTCCGAGTGAGTCAAGGACGATTGGGTCTGGATCAAAAAGTTGTTGCCTTCGCCATCCCTGTGTTTCAGGCACATCTGCAGAGTGGCGCGGTCAACGTCCAGGCCAGCATGCAATTACACGGACAACATGCCAGCCTGAATGCCCGGCTCGCTATCGGCGTTCCCGACAAGGCGGGCATGCGGCCTTTAGCGGGTGGGCTACAGGCCAATGTACCGGCTTTGTCGGCGCTTCAGGCGTTTGTGCCGCAACTGCACGGCCTTGGCGGCGCGGCTGGTGCCGACTTCATAGTCACCGGCAGCCTGCAAAAACCGCAAATCTACGGCAAGGCGACCCTGAGCCATGGGACGGCGACCGTACTGGCTACCGGCACCCACATCCGGGATTTAAATCTCCTGCTCAATCTGCCGCGCGGCCAGGACAGACTCCTGATCGAAGCCAGCGCGGATTCCGGAAAAGGCCGCCTGCAAATCAGTGGAAATGTATCGCAATTGTTCGCAAAACCGAAGCTCGAGGCCAAAGTGACCGGACAGGATTTTCTCGCCATCGACCTGCCCGAAGTCGAGGCCGAAATCAATCCGAATCTAACCATCAGCGCCGATTCCAAATTGATCAAGGTGCGCGGGGAGGTGACCATCCCTCAGGCCGAGATTCGCGTTCAGCGCCTGCCGCCGCACACCGTCGGCGTTTCCTCCGACGCCATCATCGTCGGTGAACAAGAACCCAATGCCCCCAGCGGTCCTCTGATCGATGTTGTGATGACAGTCATTCTCGGTCATCAGGTGCATATCGACGCCATGGGCCTCAAAGCCGACCTGCGGGGCGAGCTGCAGGTGCGGCAACAGGGAAATCGATTCCCCAGCGCCTATGGCAGCGTCAATATCGTCAACGGCACCTATGCCGCTTACGGACTCGATCTCACCTTGAGCCGCGGCGTGCTCAACTTCGCCGGCCCAGTGAACACGCCCGGGCTGGATTTCGTCGCTGAACGCCAGGCGGGCTCAGTCACCGCAAAACTGAGTCTTACCGGCACCCTGCAAACACCACATGCCGAAATCAGCTCGGATCCGCCTTTGTCTCAGGCGGATGCCCTTTCCTATCTGCTGACCGGCCACGGCCTCAATGGCGCATCGAAAAATGACACCGCGCTGCTGCTGAAAGCAATCTACAGCCTGAAAATGGGTGGCGGTGGCAATGGCGGCATACTAAATGAGGTCAAGAAAAAGACCGGATTGAATGAAATCGGCGTACAAGGCGGAGATACTTTGCAACAAAGCGCGCTGGTGTTGGGCGCGTACTTAACTCCGAAGCTATACGTCAAGCTCATCACAGGATTGTTTCAGCCTTCGAACACGCTCTCGCTGAGTTATGAACTGAGCAGACATTTGAGCATCGAGGTTCAGTCCGGCGCTTCACAAGCCCTGAGTTTTCTTTATCAGATCGATTTCGGAAAACGCTGAAGGCGCAGGCAATCGATCAACCGGACAGCACCCAGCCATGCGGCCGCCAATATGACCAGATCTTCATCTTGTTCATCTGCCGCCGCCAAATCGGCCGCCCGTCGCACCGTCACGTATTCTACGCGAAATCCCTGACGCTCGAGACGTTCACTGGCCGCTGCTTCCACAGCAGCCGGCGGCGCGGTTTCCTCCAGCAATCTGGCCGCTTTCAGCAACACCTTGTACAAGACCGGCGCGCGTGCACGCTCGGCAACGCCAAGGCGGCTGTTTCTGGAGCTACAGGCCAGACCATCCGCCTCACGTACTACTGGAACACCATGAATACGAACTGGCAAGTGCAAGTCCGCTACCAGTCTCTGGATCAGGATCAGCTGTTGATAATCCTTCTCGCCGAAAACCGCATCATCGGGTTGAACCAGATTGAACAGTTTGCTAACCACGGTGGCGACGCCCATGAAGTGCCCTGGCCGTGCAGCGCCTTCCAGCATCTCGCCAAGTTCCGGCACCTCTACCCGCGTGGATTGCTCCAGGCCAAATGGATACAGCAATTCAGTATTGGGTAAAAACAGAAGATGCACACCTCGGCTTTCGAGCGCGCGCCTATCGGCATCCAGAGTCCGCGGGTAGTTTGCCAGGTCGTCCTGACGATCAAATTGCAAGGGATTCACATAAATGCTGACCACCACACGGTCAGCCCGTCGCTTTGCTTCATCGACAAGGGCCAGATGACCTTGATGCAAATTCCCCATCGTCGGCACCAAAACGATGCGCTCGCCCTGGCTGCGCCAACCTCGGATTATGGTTCGCAACTCGAAATCTCGCTGGGTTTCACGCACTCAAAAAGCCTCCTCTTGCGAGGGGAAACGGCCTTCGCGCACGGCCTTCACATAGGCGCGCAAGGTGGCCTGGATACTGTCGTGTCCCGGCATGAAATTGCGCGCGAACCGCGGCAGCCGTCCGGGGGTGATGCCGAGAACATCATGCAAGACCAGCACCTGGCCATCGCAGTCCGCACCCGCTCCAATACCGATTACCGGAATACGCGCAAACCCCGTGATTTGTGCCGCCAAAGTGGCAGGAACGCATTCAAGCAACAAGGCTTCGGCGCCGGCCTCTTCCAATGCGCGCGCATCCTCGCGCAGGATCTTGGCGCCTTGCTCATCTCTCCCCTGAACACGGTAACCTCCTAATTTATGAACAAATTGAGGACGCAGGCCGAGATGAGCACACACTGGCACCCCATTGACACTCAAACGCCTAACCACCTCAACCTGCTCTGCCCCACCCTCGAGCTTGACCATGTCCGCGCCGCCTTCCTGCATCAGGCGGCCAGCATGACGCAATGCAGTGGAAGAATCGGCACAACTCAAAAAAGGCATGTCCGCCAGCAGCAAAGCGTGGCGGCGTCCGCGCCGCGCAAGGCGAGTGTGATAAACCATGTCATCCACAGTCACTCCCACTGTGTTTTCGCGCCCCTGAACGACCATACCCAAAGAGTCACCGACCAAAATCACATCGACACCCGCCTCGTCCGCAAGGCGAGAAAAAGCCGCATCATAGGCGGTCAGCATCACGATTTTTTCCTGCGCTCCGCGCATGCGCTGAAGAGTCGCTACAGTAACTCGTTCTTTTTTATCGCTTGTACTCATCAATCTTGATTAGACCTATAAAAACATAAAAATCGACACCTCTCTTGCCTCGCATTGATTTAGCCGACGGGTACTTGGCGTTCAGGCTGACGGTTGACGATGTCGCTGTTATTCCATAGCAAGAGAATCCTGAAAATTGCTTGATTCTAGCCCGAATGGAGTTTCACGAGATTATTCGAGGAACATTCAGCCAGGTAGCGGGCCAGTGGCCCCTTGCCAGGAATGACCAGGTCGGCGGCGATTTCGGCGAGAGGATACAGCACGAAGGATCTCTCATGCATAGCCGGGTGGGGAATCCGCAAATGCGGTTCATCGACAATACACTCAGCATACAGCAACAAATCGAGATCAATGGTTCTCGGCCCCCAACGTTCATGGCGCACTCGTCCTTGTGAATATTCAATATGCTGAAGTTCGGCAAGCAAATCATTCGGACTCAAACAAGTCTCCAGCGCTGCAATCGCATTGACGAAATCAGGCTGAGGCACGGGTCCCATGGGGGGGTTGCGATACATGGATGATTGAGCGAGAAGCCGCGTCATAGGCAATTTAGCCAGTTTTTCAAGCGCATTCATTACTTGTTGAACAGGCTGATCCAGATTGCTGCCGAGGCCGATATAGGTTCTCACCGGCAGGCCATTGTTTATCATGTCGTACCTTTATTGACAGGGGATTTGCGCTTTCGCGGGCGACGGCGGCGTTTTCGGGCGCCCGATCCAGCATTCGCTCGGCGCATCATTTGCTGACGTCCGGCATCGTCCGTTTCCTGGATACGAGTCCACCATTCAGCCAGCTTTTCATCGACCTCGCCGACTTCGGCCCGCAAGCACATGAAATCGTAGGCGGCGCGAAAACGTGGATGCGCCAGAAAACGCTCGACGCGTTTCGGAAAACGCTGGACGAAGCGAGGCTGCATAGTCCATATTTCCCTCATGGGGATTGAGAAACGCTTTGGGATGGAAACATGCTTTTGCTGATCACTGATTACCTCACCGGCTGCAGCATGTAAAGCGGGTATTTCATCGGTTCCCGCACGCACCAGATCCGCCTTGCGTTGCCTCACGGGCTCCCATAATAAAGCGGCGAATAGAAAAGCCGGCGTAACGGGTTTGTTTTCTTGGATGCGGCGATCCGTATTGGCCAAGGCACGGGCAATGAAAGTGCGGGGAAATCCCTGCGTCTCCTTGGCCAAGGCCGCTTCTGTCAGCGGGAACATCGGCTTAAACAGACCATAATGGCGCAACATTTCGAACGTCTCGACGGCCACCCCGCCCTGAAATAGCTTGAGTACCTCATCGAACAGGCGGGCGGGAGCAATCTCCCCTAGACATCTGCCGAGTTCGAAAATCGGGGCCTCGGTGTCCGGTTCGATTCTAAAGCCCAACTTGGCGGCAAACCTGATTGCCCGCAACATGCGAACAGGATCCTCGCGATAGCGCCGTTCAGGATCACCAATCAAACGTAATACGCCGGCTTTCAGATCAGCCAAGCCGCCCGTATGATCAAGCACGGAAAAATCGCGGATATTGTAATACAGGGCATTGACAGTGAAATCCCGACGCCAAGCATCCTGTTCGAGTGTTCCGTAAACATTGTCCCGCAAAATCAGTCCATCCGCAGTCAAAGCCGCCGCCTTGTCATTATCAGCCACATCATGAGGCGCTCGAAATGTAGCCACCTCGATGATTTCCCGTCCAAAACGTACATGCGCCAATCGAAATCGCCTGCCAATTAAACGGCAGTTGCGGAACAATGAACGAACCTCCTCCGGTCGGGCGTTGGTGGCCACGTCGAAATCCTTGGGTTCACGACCCAGCAAGAGATCACGCACGCCGCCACCCACCAAATACGCTTCATAACCGCTTTCCTTAAGACGATATAACACCTTCAATGCGTTTTCGCTGATAAGCGCCCTGGAGATGCCATGTTCCGCGCGAGGAATTATTAAAGGCGATGGCGAGGATGAGGCATTAGAAGTCACTGTTGGCACACTTTAGAAGTCACTGTTGACACACTTTGACTACAATAGATTGAGATAATCAAAAAGCTGGTTATAATACCAGCCTCTTCTGAGTCATGCAGAGTTCCCGCTCCCATCGTCTAGCGGTCTAGGACGTCGCCCTCTCACGGCGAAAACCGGGGTTCGAGTCCCCGTGGGAGCGCCACCTTTCCAAAAAACACGATCGCCAAGCCAAACCGCTGATGCGTCATGCTGTTTGCCTGATGTGCGCCAGCTCAGACAAGTTCCCGACCTGGTTTTAACAGACTGTTGAAATGCTCTCATGCGGCGCCTCAGAGCGTCAAAATCGGGCTCTTGTGCTTGTTTACGCTCTGTAAACTGCGCTTTTTCGATCAATCTTCCTTTTCCCGCGCTCGCCTGAACGAATTTCAACAGCCTTGTATATCCAAAAAGCGTTATGTTGAGGCTCGGGGGAGGTAGGTCGACACAGCCTTGGTGACGCACACCGCTAGCAGCACGGATCGCCTCCCCCTCATCTGACCACAACCC